>JBGPGW010000101.1:0-11214 GCA_041484095.1 Alphaproteobacteria bacterium | reverse complement strand
GATGACGAGGATCGCTCTCAAACCGAGCCGAGGCTCATGGATATGGACGATCTTTTCCGGGCCCAGGTCGTCGGCGAATCGAAACGCGTCTTCCATCGCCTCACCTCAATTCAAATTAGGTCTCTCGTTCGAGATCGCCGATGACGGCAGCGAGGAATCGCGCCGCTTCGCCGCCGGTCACCACCCGATGATCGAAACTCAGCGACAGCGGCAGAATTTGTCGCGTCGCGATCGTGCCGCCATGCACTCTGGCCTCGTGGCGTATTCGCCCGGCGCCGAGGATGGCGACCTGCGGCGGAACCACGAGCATCGTCGCATGGCGCCCGGCCACCGTGCCGAAGTTCGACAGCGTGATGGTCGGCCCCTTCAGGTCCTCTGGTGAAAGACGGCGCTCGACGACGAGGGTCCGGAGGCTGTTGATGCCGTTGCGCAGTGCAGCCGCGTCCTTCCCGCCGACGTCGCGCAGCACGGGGACGTAGAGCCCATCGGGGGTGTCCATGGCGACGCCGAGATCGACCCGGTCATGGAGCCGGCGCGTTCCGGATGCGGCGTCGAACCAGACGTTCAAGGCCGGCTCCGCGCGGCATCCGCACGCGATCGCGCGGACGAGCCGCGCCGTGACGTCGGCGGTCGGTGTCACCCAATGCTCGACGTCGGCATCGTCATGGATCGTTGCCAGCGCGACCCGCGAATGCGCGTCGGCCATGACGCGCGCCATGGTGCGCCGCGCGCCGCGGAGCGGTTCTCCCCCTCGCATAGCGGCAGACGCCGCCCCTTCCACGTCCGCACGCGTGATCGTGCCACCGGGCCCCGTGCCAACGATTCGTGTGAGATCGACGCCGAGGCTCTTGGCCAACGCTCTCACGGCCGGCGCTGCGCGCACGGCGGACTCGGCCGGCGCAGCAGGCGATGGCCGGCGCGGTGGTGCCATGGGTCCGGCCGCCGGGACCTCACCCACCACCGTGCCTGTGTCCGGCGCCTCGATCTCGGCGAAGTCGACGAGCGCAGCGCCGATTTTCACGATATCACCGGGCGCGCCATGGAGGCAGGCGATGCGTCCCGAGCGCGGCGACGGGATCTCAACCACGGCCTTGTCGGTCTCGACGGATACGAGCGGCTGGTCGGCGACGACGTGCTCTCCGTCCGCGACATGCCAGGCGACGATTTCCGCCTCCTGAAGCCCTTCGCCGAGGTCGGGAAGCGTGAAGGTGCTCATGCGTATGCCATGACCCTTGACGCGGCATCGACGATGCGCGCTGCGCTTGGCATGTAGAAATGCTCGAGTTTGGCCAGTGGCATGACCGTATCATAGCCCGCCACGCGTACGACCGGAGCAAGCAGGGAGGTCAACGCATGCTCTGCCAGCCGCGCGGCGATCTCCGCGCCAAATCCGCCGGTCAACGGCGCCTCGTGAACGATGATGCAGCGTCCGGTCTTCTCGACCGAGCGTAGGATCGTGTCGGCATCGAGAGGCTTCAGCGTTGCGACATCGATGACTTCGGCCTCGACGCCGGCAGATGAAAGCTGTTCAGCGGCCTCGAGCGTCTCGCGCATCATGGCACCCCAAGCGACGAGGGTGACGTCGCGTCCCTCGCGAACGGCGAAACAACGATCGAGCGGCAGCGACGCGCCGTCGTCGGCGACCTCCTCGCGCAGCGCGCGGTAGAGGCGCTTCGGCTCGAGGAAGACCACCGGATCGGGATCGCGTATGGCCGCCAGAAGGAGACCGTAGGCTTGGCGAGGCGAGCTCGGGATGACGACGCGCAGCCCCGGAATGTGTGCGAACAAGGCCTCGTTGCTTTCGGAGTGGTGCTCCGGTGCATGAATGCCGCCACCATAGGGCGCACGAAGGACCATCGGACAGGACAGCCGGCCGCGCGTCCGTGTTCGCAGCCGCGCGGCATGATTGATCAGCTGGTCGAGGGTGGGGTACAGGAACCCGTCGAATTGAATCTCGACGATGGGGCGGAAGCCCTGCGCGCCGAGGCCGACGGCGAGGCCGGCAAGAACCGTTTCGGAGAGCGGCGTGTCGAGGACGCGTTTTGCGCCAAACTGGCGGAGCAGGCCTTCGCTGACACGGAAGACGCCACCATCGATTCCTACGTCTTGGCCATACAGGATGACGCGCTCGTCCTCGGTCATCGCGCGGACGAGCGCCAAATTGAGTGCCTCGACGAGCGTGCGCTCAACCATGGCGGTCGCTTTCACGCAGGAGGATGTCGCGCTGCGCCGCGAGCGCATCGGGGAGCGACGCATGGAGATGATCGAACAGTGCCGACGGGGGTTGCGGCGCCATTGCCAGATACGTCTCCGCGGCGTTGACGATCACCTGCCCGCACTCGGAGAGGAGGTGTTCCTCGTCGTCCTTGGTCCAGCCGGCCTCCCGCGTGAGGTAGAGACGGAGCCGCGCGATGGGGTCGTCCTTCCAATGGCGGCTCACCTCGGCGTCATCACGATAGCGGCGCGCGTCATCGGCCGTGGTGTGGTCGGCAAGGCGATAGGTGATCGCTTCGATAAGCGCCGGCCCTTCGCCTCCACGCGCCCGTTCGATCGCGGACCCCACGGCGTGGCGTACGGCGATGACGTCGTTGCCGTCGACCTGCTCCCCGGCGAAGCCGGCCGCGACCGCCTTTTGCGCGAGCGTCGCGGCGGCGGTCTGAGCGGACCGGGGGACAGAAATCGACCATTGATTGTTGTTGATGACGAAGACCACGGGAAGCCGCCAGACGCCGGCGAGGTTCATGGCTTCGTAGACATCGCCCTTCGACGTGGCGCCGTCTCCGAACGCACAGACGGCGACGCGCTGATCTCCACGAAGCATGAAAGCGAGCGCAACGCCGGCCGCGTGCGGCGCCTGGCTGCCGACGGGGATCGCGACGGGAAAATCCTCCCGTGCCGAGGCGAAGTTGCTGCCACGCTCATCCCCGCCCCAATAGAGAAACAGTTCCGTCGCCGTGACGCCGCGCAGGAGCTGCGCCCCGTGTTCGCGGAACGAGGGGACCAGCACGTCCTCCGCCCGCATCGCGTCGGCAAGACCGACCGCGACCGCCTCCTGACCGAGCGACGATGCATAGGTGCCGAGCCGGCCCGTTCGCTGAAGCGCGAGTGCCCTCGCATCGAAGACGCGCGTCAATGCCATCGCGCGATAGAGCCGTTTCAACGCGGATGGGCCGCGCGCGAATTCGGGCAGTGCCTGGGTCAGTGCCCCGGCCGGGTCGAGAAAACGGCTATGGGTGATCGTGAAGGAGGCGACCGTCGTCATGGCACCATCGCCGGTCCCTGCTGGAGCTGCGAGCCCATCTTAGGCGGCGCACCCGTTCGATCATTGAGATGGATCAAGCGGATCGGACGTCCCGGATGAGAAAGTGATTGCCGTGCGGGATATTGCACATGCGCGGCGCAAGGTTCGATGTCATGCCGGAGCGAAGGCGATGGAACTCCTCCTTGACTCCGTTCTCTCGAAACCCACTGCGGAATCAGTCGAGATCGTCGAGCGCAAAGGCCTCGGCCACCCCGATACGATTTCGGATGCCCTCGCGGAGGCTCTATCAACGGCACTCTGTCGATTCTATCTCGACCGGTTCGGCGTGATCCTTCATCACAACGTCGACAAGGTCCTTCTCTGGGGCGGCGCGGCGAGGCCAGCATTCGGCGGCGGCGAGGTGCTGGCGCCGATCGAAATCTTCCTCGCCGGCCGTGCGGTCACGAAGGCCGGCGATGTGGAGGTGCCGATCGACGAGATCGCCGGCGAATGCGTTCGACAATGGTTCGCGGAACATATCGCTGGGCTCGATCCCGAGCGTCACCTTCGCGTGCACTGTCTCGTGCGGCCGGGATCTGCCGATCTCAGCGCGCTCTTCGAACGTCAACGCAAGGGCGGCGTTGCCCTTGCAAACGACACGTCGTGCGTGGTGGGCTACGCCCCGACGACACGCCTCGAGGACGTCGTGCTCGAGGTCGAGCGGCGCCTGAACGCGGCCGCATTCCGCCGCGCGCACCCCGCACACGGCGAAGACGTCAAGGTCATGGGCGTGGCCTCGCGCGGCCTGGTCTGGCTCACGGTGGCGCGGGCGATCGTTGGCCGGCATGTAAGGGATCTCAACCACTACCTCGCGCTCAAGGGCGAGCTTGCGGCCGAAGTGCAAAGCATTTGCAAGCTGCTCGGCACCCCGGCGAGCGAGGTCGAGGTGAACGCGGCCGACGATCCCTCGGCCGGCGCGATCTACCTCACCGTGACCGGCACATCGGCCGAAGCCGGTGACGACGGCCAGGCGGGACGCGGCAATCGCGCCAACGGCCTCATCACGCCCTACCGGCCGATGAGCATCGAATCCCTTGCCGGCAAGAATCCCGTCAGCCATGTGGGCAAACTTTACAACATCGCGGCCAGCCGCATCGCAAGCGCGGTCGTCGCGGAGCTGCCCGAGATTACCGCGGCGCAGTGCTACCTCGTGAGCCGCATCGGCCACCCCGTGGATGATCCGCAGATCGCGCATCTCCGCGTCAGCACGCGTGACGACGTCCCTCTCGCGGTCTTGAGGCCGCATATCGCACGCCTTGTCGCGGACGAGCTGGCCGGGCTCGGCACGATTTGGGGGCGGATTCTCGCGGGTGAGATCAGCCTGTTCTAAGGCCTTGGGGTTGAGGCATATCAATGTCCGACACGGCGCGTCGTTCAGCATGTCTGCCTGACACAAGGCCCCGTGTTGCAATGCCCCTGGAGATCGTTCGAAAACTGCGTGATTTGTGGACGGTCGCGCCCAACATGCCGGATTACGCGACGGCATGCGCGCAGTTCTCGTGGGAGCGCGCGCGACGCGACCTCGACGGTTCGCCGTCCGGTGGGATCAACATCGCCCACGAGGCCGTCGACCGGCATGTCGCGGCGGGTCGGGCGAACAAGACGGCCTTGGTGTGGGTTCCGAAGACCGGCGAGACCCAGCACTTCACCTATCAGGACCTGGCGCGGCTCAGCAACCGGTTTGCGAACCTCCTTGTCAATCTCGGCCTTGGCAAGGGCGACCGCGTCTACACCCTTCTTCATCGGGTGCCGGAGCTCTATGTCACGGCGCTCGGAGCCTGGAAGGCCGGCTGCGTTCTCTGTCCCCTATTCTCCGCTTTCGGGCCGGAGCCCGTGCACGCGCGCATGTCGCTTGGCGAGGCCAAGCTTCTCGTCACCACGAAGGGGCTCTACGAACGAAAGGTCGAGGGGATAAGGAATCGACTTCCCGCGCTCACCCACGTCCTGTTGATCGACGAGGCTGGCCCGACGCCCGACGGCGCCGCAAGCTATCGCGACCTGATGGCGACGGCGGGCGACTCGTTCGCCACCGCGTCGACGCATGCGGACGATCTCGCCCTTCTCCATTTCACCAGCGGGACCACGGGCACGCCGAAGGGCGCAATGCACGTGCACGGCGCCGTCGTCGCGCATCACGCCACGGGGCGCCTCGCGCTCGATCTGCATGAAGGAGATATATTCTGGTGTACCGCCGATCCCGGCTGGGTGACCGGTACGTCCTACGGCATCATCGCGCCCTTGACCTGTGGCGCCACGATCGTCGTCGATGAGGAGGAATTCGACGCCGAACGCTGGTATCGCATTCTCCAGGCCCAGCGCGTCTCGGTGTGGTACACGGCGCCGACGGCGATCCGCATGCTGATGAAGATCGGCACCGAGCTGCCGCGCCGATTCGACCTGTCGTCCCTCCGATTCATGGCCAGTGTCGGAGAGCCGCTCAATCCGGAAGGCGTGCTCTGGGGTCTCGAAGCCATCGGCTTGCCGTTTCACGACAATTGGTGGCAGACCGAAACCGGCGGCATCATGATTTCCAATTATCTCTCCATGGACATCAAGCCGGGGTCCATGGGGCGGCCGCTGCCGGGAATCGAGGCCGCCATCGTGCGGCGGAGCGACGGTGGCGTCGCACCCGTCAACGATCCGGGTGTCGAAGGGGAGCTCGCGCTCCGTTCGGGATGGCCGTCGATGTTCCGCGGCTATCTCAATGATGACGTGCGGTACCGGCGGAGTTTCGTTGACGGCTGGTACCTGACGGGCGATCTCGCGCGGCGCGATGGGGACGGCTACTTCTGGTTCATCGGCCGCAGCGACGATGTCATCAAGTCGGCCGGGCACCTCATCGGACCGTTCGAGGTCGAAAGCGCGCTCATGGAACATCCCGCCGTCGCCGAGGCGGGGGTGATCGGCGTGCCGGATTCCGTGATGATGGAGGTCGTGAAGGCGTTCGTCGCGCTCAAGGACGGCTATGAGCCGAGCGAGGAGCTGCGACGCGCGCTTCTGGCCCACGCGCGCAAGCGGCTCGGCCCCGCCGTCGCGCCGCGCGAGATCGATTTCCGGCCCTCCCTTCCCAAGACGCGCTCGGGCAAGATCATGCGCCGGCTGCTCAAGGCGCGCGAGCTGGGGTTGCCGGAGGGCGACCTGTCCATGCTCGAGGGCGGCGCATGACTCCGGGCGGCGCCAAGCCGAGGCTCGATCGTCCGCACGCGCTCGATCTCCTGCGCCAAATGCTGCGCATTCGCCGTTTCGAGGAGAAATGCGCGGAGCTCTACGGCGCGGGCAAGATCAGGGGCTTTCTTCACCTTTACATCGGCGAGGAGGCGAACGCGGTCGGCGTCATTCGTGCGCTTGCGGCGGACGATGCAATCGTCGCCACCTACCGTGAGCACGGTCATGCCCTCGCCCGGGGCATCGGCATGCGGCCGATCATGGCCGAGATGTACGGAAAGGCCGCCGGGTGCAGCCGCGGCCGGGGCGGCTCGATGCACATCTTCGATGCCGCAACGCGGTTCTATGGCGGCAATGCGATCGTGGCCGGCGGGCTCCCCTTGGCCGTTGGCCTCGCCCTCGCCGACAAGATGCAGAACCGTGCCAGAGTTACGGCCTGCTTTTTCGGCGAAGGTGCCGCCGCCGAGGGTGCCTTTCACGAGTCGCTCAATCTCGCGGCCCTGTGGAAGTTGCCCGTGCTCTTCGTGTGCGAGAACAATTTCTACGCCATGGGCACGGCGCTTGAGCGCTCCGAATCGCAGACAGACATCCGCCGCCACGCCGAGAGTTACAACGTGAACGGCGCGGTCGTCGACGGGATGGACGTGGTGGCGGTCGAAGTTGCCGCCACCCGGGCCGTGGCATCGATCAGAGAGAGCGGTACGCCCTATTTCCTCGAAAACCGCACGTACCGCTTTCGCGCGCATTCCATGTTCGACCCGGAGCTGTACCGCGACAAGGCTGAGGTCGATCATGCGAAGGAGCGGGATCCCATCCACTTGTTTCAGGATTGGGGACTCACGGCCGGACTGCTGCACGACGCCGACGTGAAGACGATCGAGCGGGATGCCGCCGCCGAGATCGAGGACTCCATCGCCTTCGCCGAAGCGGCGCCGTGGGAACCCGTCGAGGACCTCTTGCGTGATGTCCACACGCCGTTGACGGCGCAGGCTGCGGAATGAAGACGACCTACCGCGAAGCTGTCCGGAAAGCGCTGCACGAAGCGCTCACGCGCGACGGCCGTGCGTTCCTCATGGGCGAGGATGTCGGCCGCTACGGCGGCACCTATGCTTGCAGCAAGGGACTCCTGGCCGAATTCGGACCGGATCGCGTCCGCGACACGCCGCTTGCCGAGGGCGGGTTCGTCGGCGCCGGCATCGGCGCGGCACTCGGCGGCATGCGGCCCATCGTCGAGATCATGACGGTCAATTTCAGCCTTCTGGCACTCGACCAGATCGTCAACAACGCGGCGACGATCCGTCACATGTCGGGCGGCCAGTTCTCGGTTCCGCTCGTCATCCGCATGGCGACCGGCGCGGGCCGTCAGTTGGCGGCCCAACATTCGCACAGCCTGGAGTGCTGGTATGCCCATATCCCCGGAATCCGCGTCGTGGCGCCCGCGACGATCGAGGACGCGCGCGGCATGCTGTGGACAGCACTTCAGGATCCCGATCCCGTCATCATCTTCGAGCACGCGACGCTCTACAATCTCGAGGGCGATCTGGCCGACGACGCCGGCGCCGTCGCGATCGATCGCGCGGCCGTCCGGCGGCCAGGGCGGGACGTCACGCTCATCGCCTACAGCGCCAATGTTCACAAGGCGATGGAAGCGGCCGAGGCGCTGGAAGCGGACGGCATATCGGCGGAGGTCATCGATCTCCGCTCTCTCAGGCCGCTCGACGATGAGACCATCCTCAACTCCATCAGGAGAACGCACCGCGCGGTCGTCGTGGACGAAGCGTGGCGCACGGGCAGCCTGGCCGCCGAGGTGAGCGCGCGGATCATGGACGGGGCCTTTTACGAGCTGGATGCGCCGGTCGCGCGCGTCTGCAGCGCGGAAGTCCCGATCCCCTATCCGCGCCATCTCGAGGAGGCGGCCACGCCGCAGCCGGGAACGATCGCGGCGGCCGCGAAGATCCTTGTGACCGGCCATGGCTGATTTCCGGATGCCGTCGCTTGGCGCGGACATGGATGCGGGGATGCTTGTGGCGTGGCTGAAGCGACCGGGCGACCCAATCGCGCGGGGCGACATCGTCGCGGTCGTGGAGACGCAGAAGGGCGCGATCGAGATCGAGTCGTTTCAAAGCGGGACGCTGCGCGACATCTGTGTCGAGCCGGGACAGAAGGTTCCGGTCGGCACCGTTCTCGCGCACATCGACGGGCCGGAGGCGGCTGAACCGACGATGCTCCCAGCGGCTCCCTCTCCGCCGACGGTACCGCCGCGCGCGCCGGCGCCTGCCGCCCTGCCGACGACCGCGCCGCGGGAGGAACGTGGCGCGCGCGGGCGCATCTCGCCGCTTGCCCGCCGGCGGGCGACCGAACTCGGCCTCGATCCCGCGGCTCTCCGCGGTTCGGGCTTCGACGGCGCGGTGACGCGCGCCGATGTCGAACGCGCCGCCAAAGAGCGCCCGCGCGGGCCCGTCGCAGCAGGCAGTGAAATACGGCGCGCCATCGCCGCCGCGATGAGCCGATCGAAACGGGAGATTCCCCACTACTATCTCTCTGCCACCTTGGATGCGAGCGCCTGCCTCGATTGGCTGGAGCGTGAGAACGCCAAGCGCCCGGTCGCCGCGCGACTGCTCTATGTCGTGCCGATTCTCAAGGCCGTGGCACTGGCTCTCCATGCCGTGCCGGAACTGAACGGCACCTACAGCGAGGGCTTATTCCGCCCCAGCAGCGACGTCCATCTCGGGATGGCCATCGCGCTCCGCGGCGGCGGGCTGATCGCGCCGGCCCTTCATCATGCCGATCGGTGCGATCTCGACGGCCTGATGCGAGCGCTCGGCGATCTCGTGAGGCGCGCGCGGACCGGCGGGCTTAAGAGTTCGGAGCTGTCCGACCCGACCGTGACCGTGACAAATCTGGGCGAGGGAATCGTCGATGCCGTGTACCCCGTCATCTATCCCCCGCAGGTCGCCATGATCGGACTTGGTTCCGTCATGAAGCGACCATGGATCGTGGACGACGCGATCGTCCCGCGGCGCTTGATCCAGGTGAGCGTCGCCGCCGATCACCGGGTCAGCGACGGCCATCGTGCCGCCCGGTTTCTCGAAACACTGGGACAATTTCTGGCGGAGCCGGACAAGCTGTGAACGAGGACGCAATCACGGCGATCGTGCATCGCGCGCTCGAAAAGGTGGCGCCGGAGCTTGAAGGCATCGAGATCGATCCCGCCAAGACGTTCCGCGACCAGTTCGACATCGATTCGATGGATTTTCTCAACTTCGTCATCGCCATTCACCAAGACACGGGCCTCGACATCCCCGAAGCCGACTATCCGCAGCTCGCAAGCCTTCGCGGCTGTTTGCGCTACCTCTCGGCGCGGCTTCCCCCCTAGGTCACCTGGAGCGCAAGCCTGTCATGCCAAATTCGGACTCAACCGACGATCGCGCACGCGATCCGGCAGCCCTGGCTGCGAAGGCCGAGCGGCCTTCGGCGGAAGCCATGCGCCTTTACCCGCGTTATCGCGGCAAGGTTCAAATTCTGCCGAAGTGTCCGGTGCGCGGAATGGACGACTTCGCGATCTGGTACACGCCGGGCGTCGCCGCGTCGTGCAAGGCGATCCAAGCAAACCCGGAACTCGTTTACGACCACACCAACAAGGCGAACTGCATTGCGATCGTCTCGGACGGCACGCGCGTCCTGGGTCTCGGCGACATCGGGCCCGAGGCCGGCCTGCCGGTCATGGAAGGGAAGGCGTTGCTCTTCAAGTATCTCGGAGGGGTCGACGCCGTTCCCCTGTGTCTTCGGACCTCTGACCCGGACGATTTAATTCGAGTCGTTCGGGCTCTCGAGCCGTCATTCGGAGGCATCAATCTCGAGGATATCGCCCAGCCGAAATGCTTCCACGTCCTCGACCGCCTGCGCTCAACGATGGCGATCCCGGTTTGGCATGACGATCAGCAGGGCTCGGCGACCGTTCTTCTCGCGGCGCTTTTGAACGCGCTTGCCATCGTCAACAAGCGCCCGGATCGGATTCGACTGGCCCTCATCGGGATGGGGGCCGCGAACGTCGCGACATATCGCCTTCTCAAGGCCTATGGGATCGAGCCCGGCGCAATCGTCGCATGCGACAGCAAGGGAACGCTTCACCGGGGGCGGCGCGATATCGAGGCCGCTCAGGACGTGTTCCGCGATAAGTGGACGGTCTGCTCCGAATCGAACCGGGACGGAATTGTCGGCGGGATTGCCGAGGCGCTTGCCGGGGCCGATGTCTGCGTCGCGTTTTCGCGGCCTGGCCCCGGCATCATCAAGGCCGAATGGGTCAAGGGAATGGCCAGGGATGCGATCGTCTTCGCATGCGCCAATCCGGTCCCCGAGATTTGGCCGTGGGAGGCGTCGGAAGCGGGCGCCCGGATCGTCGGCACCGGGCGAAGCGACTTCGCGAACCAGGTGAACAACGCACTTGTCTTTCCCGGCATCTTCCGCGGGATCCTCGATGTGCGGGCGCGCACGATCACGGACGGAATGGCCTTGGCAGCGGCGCAGGCTCTCGCGGCGAGCGCGGTGTCCGCCGGGACGAGTGCGCACCGGATTTTGCCGACGCTCGATGATTGGACCGTCCCGGCGCGCATTGCGGCGGCAACCGCTGCCGAGGCACAACGCGAAGGCGTCGCGGCACTGTCGAAGAGCGAAGAGGGGGTTTACCTCGACGCACTCGCCCTGATCGAGCGCGCCCGCAAGTCGACCGAGGCCCTCATGACCGCAGG
>JBGPGW010000100.1:0-11215 GCA_041484095.1 Alphaproteobacteria bacterium | reverse complement strand
CGCGAAACAAGCGGGCACGATGGCAAGCCGAACGGCGCGAGGCCACTCGACCTGACAAGCAGCGCCGCGCTCCCGATGTTCGATCGCCATGATCCGTTCCCCAGCGCACGCCGCGCCCCGTGCATGATATGGCAAGGATTGAGGGTACTCAACTCAACTCGACCCGAATCCCCGCACCAGCCGGCCCGATAACACCCGATAACACTCGATAACAAAGGGGGCGGTGCAACGGCACCGCCCCCCGGAGCCGCATGCCGATGGCGGTTACGGCTTGTACGCCAACACCTCGATCTCGATCCGAACGTCCACCATGAGCCGCGACTGGACCGTCGAGCGCGCGGGCGGCTTGCCCGGGAAATAGCTCGCATAGGTCCGATTGAAGCCCAAGAAATCCGCCGTGTCGCGCAGCCACACGGTGACCTTGACGACGTCGGAGAGCGAGCAGCCGGCTTCCTTGAGGAGACCCTTGATCATTTCCATCGTGACCTGGGTCTGCTCCTCGATCGTCCCCGTGACCATGGGCGCGCCGTCCTTGAACGGCACCTGACCCGAGCAGAACACGTAATCTCCCGCGCGCACGGCCTTTGAAATCGGAATGACGTTGCCGCCGACGACGATCGGGCCGCCGATCACCTGCTTCCTCGGCGCCGCCTTGCGGGCCGGCGCGGCGCGGCGCGCCGCGGGTTTCTTCGCAGCAGCGCGCTTGCGAGCTGCGGGTTTTCTCTTGGCCATACTTTCTCCTCCACTGTCCCTTTTTGGCGCGCATCGGAGTTCCGAAGCGGCGCGAGCGCATTCCACCATCCGTTCGACCTCTTCGCAAGGAAAAGCCGCGTTCTTGGCAGCGCGTGCAGCCACCACTAGGATCGCATGCGCACATGACGAAGACAGGGAGTGTTTCGATGGCCAAGGCGACACGACGCGACTTGAATCAACCCCTCAGCGGTAACGAGATGCCGCGATTCAGCGGGCCGGCGACCATGATGCGCCTGCCCACCCAGCCGGACGCCAAGGGCCTCGATGCGTGTTTCGTCGGCGTTCCCTTGGATTGGGCGACGTCGTACAGGGCCGGGACCCGGCTTGGTCCCCGGCATATCCGCGCCGAATCATGCGTCGCGCGCCCCTACAACATGGCGACCCGCGCGGCCCCCTTCGATGCGCTGCAGGTGGCCGACATCGGCGACATTCCGCTCAACCCCTACAATCTGGACAAGGCCATCAAGGCGATCACCGCGTTCTATGAGGAAAAGATCCTGCCCCATGACTGCCGGCCGCTGGCGCTCGGGGGCGATCACACGATCACGCTCCCGATCTTGCGCGCACTCCGCAAGAAACACGGGCCCCTCGGCCTCGTGCATGTCGATGCGCATGCGGACATCAACGATTCGATGTTCGGCGAGCGGGTCGCGCACGGCACGCCGTTCCGGCGCTGCGTCGAGGAGGGCCTCATCGACGGCAAGCGCACGGCGCAGATCGGGCTCCGCGGCTCCGGCTATACGGCGGAAGACTTCGACTGGCCGCGCTCCCAGGGCTTCCGCCTCGTGCTGGCCCATGAGGTCTGGAACAAATCCCTCACGCCGGTCATGGACGAAGTGCGCCAGCAAATGGGCAAGGGGCCGGTCTACATCACCTTCGACATCGACGGGCTCGATCCCTGCTATGCGCCGGGAACGGGCGTCCTCGAAATCGGCGGGCTCACGACCGCCCAGGCGCAGGAGATCATCCGCGGCTGCCGCGGCCTCGACATCGTCGGCGGCGATCTCGTCGAAGTCTCCCCGCCCTACGACACGACGGGCATGACCGCGACCGTGGCGGCGCATTTGCTGTTCGAGATGCTTTGCGTCCTGCCGGGGGTGGCGTATCGGACCTAGGCGGGCCTAGCTGTAGGCGCAGGCCGCGAGGATCTCCTCGAGCTGGCCGGCCAGGGTCAATTTGTGGGGTGAGAAGACGCCGGCGAAGGCCGCCGTGCCGACCGTGAAGGCGTCGGCCCCCGCTTCCGCGAGAGCCCGGACACGGTCGCGCGAATCGACGCTGCCCGCGACGATGAGCCGTCCCGCCGTGGCGCCGCGAGCCGCCTCGACGAGCGCGATCGGGTCGGCCTCGGTCGCACGGTAGGCCAAGAGATCGACGCCCGCACAGCCGAGCCGGGACGCCCGCGCGCAATCCTTGGCCACGTCCTCGGGGCGGCCCGCGAGCAAGGTCGGATGGCCGTGCGGCTTGCCGACGAAGGGAAAGAACTGAACCGCGCTGCCCTCGAGCGCGTCCAGCATGCGATCGACGTCGATTCCGCCGAGAAGGCAGTCGACGCCGATCTCCGCCGCCGCACGCGCGGAGCCGAGACAGGCCTCCGTCGAGGTGCTGACGACCTCGAGATAGCTGGTCCCGCCCGCCGTCTTGATCGTGTCGTTGAGGCGGCGAAGCGTATCGAAGTCGACGCCGACGTCCTTGAAGCCGATATGCTTGATGCCGAGCGGTGCCACTTGCGCCACGACGTCGAGGCAGGTCTCGATCGTCTGGTCGTTCCGCGTCAGCATGAAGATGAAGTCCATCGGCACTCAAACCCTCTCCAGCTCGACACGGACGTCGACCGGCTCGACCGACGACAACGCCGATAAATTGACGCGAACCCGCCGCTCCCGCAACAACGCCCTGGGCGAACTTGTCCACAGCGCCCGGCCATCGACCCGAAGAACGACGCGCGCCTGACGTTCATCGGCCCTGACCCTGAGGCTCGGCCGCAATGCCGGTGCATCCACGAGCGGCGGGGCGCCCCAGCTCCAATGCTGCGGGACGAGATAGCGGAAGGCGTCGTCGAGCGCGATGGCCCGGCCCGGGCCGACCGCGTCAGGGCGCCCCCCGGCAAGATAGGCCGCAACGGCAGCCCCCGCACGGGCCCCCTCGAGCGCCGCGATCCCGCTTGATTCGATCGGCCGCAACAGGTTTCCCGCCGCGAACACCCCGGGGTGATCCGTATGCATGTCCTGGTCGATGACCGGCCCCCCGCTCCGCTCATCCATCGCGAGCCCGGCCTCCGTCGCAAGCTGTGCGTCCGGAACGAAGCCGCCGGTCACGATGAGGCCGTCGCAGGCGATGCGGCGGACACCGGACGGCGTGCGGAGGACGACGGCCTCGACGGAATCGAACCCCTCGATGTCCTCGACCGTTGAATCGGTAAAAATCGGCACCCGCGCGAGCCATTGCGCCGCGAGACCCGCCGCCGGAAACGAGGCGATGCGCGAGCCGGGCTCGACCATCGCGACCACGCCGAGGCCTAAGCGCCGCGCGGTCAGGAGGACCGAGAATGACACGTGCTCCGTGCCGAGGATGACCGCGCGCTGTCCCGGCACGGCGAGGCCGCGCGTCTCGTATTGCTGGAGCATGCCGGTCGTGAACACGCCGCTTGCCGGGCGCTGTCCCGGCAAAAGACGTGCGGCGCGCGACTGCTCGCGAGCCCCCGTTGCGAGGATGATGGCTTTTGCGCCAATTCCCGTGAGCCCGATCTCCGGACCCACGACCTCGACGCGGAGGCTTGGCATCCGCACGATGGAGAGAGCGCTCGTGCGTGTGAACAGCGTGACGCGCGCGGGGTCGAGGCGCGCCAGGAGGCGGCGGGCGAACTGCCGCCCGCTGTCGAGGCGCCGCGTGTATTCCCAGCCGAAGCCGAGATGGCCGCAATAGCGCGGCAGCCCGCCGGGCCCGTCGTCGCGTTCGATGACGACGATGGGTGCGATGCCGCGCCGGCTCAAGGCGTCGGCCGCCGCCAGCCCGGCCGGCCCGCTGCCGATGACGATGACGGCCGCCTCCTTCATGCATCCCGATCCCGCAGCAAGGCCTCGACCCGCGCGCCACAAAAGAAACCCTGACAGCGCCCCATCATCACCCGCGTCCGCCGCCGCAGCGCCTTGATCGAGCGGGCGGGGATGGGCGAGGCGAGCACGTCGCGGATCTCCCCCCGGCTCACGCGCTCGCAATGACAGACGATCTCGCCATAGGCGGGATCGGCCGCGACGCGCGCGGCGTCCTGCCAGGGACGCGGCGCCCCCGCATCGAGCGAGGGGACAGAGACCGGATTCAGCGCATGCTTGCGGGCCGCCTTGAACACCTCGGGAACGACGAGGTCGAGCACGTGTTCCGCGATGCCGAGCGAGCCGGTGAGACCGGTCGAACGGATTCCGGCGACGGTCAGCCAGTCTTCGGCGAAGCGGGGAATGATGCGGTATTCCGGCCGGTCGGTCGCGGGGCGCATGCCGGCGTAAAGGGCCACGACCGGCTCCGCGAGCAGCGCCGGCAGCATCCGCCGGCCGAAGGCCTGGAGTTCCGCAAGCCCCGCCGGCGTGACGCGCCGGTCGTTGCGATCCTCGATCTCCTCGGCCGTCGGGCCCAAGAGCACGTTGCCGAAGATGGAGGGCGCGATATAGATGCCGCGGGTCGTCGGCGTCGGCGTGGGGCGGAGGATCGTGCCGACGAGCCGCTGCGCGCTCTTGTCGTAGACGATGTACTGGCCGCGGCGCGGCTTCACGACGAAATCGCGATACCCCGCGGCGGCTTCGACGCTATCGGCGCGCAAGCCCCCGCAATTCACGACGAGACGCGCCTGAACCTCGCCCGTCGGGGTGGAGAGAATCCAGGAACCCTCCCGCCGCCGCGCGGCCGTGACGGGGGAGGAGGCCCGGTAGTCGACGCCGTTCTCAACGGCATCGAGCGCGAAGGCGAAGGCCGTGGAGAAGCCGTCGACGATACCCTCCGTCGGCGCCCAGGAGGCCGCGACCGCGCCGGCCGCGAGCGCGGGTACGCGCGCATAGATGTGCTGCGCCCCCACGAGTTCGACATCCCCGAATCCCTCGGCCCTGGCGGCCCGCACCTCTTCGGCGACGATCGCCGCCTCGTCCTCCGTGAACGCGACGGTGAGCGCGCCGACGAGGCGGATCGGCAAGCCGAGCCCAGGCCCCTCCGCGAGGTAGCGTTGATGCCCGCGAACGACGAGACGCCGCTCGAGCGAGCCCGCGGGCGTGTCGTTGCCCGTCGCGAGCGTCGCCGTGTTGCCCTTGCTCGATTCCTCGCAGAGGTCGCTGTTCGCCTCGATCAGGATGGCTTTCAGATGATAGCGCGAGAACTCGCGCGCGACGGCGCAGCCGACGACACCGGCGCCGACGATCGCGACGTCGTAGCCGGACGCCGTCACTGCGTCACCACGTGTTCGATCCCGAGCCGCCCGAGACAAAGCCGCGCATAGGCCGCGAGATCGCCCCGGTATCCCGCGGCCTGAATCTGCGTGAGGCACCACAGCGCCTCGCGCACGACGACCGCGTCCTTGAGCGCTTCGGCCTCCTCGAACGAGACGCCCCCATGAATTGCGGCCGCGTCGCGGCGAGCCCATTCGTCGAGCGCGAAATTCATGGCGAGATTGGCGAGATCGGTCGCCGGGTCGCCCAGCCCCGCATACTCCCAGTCGATGAGCCACAGCCGATCGCCATCGTCGATGAGGTTTTCGGGGATGAGGTCGGTGTGGATCAGCGACATCCGTCGCCCCTGCGCCGCCGCCGCCAGGATCGCTTCGATCTCGCGACGATCGCCCTCGCTCAGCAGACCCGGCGCCAAGCGCGCGAGATAGAAGCGCGAGACCGCGACCGGATTGACGTCCGGCATGTCGGCGGGCAAGCGCCCCTCATGCGTCCGCGCAAGGAGGCGCACGATCCGCCCCGCCATCGCAGGCGCGACGGGGTCGCCCTGCTGCAGCGTCTTGCCTTCGATGAAGCGCGTGATGAGCATGCCGTCGCCTGCGAAAACGATCGCGGGTGCCACGCCGAGTTCGGCCGCGCGCGCGGCGCACCGGGCTTCATGAGACCGGACGATCGCATGGCAGGGAAGATCGTCCGCGACGCGCGCGAAGTATTCCTCCCCCGCGCAATGCACGCGGTAGTTCACATTGGTCCGGCCGCATGCCAGCCGCTCGATATCCGGCACGGCGCGCCAGAAGGGGAGGCTCGCCAGGCGATCCTCTGCCGTCGGCCGTTCATTCCCTGACGGCGAATCGCGCACGGACGCTCCCGAATAATCGACCGGACCGGCGATGCAGCCCGAAGACATGGCTGGCGAATTTCGATCGTCTCCGGCGTCATATCTCCCGGACGGATCGGCTCATTCCCGCCTTTTCCCTCTCAGCGGCTCAACTGAGCGCGATCGAGGTGCGGTCGCTGCCCTCGAAGAGCAATTTCTTCGTCTGGACCTCGACCGCGGCGCGGTGATTGGCGATTTCGTCAGGGCCGAAATCCCGCAACGGCCTCGGATCGGTGTCGAAGTGCCGGTAGCGGTCGATCCCCCGCATGACGAAGGCCGAGACGCGCCGGCCGTCGAGCGGCTTCGAATGGGCCGCGTAATAGCCCATGAGCAGGATCATGCGCCGATCGCGGGAATTGTTCGGGCCCGAGCCGTGCACGATGTTGTGGTCGAAGAACCCGACCTCGCCCGGCCGCAAGATAAGATCGACCGCGCTCGACGTGTCGAGGTCGGCCGTGATGTATTGCCCGCGCGTCAGGATGCTGTCCTTGTCGTGCGTGTCGGCGTGGGGCAGCACGTCCCATTTGTGCGAGCCCGGAATGACGCGCACCGTGCCGCTCTCTTCGTTCGCGGGCGACAGGGCGAGAAAGGCGATCACGCCGGTGGGACGAATCTGGATGTAGCGCGTGTCCTGGTGCCAGCCGGCATAGGTCGGGCTCCGAGCCTTCTTGTTGCGGATCGAGGCGTTCCAGCAGAGAAGGTCCGGCCCCAGGAGATCTTCGAGCGCGTCCAGGAGACGCGGCCGACGCGTGACGTCGTCGACCCAGGGGAAGAGCAAATTGCATTTGAGGTCGAGCTTGCCCGTCTGATCCGGGTGGGCCTGCTCGAACGCCTCGATCCGCCGACGGCACGCCGACGCTTCGTCCTCCGAGAGGACGCGAAACGGCTTATAGAAGCCGTTCGCGCGGTAGCTCGCGACGGAATCGGCCGACAGCGCCTTGGGCATGATGCGCCTCAGACCTTGTAGTCGGGTTCCCCGCGGTCGAGATCGCGCTTCAAGGCGTCGAAGGCGAGCTTGGCACTCGCTTCCCATTCATCCATGAGCTGGCTCTTGGTGAACTGGCAAATCTGCTCCGGCACGATGCGCGGCTCCTGGCCCGACGACATCACGGCGTGCTGCTGCTTGGCCGCCTGTTCGAGATAGTAGAGGTCGTACCAGGCTTCGGCGACCGTGCCGCCGACTGCGGTCAGGCCATGGTTGGCGGAGAGAAGCAGCGGCTTCGCACCCAGCGCCTTGGCCATGCGGCCGCCTTCTTCGCGGCTGGTGCCGAGGCCCTGGAACGTGTCGTCATAGGTGATGCGATCGTAGAAGCGGAGCGCATCCTGATGAATCATCAACAAGCGTCCGGGCTTCGACATGGTGAGCCAGGTCGCATAGGTCGGATGGAGATGCAGCACGCAGGCGGCGCGCGCGTGCAAGCGGTGGATTTCCGAATGGATGCAATAGGCCGAGGTTTCGATGGTGCCCTTGCCCTCGACGACCTCGCCCTCGAAGGTCGAGACGATGAGGTTCGATGCGGTCACTTCGGTCATGAGGGCGCCGTGGGGCTTCACGAGGAAGCGATCCTTCTGGCCCGGCACCATGAGGGTCAGATGATTCCAGATGCCGTCATCGAAGCCGCAGCGATGCGCCAGGCGATGCACGGCGGCGAGATCGACGCGCGCCTGCCAGACGGGATCGGCGCTCGGCTCGGGGCGCCGGAACGGAATGGTGACCATGCTCTCCTCCATTTGCGGCATCGACGGACACGCGCCGCCGCCCGCCGAGCAATCAATGCCAAATGTCGGCCCTCGCGGGAGGGCCGCAGGATTCGATCCTTATAGTCAGGCCTTGTAGTCCGGCTCCTCGCGATCGAGATCGCGCTTCATCGCCTCGAGCGTCAGAACGGCGCTTTCGGCCCTGTGATCCTGGCCCTGGCTCTTGGTGAACTGGGCGATCTGCTCCGGCACGATGCGCAGCTCCTGGCCAAGCGCCATCGCGTCATACTGATACTTGCAGGAGCGCTCGAAGTAATAGAAGTCGTACCAGGCCTCCGCGACCGTCTTGCCGACCGTGGTCAGTCCATGATTGGCGCTGACGAGGATGGGCTTGTCCCCTGCCACGCGCGCCATGCGGCCGCCTTCTTCCACCGTCGATCCCGAGCCGAAGAAATCATCGTCATAGGCGACACGGTCGTAAAACTGCAGGACATCCTGGTGGATCATCAGCAGCCGGCCCGGCTTGGTCATGGTGAGCGCGGTCGCGAAGCGCGGATGCGAATGAAGCACGCAGGCCGCGTGCGCGTACATGCGGTGGAACTGGGAGTGGATGCAGTAGGCGGTCCGCTCGATCCGGCCGCGGCCCTCCACGATGTTGCCCTCGAAATCCGAGACGACGAGATTGGATGCCGTCACTTCGGACATGAGCAGGCCGTGTGGCTTGACGAGGAAGCGATCGGTCGTGCCGGGAACCACGAGCGTGAAGTGGTTCCAGATCCCGTCGTCGAAGCCGTTGCGGCTCGCGAGCCGATGGATCGCCGCGAGATCGACGCGCGCCTGCCGAACAGGATCGGCACTCGGATCGATGCGGCGCAAAGGGGTCGTTGACATGGCGTGTCTCTCCTTTTCCTGCGTCCCGAAGGCGCGAAGCCCCATCTCGGCACGGACGCGCTTGTCGGCCGGTCAGTCGCCTAGAATACTCCATTCGCCGGCATGCGGTGAATAGCTGAGGGCGGCGTTAACCATGGCTCAAAGGGGCGAATGCGAGGTTCTCATCGTCGGCGGGGGCATTGCGGGGGCATCGCTCGCCTATCGCCTCGCCCCCCACCGGACGGTGGTGCTGCTCGAACGCGAATCGACCCCCGGCTACCACACCACGGGACGGTCGGCCGCGAGCCTGTCCGAGGCCCTGGGAACGCCGGCCATCCGAGCCCTGACGACATTGACGCGACCCTTCTTCACCACCCCTCCGACTGGCTTCAGCACGGTGCCGCTCACGCGGCCGCTGGGGTGGCTGTTCGTCGCCCGCGCCGATCAACGCGAAGCCTATGAACAGGAGCTCGCCGCTGCCCGCGCCTCCTGCCCCACGATCGACGTGTTGAGCGTCGATGAAGCCGTGCGGCGCCTGCCGATCCTTCGCCCGGACTATCTCAGCCATGCCTTTCTCGAGCCCAACGCGATGGCCCTCGACGTCGATGCCATTCACCAGGGCTATCTCAGGAACATGCGGGCCGCGGGCGGCCGCCTCGTCACCGATGCCGAGGTGCGCGCCATCGAGCGGCGGGGCGCGCTCTGGGTCGTCGAGACCAATTCCGGCCAGTTCGCCGCCCCCATACTCGTCAATGCCGCGGGGGCCTGGGCCGATGCCGTCGGGCGTCTTGCCGGCGTTCGCACGATCGGGCTTGTGCCCAAGCGGCGGACCGCGATGATCCTGTCGGCGCCCGACGGCATCGACAATTCATCCTGGCCGGAGCTCGACGACGTCGAGAACGAGTTCTACCTGAAGCCCGAGGCGGGAAAGTTCCTGGCCTCGCCGGCGGATGAGACGCCCATGGAGCCCTGCGACGTCCAGCCCGAGGAGATCGACGTGGCGATCGCGGTCGAGCGCATCGAGCGCGCGACGACGCTCAAGGTGAGGCGCGTCGAGCGGCGCTGGGCAGGTCTCCGGAGTTTCGTTGCCGACCGCGACCCCGTCGCCGGCTTCGATGGGGAGGCCGAGGGCTTCTTCTGGCTTGCGGGCCAAGGTGGTGCCGGCATCCAGACCTCGGCCGGCTTGTCGCTTGCGGCCTCGAGCCTCATCCTCGGCCGGCCATGGCCGAGGCTCCTTACCGAGCGGGGCATCCGGCCCGACAATCTCGGCCCCGAGCGTCTCGACCGCACACCGTCCTAGGAGCTTTCGCCCATGTCCGATCTTGGCCGCCTCAACATCACGGAATCGAAAACCGCGGCGGCGTACAACCACGTCGTCTTCGACGGCGATTACGCGTTTCTCGCGGGGCAGCTCGCGGCCGATAGGGCCGACGGGCGCTACACGCTCGGCGCCATCGAGGACGAGACACGAACGTCGATGGAGCTGCTCGGCGCCGTGCTGCGCTCGATCGGGCTCGGCTTCGGCGATGTCGTGCAGGCCCGGGTCTTCATGACCGATCTGTCCGAGTTCGAGCGCATGAACACGGTCTTCGTCTCCTTCTTCCCGCCCGGCCAGCTGCCGGCGCGCACCACGGTCGGCGTCGCCAGCCTTCTCGGCGGCACGAAGATCGAGATCGACTTCATCGCGCGCATGCGTAAACCTGAGCGACCGATGGATTTGGAACGGGAGCGGCGCCGATGACGCAGTACGACAAAGTCCTCGTGACGGGCGGGAGCGGCCGGGTCGGGCGGCGCCTCGTCGAATCCCTCACGTCGCGCTGTCAGGTGACGGTGTTCGATTCACGCCCGCCTGCCGCGAATGTCGCCTATATCGAAGGCGATCTGCTCGACCTCGACGCGGTGCGCCGCGCGGCCGCCGGCCAGGACGCGATCATCCATCTGGCCGCCGCCCTGATGTTCCACAAACTGCCGGACGAGAAGCTCGTCGCCATCAACGTCCAGGGCACCTGGCAGGTGATGCAGGCGGCGCTGGATGCGGGCGTGCGCAAGGTCGTGCATTGCTCGAGCGAGTGCACGACGGGCGTGGTCATTCCCGATCCGAGCCGGCCGCCGCGCTACCTGCCGGTCGACGAGGATCATCCCTGCTATCCCGCGGAGCCCTACGGCATCAGCAAGCTGGCCGCCGAACGCGTGGCCGAAAGCTTCGCCCGGCGCGGCGCCTTTCCCGTGAGCGTCGTCCGCCCGGTGCTGGTCGCGACCGAGACGGTCTCGGGCTCGCTTGCCGCGCGCGGCCACGATCCCAAGAACATCGATCTCTGGGGGTGGGTTGATCCCATGGACGTCGCGGAGGCGTTTCGCCTCGCGCTCGAGCACGATGGACGGCCCTACGAGGTGTTCTTCGCGAGCGCGCCCAACACGCTGTCGGAGACGCCGACGCTCGACCTCATCCGCGCGTATTACGGGCACCTCCCCGAAATCCGCAAGCCGGAGCTCTACCGGCGCAACCCGACCGCCGCGATCTTCGACATCGCCCGCGCGCGCGAACGCCTCGGCTTCGCGCCTCACAGCGACTGGCGGCGATTGCAGACCTAGG
>JBGPGW010000099.1:0-11293 GCA_041484095.1 Alphaproteobacteria bacterium | reverse complement strand
TGGATCCGCGCGCTCGACGCCAACATGTTGACGCCGATCCTGCTCATCAAGGCGACCGTCGACGGCATGATCCGCCGGCGCTTCGGCCGCGTCGTCAACATCACCTCGGTGTCGGTCAAATCGCCGATCCCGATCCTCGGCCTGTCGAACGGCGCGCGCGCCGGCTTGACCGGCTTCATCGCCGGCCTCGCGCGCGAGACGGTGCCGCACAACGTGACGATCAACAACCTCCTGCCCGGGCCTTTCGACACCGACCGGCTGCGCGCGACGATCGCGGCGACCGCCAAGGCGACGGGCGAGAGCTACGAGGCCGCGCACGAGGCGCGCCGGAAGGGCAATCCCGCGGGACGGTTCGGCACGCCCGAGGAGTTCGGCGATGCCTGCGCCTATCTCTGCAGCGCCCAGGCCAGTTTCATCACCGGCCAGAACCTCGTGCTCGACGGCGGCGCCTATCCCGGGACGCTCTAGCCGGCCGATTGCCCGAGTGCTCGTAAGGTCGTTGAAGGATAAGCGATAACTCCTTCCAAAACATAGGGTAAGTCATTTTTCCCTTATGCGCCGCGGCAGCGGTCCCGTGTGCACTTGCGCGGCCAAGGCAGGCTTTCTAGCCTTGGTTCTGCAACGAGAGCCCCGGCGGTCGTGGAACAGGAAATCGAACTCAAACTTCGGATGCCCGCCGGTTACATCCGACGGCTGGCACGCCAATCGGTCGTGCGCGACTCGCTCGTGGGGCGGCCGCGCACCGAGCGCCTGCAGACCGTCTATTTCGATACGCCCGATCAAACCCTCGCGCAGCAAGGCATGGCTTTGCGCGTGCGTCAGGTGGGCCGTCACCGCATCCAGACTCTCAAGGTCGACACGAATGGCAACGACGGCGATGCGATGCGGCGCCACGCCGAATACTCCGCCCCCGTTCGCGGCAATGCTCCTGACCTCGCGCGGCTGGGCGAGGTCGGACTGCCCGACGGATTGAAGGACAGAGGGGCCGGTGCGCTCGCCGAAGTGTTCCGGACCGAGGTCACGCGACGCACCTATCCCCTCTCCATCAACGGCTCCATGATCGAACTGGCCGTCGACCAGGGCGAGATCATCGCCAAGGACCGGCAGGAGCCGCTGTCCGAGGTCGAGATGGAGTTGAAATCCGGCGACGAGCGGAACCTCTTCGATCTTGCTCGGCAATTGGCCGAATGTCTGCCGCTCACGATCGAGCACCGCACCAAGGCGGATCGCGGCTACGCCCTGTATGTCGGACGCACCCCGCGGCCCTGCGTCGCGAGGGCCATTCGCCTCAAGGACGACTGGACGGTGTGGCAGGGCTTCGTGGCGGTTGCCCGGAGCTGCCTCGAGCAGCTCTATGGCAACGAGATCGCGGTCCTCGCGGGCGACGACCCGGAGGCGATTCATCAGTTGCGCGTTGCTGTGCGCAGGCTTCGCGCGGCGTTCACCGCCTTCGGCCCGGGACTCACTGGCGCTCAAGTGGCCGAAGTTCGCGAGGATCTGCGCTGGCTTCAGCGCTCGCTCGGTCCGGCACGGGACTGGGATGTCTTTCTCACGGAAACCCTGGTGCCGCTGCGCGCCGAATTGCCCGGCGACGAAGGTCTCGGCAAGCTTGCGGCGCAAGCGTCCGCCGCGCGCGTTGCGGCCCATGAGGGCGCGCGCGCGACGCTCCGGTCCCAGCGATACGCGCTTTTCCAGCTCCGTTTCGAGCATTGGTTGGGCAGGACGGGCGGCGAAGCGCCCACGACGCCGCTCATCGAATTCGCGCGCGATGCCTTGCGCCGGCGGGGACGCAAGTTGCGGAAATCCGCCCGCGAGATCCAAGACGCCTCGCACGAGGAGCTGCATGCGATCCGCATAGCCGCGAAGAAATGCCGTTACATGGGCGAGTTCTTTCGCAGTCTCTACGGCCGCAAGGCGACGCGCAAATATTTGCGTCGTCTGCGCGCCTTTCAGGACAGCCTGGGCGCGCTCAACGACGCGGCGGTCGCGAAGCGGCTCGTGGCCGGCCTCGCGCTCGAGGACCGTTCGGTGGAGGCGATTCTTGCGGGCTGGTTCGCGGCGCGCATTGCCGCGAGCGTCGAACGAGGCCGTGATCTCTGGGACGGCGTCGCCGCGGCCGACCGGCCGTGGGACGACTAGGGCTTCGCGCTCGAGAGTACGACGAAGCGTTCGAGCTGTCCGCGCTCGACCGATAGCGAATCCCACGTCCTGGCCGCGGTGCGGATGACGGCGAGAGCGGAGGTCGGGTACTTGGCGGCGAGGCGGGCGACGTCATCCTTCGGTCCCCCTGCGGCGAGGTGTCGCGCCAAGTCTTCGAGGCCCGGATTATGGCCGACGATCATGACGCTCGAGATCTCAGGGCCGAGCCGACCCAGACGTTCGAGAAGCTCGTCGCTCGTCGCTCCGTAGAGCGCCGTCTCGATCCGAATCACGACATCGGCCTCGAGCGCAGGCAGGATGAGCGCCAAGGTCTCGCGCGTCCGTTGGGACGTGGAACAGAGGATGAGCGCCGGCGTCATCGCGTGGCCCGCGAGGTAGCGCCCCATCTCTGTTGCGGCGCCGCGGCCGCGCGAATTCAGCGGCCGATTGAAGTCCCGAAGGTCGGGTTTGGCCCAGCTCGATTTTGCATGGCGCAACAAGTAGAGGGTCTTCGTCCCTGACCCTACGATATCTTGTGTCACTGAACTGTCATCATTTCGTTGGACCGATCTCGCTATATTGGAGCCACGGACAGAAATCCGAAACGAGATTTCTTCGACCATCTATGGACACCGTACTCAAGCCATCCGCACTCGAGCTACCCGCTCTCGCGGCGCCGATTCCCGTCTCGCCGACCGATGAATCGCGGTTCATCAATCGCGAACTGTCGTGGCTCGCCTTCAACGAGCGGGTGCTCGAGGAATCGAGCAATCCAAGCCATCCGTTGCTCGAGCAACTGCGGTTCCTGTCGATCTCAGCGAACAACCTCGACGAGTTCTTCATGGTGCGCGTCGCCGGCCTCAAGGCGCCGGTGCAGGCGGGCGTCTCCGAGCGCAGCCAGGACGGTCTTTCGCCGCGCGAGCAGTTGGACGCGATCGAGGAGCGTGCGACGAAGTTGATGGCGGCGCAGCAGGCGCGTTGGACATCCATCCGCGCGGAGCTTGCGGAGAACGAGGTGGACGTCGTCCAGGCCGCCGATCTCAGCGCGGCCGATCGCGAATGGCTCGAACGCTCCTTCCTCGAGACCATCTTTCCGGTTCTCACGCCTCTGGCCGTCGACCCCGCGCATCCGTTTCCGTTCATTCCCAATCTCGGCTTCGCCATGGCGATCCGCGTGCGGCGCCTGCGCAACGCCGGCGAGATGACGGCGTTGCTCCCCTTGCCGCGGCAGCTTGGCCGATTCATTCGCCTGCCCGGAAAAGCGGTGCGCTACGTTCCCATCGAAGTCGCGGTCGGTCTCTTTCTGCATGAGCTCTTTCCGGGCTCCGAGATCGTCGAGCAGGGCTGTTTCCGCGTTCTCCGGGACAGCGAGATCGAAATCGACGAAGAGGCCGAGGACCTCGTCCGCGTGTTCGAATCGGCCTTGAAGCGCCGGCGGCTCGGTAGCGTCACCCTCATGGCGTGCGAAGCGGGAATGCCCGAGGGGTTGCGGCAATTCGTCATCGACGAGCTTGGCGTGCCGGACAGCGACGTGTTCCAGCAGGAGGGACTTCTTGGCCTCGCGGACATAGCGCAGCTCATCACGGATGAGCGGCCCGATCTCCTGTTCGTCCCGTACAAGGCGCGCTTTCCCGAGCGCATCCGCGATTTCGGCGGCGACTGTTTCGCGGCCATCCGCGCCAAGGACATCGTCGTTCATCATCCCTATGAAAGCTTCGATGTGGTCGTCCAGTTCGTCCGGCAGGCCGCCGCGGATCCGGCCGTCGTGGCGATCAAGCAGACGTTGTACCGGACGAGCGAGGACTCACCGATCGTGAAGGCGCTGGTCGAGGCCGCCGAGGCCGGCAAGTCGGTCACGGCGATGGTGGAGCTGAAGGCGCGGTTCGACGAGGAACGCAATATCCGCTGGGCGCGAGATTTGGAGCGCGTGGGGGCCCATGTCGTCTACGGGTTCATCGACCTCAAGACTCACGCCAAGGTGTCCATGGTCGTCCGGCGCGAAGGCGGAGCGCTCAGGACCTACGTTCATTTCGGGACCGGCAACTATCACCCGATCACGGCCGAGGTTTATACGGATCTGTCGTTCTTTACCTGCGAGCCGGCTCTCGCGCGCGAGGCCAGCCGCCTTTTCAACTACATGACGGGCTATGGCCGACCGGAGCCGCTGGAGAAGGTCGCCGTGGCGCCGGTGACGCTCAGGAAATCGCTCTTGAGGCTCATCGAGGACGAGACCGAACACGCCAAAGCCGGGCGGCCCGCGCAGATCTGGGCCAAATTGAACGCCATCGTCGACGACAAAATCATCGACGCGCTCTATCGGGCCTCGACGGCGGGCGTCTCGATCGACTTGGTGGTGCGCGGCATCTGCTGTCTGCGTCCCGGCGTGCCCGGGCTCTCCGAGAACATTCGGGTCAAGAGCATCGTCGGCCGTTTCCTCGAACATTCGCGGATCGTGTGCTTCGGCGCGGGCCGGGCGTTGCCTTCGCGTCAGGCGAAGGTCTTCATCTCTTCGGCCGATTGGATGCCCCGCAATTTCGATTGGCGGGTGGAAGCGCTCGTTCCCGTGGAGAATCCGACCGTCCACCGCCAGATTCTCGACCAGATTATGGTCGCGAATCTGAACGACGAGGCGCAGAGCTGGCATCTCGATGCGGAGGGTATGTACCGGCGCATGGACGCCGGGCGGAATGCGTTCTCCGCGCACACCTACTTCATGACCAATCCCAGCCTCTCCGGCCGGGGTAGTGCGCTCCGCCGCGCGGCGACGGTTCCGCAGCTGGTGCTCAAGAAGGCGTAGCGCCGACGCTCTCGGATTCGCTATAACGCATGCGGCCTCGCGAGAGGTTCATCGCTCGAGGGACGGGAGCACAGGCACGACATGACGAGTTCGGAACCCCGCTCCATGCCGGTGAAGTCCGGTCGGATCGGTGTCATCGACATCGGCTCGAACTCGATTCGCCTTGTCGTCTACGATTCGCCCTCACGCGCGCTTGTCCCCATCTTCAATGAAAAAGTGATGTGTGCCCTCGGCCGGGGGATGGGCGAGCATGGCCCGCTTCGCCCGGAGGGGGCAGCGCTCGCCCTCGACAATCTCGAGCGCTTCGCGGCGGTGACCTCGGCCATGGGTGTCCGCACCCTCGAGGTGATCGCGACGGCGGCTGTGCGCGATGCCGAGGACGGACGCGATTTCGTCGCCGCGGCCGGGAAGCGTTGCGGCCTGTCCATTCGGGTCTTGTCGGGCGTCGAGGAAGCCCGCCTCTCGGCCCAGGGCGTGCTCTCCGACATCCCGGACGCGGACGGCCTGATGGGCGACCTCGGCGGCGGGAGCCTTGAGCTCGTGACGCTTGATGGGGGGAAGATCGGGCCGCAGAGCACGTTGCCGCTCGGGCCGCTGCGTCTTCTCGATTCGAGCGGAAGCGACCTCAAGAAGGCGGCCGGACAGATCGATTCGGCGCTCGACCAAGTGCCGTGGCTCTCCGATCTCAAGGGCCAGCGGTTCTACGCCGTGGGCGGCGCCTGGCGTGCGCTCGCGCGCATCCACATGGCGCAGGTCGATTACCCGCTCCGCGTGATTCATCGCTACGAGGTGAAGCGAGCGAAGATGGAGAATATCGTCGAGCTCGTGAGCAAGATGAGTCTGCGCTCGCTGGAGCGGCTCTCGGGGCTGCCGCGCCGCCGGCTCGATACGCTGCCCATCGCCGCGCTGCTGTTCGAGCGGCTTCTCCGCCGCGCGGCGCCCAAGCGGATCGTGTTCTCCGCCAACGGATTGCGCGAAGGCGTGGTGTTCGACCGCCTGCCTGCGGAAACGAAGCGTCTCGACCCGCTCTTGTCGGCCTGCGCGCTCATGGCGGAGCGGCACGCGCGATTTCCCGGCGCGGGCGACAGGCTTGTGGGTTGGACGGCGCCGCTCTTTGCCGACGAGCCGCCAGCCGAGGCCCGCCGCCGCCAAGCGGCCTGCGTGCTCAGCGACATCGCGGCGATGGATCATCCCGGTTACCGCGCCGAACAGGCGCTGCTGCGGATCCTCCGGTCGCTCGTGCTGCCGAGCGACCATCCCGGTCGCGCGTTCCTGGCGCTCGCTGTTTTCTACCGGTATGGCGGCGACGACGGCAATCCGGTGATCGACATGGTGCGTCCGCTTCTCGAGGAAAGAGACGAGGCCCAGGCCCGAACGCTCGGTGTCGCCCTGCGGCTCGGCTATACGCTCTCGGGCGGTTCCCCCGACGTGCTGGCCGACATCCCGCTTGCTGTTGATCGGGACAAGGTTTCGCTCGAGGTGCCCGCGCATCGCGCGGCCATCCTCGGCGAGGACGTCACCAAACGGCTGAATCGATTGGCGGGCGTGTTGGGCCGGAAGGCGGCCATCCTGACGGTGAGCGCGCGCGGGAGTGCCGCGGGCCCCTAGGCGCCGCGTCCGCCTGACCGGCGTTGGGGAAGCGCGGGCGGCACGCGTTCGACCATCTCGAGCCGCCGCCCGGTCACGGCCAGGGCAAGCCGGCCTTCGATGAGGGCCAGGGCGTCGGCGCCGAAGACGCCGTGCCGCCAGCCATGGAGCGCCGGCACGTCATCCTCGCCCGCGGCGATGCGTTCGAGGTCGCTCACGCTGGCGATGAGCTTGGCCGCGACGTGGTTGGTTTCGCATTTCGACTTGAGCAGGACCTTGAGCAGTTCGACGACGGGGCCGATGCCGCGCGGCAATTGCGGGCGATCGGTCACGGCGGGGCATTCGGCGTCCGGCAGGGCTTCACCGCGCGTGACGGCGGCCAATATCCCGTCGCCGAACGCACCCTCGGCGACCGCCTTCGGCAGTGCGCGCACCCGGGCCAGATCGGCCACGCGCCTGGGCCGGCTTGCGGCGATTTCGAGCAAGGCCTCGTCGCGCACGATGCGGTTGCGCGGCAGGTCGCGCCGCTGCGCCTCGCCTTCGCGCCACGCGGCCACCTCGCGCAGCACGGCGAGGCTTTTGGGCGACATGCCCCGCGGTTTCAGGCGCTGCCAGGCGGTACTCGGATCGAGCCGGTAAACCGCCGGGTCGATGAGCGCGGCGATCTCTTCCTCGAGCCATGGGTCGCGCTTCGACTGTCCCAGGCGGACACGCAGATGTTCGTAGATCTTCCGCATATGCGTCACGTCGGCGAGCGCATAGGACAGTTGGCGTTCGCTCAAGGGGCGGTGCGACCAATCCGTGAAGCGAGACGTCTTGTCGATCCGCGCGCCGACCAACTGCGCCGCGAGAGTCTCGTATGAGACCTGCTCGCCGAACCCGCACACCATTGCCGCGATCTGTGTATCGAAGTCCGGTGCCGGTACGTTGCCCATGAGGTGGAAGAAGATTTCGATGTCCTGGCGCGCGGCGTGAAACACCTTGAGGACTCGTTCATCGCCCAGCAGCGCGAGAAGGGATCCGAGGTCGATGCCGGGGGCGAGCGCATCGATGACCGCCGCATCCTCGGGCCCGGCGATCTGCACGAGGCAGAGCCGCGGCCAATATGTCTTCTCGCGCATGAATTCCGTGTCGACGGTGACGTAGGGGGCGGAAGACAGGCGGGAGCACAACGCCTCGAGCGAGGCGGTATCGACGATCACGTCCATGGCGCGGAGCTATACACGGAATCGGCCATGACCAACAACGGCCAGATGAGCCGGGGGGTCACGTGGGAATCGCCGGCGGGCGCCTGCGACCGTCCGTTGCTCTAAGTCGTTCGTAGTACCCATTGTTGGTGCAGGGAATAGCTTTGACATCGGTATGCCGGGTTAACGATGATGAATGCCGAGCATAATCATCGACATTCTGAGATTCGTCCGCAACGATCGCGTGCGGGCAAACGGGGGAGCTTCGACCGTGCGCAAGCCTATTCGCTCCACCCTTGGGGGGCTGGCGAGTGCGCTCGTATTGGCCGGTTGCGCCGTGCCGGCTGCGGTCTCCATCGCTTCTTTCGCGTTCGATGGCGCGAGTCTCGTCGCGACGGGCAAGTCCGTCCGGGATCACGCTATTTCGGTCGTTGTCGACGAAGATTGCGCCCTGTGGCGCGCCGTGACCGGGCGGCCCGTTTGCCAGGAGACATCAGGGCCGATCGTGGCATTTCTGCCGAGTGAGCCGATCCTGCAGCCCGAGCGCAGCAGGGACGGGACGGTGCAGCCAGACGGGCTGACGGAGACGCCACCGGCGAAACTAGGCTCCGAGGCGCCCGAGGATGAGCAGCCCGTGGACGTCACCCTCAATGAGGGGGGCGCGACGGCTGAAGAGCTGCTCGCTCTTGTCGAAGAACGGGGCGGCGCGACCGAGCCGGGCGAGACCGATGCGATGGCGGCAAAGGGGCCAGCCCTCGTCGGAGCCCTCGCGGCCGGCGCGCCTGCCTACCAAACGGTGGCCACGGACGAGCGCGCGCGAGGACGGGTGGAAACCAAACTCCGTCCGACCGCAGCCAGCAGTCCTGCCCTACGGCTTGCAGGGGAGGCGCCCGATCGCCGCGATCGCGCGGCGGAGGTCAAGCGCATACTCGCGGCCAAGGCGGAGGGGATCACGCCCCATGCGCTCACGGCTGGCGGCGAATGGCGGCCGATCGATTCCGGGCGCGGCGCCGGGCTGGTTCGTGCGCTCGATTCCGTTCTCACATCGATAAGCGGATCGCCGAAACCGAAGGACGGGGCGGCGATCGGCGGGTCGGGCGTCTATCTCGTCTTCGGCACGTTCACCGACTCGATGAAAGCCGCGGTTGCCGCGCGGCGTTATGCCGATTTCACGACGCGCGTTCTCCGCGACTCGCGCGAGGGCCGTTCGCTCTATCGTGTCGTTGCGGGCCCGTACCAGGCGGGCGAGGCGCACAGCGTGCGCGAAGCGGTCGCCCAGAACGGCGCGCCGCATGTCTGGCTGCTGCGGCTCTAACCGTCGCGTCCAACGCGAGCGGATCTCGAATCGATTAGACGAGGCGGTCGGGCGGCGACTGTCCGGCGAAGAACGCGTCGAGATTGTCCACGCATTTGTTACCCATGCCGTCCCGCGTCTCGATGGTGGAACTCCCGAGATGCGGCAGGAGAAACGTGTTCGGCAGGGTCCGGTAGGCCTCGGCGAGCCGGGGTTCCCCGTCATAGACGTCGAGGCCGGCCGCGCGAAGCTTGCCTGAGCGAAGCGCCGCGATCAGCGCGTTGTCATCGATAATCGCGCCGCGCGCGGAATTGACCACGATCGCGCCGTCGCGCATGAGCGCGATGCGGCGCGCGTCGAGAAAGCGCGTCGTCTCCGGCGTGGCCGGGCAATTGATCGACAGGAAATCCACGGCGCCAAGCATGCCCTCCGCGTTGGCGTGGAAGATGGCGCCGTCCTCGAGCGTTTCCGGCAGGCGCGTCCGGTTCGCATAATGGACCGTCATGGCGAACCCGCGGGCCCGCGCCGCGAACGCGCGTCCGATGCGGCCCATGCCGAGAATGCCGAGATGCTTGCCCGTGACGTGGGTGCCGAGAAGCTGGGTCGGCGCCCATCCCGTCCATTCTCCCATCCGCAGCATGCGCTCGCCCTCCGCGGCGCGCCGGGCGGCGCCGAGCAGGAGCAGCATGGTCAAATCCGCCGTCGCGTCGGTCAGGACATCCGGCGTGTAGGTCACGCAAATGCCGCGCCGCTTCGCGGCCGCGATGTCGATGTGGTTGTAGCCGACGGAGAAGGTCGCGATCACGCGCACGCGCTCGGGCAAGGCATCGATGACCGCGGTGCCGACATTGTCCGTGGCGGCGACGAGAAGCCCGTCGGCGCCGGCGGCGGAGGCGGCGATTGCGGCCGGACCGTAAATCTCGTCGGTCGGATTGAGCCGCGCGTCATAATCGCGCCGGAGACGCGCTTCGACGGCCTCGGTGAGCTTTCGCGTCACAAGGATGACTTTCTTGGGCGGCATGCGCGGAACCCCGTCGGTGATCTGCGGAAATGGGGGCGCATTCTATCGCCCCCGGAAAATCCATGCCATAATACGATGCCCGCGTTGACGCGGGGGTCACGCGGAGGATTCGGTGCCAGTCTACCTTGCTCTTTCCTATCGGAAGCTGTCGCGCCCGGCGATTTTCGGCGCGATTTTTGCGATTGCGCTGGCGAGCGCGAGCGCCGCCGCGGATTTGGCGCCCTATCGGGCTGCCTACACCTTGCGTCTCGATGGCTCTGCGTCCGGCGCCACGGTCGTCGATGCGCACGGTGCCATGACCGCGGAGTGGGCCGAGACGTGCGATGGCTGGACGGTGCAGCAGCGCATCGTGCTCGAGCTCATCAACCCGAATGACGATGCCCTCGTGACGGACACCGGATTCACGAGTTGGGAATCGCTTGACGGGCTGCACTACCATTTCAGTCTTCGCACCATGCGCAACGATCAGCTCGCCGAGGAGTATCGTGGCGACGCGCAAATGTCGGGCCGCGGCAAGGCCGGCGAAGCGCGCTACACCGTGCCCGAAAGCCGGACGATGGCGCTCCCGGCCGGAACCGTCTTTCCCATGGTGCATAGCGCCGAGCTCGTGAAGGCGGCCGAAGGGGGCAAGCAAACGTTGTCCTACGTGGTCTTCGACGGCGCGACGAAGGAAGGCATGGCGGAGATCAACGCCTTCATCGGCTCCCGGCAGAAGCCGGATGCGAAGGAAAAGGGCGACGCGCTCACCAACCGCAATTCATGGCCGATGCGCCTTGCCTTCTTCAATGCCGGGGCCAAGACGGCGGAGCCGCAATACGAACTGTCGATAAAAATGTACGACAACGGCGTCGCCGGCGATCAGATCATGGATTTCGGCGACTTTCGCGTGCGCGCGAAGCTGTTGCGCCTCGAGCCCCTGCCGAAGCCGAAGTGCTGAGCGGCGCCGTCAGCGCGCGCTCGTTGTCTCGACCCGCGCGAGCACGAGCGATCCAAGAAGGCCCGCGAACGACAACCCCGCCATGACGATGTAGGCGCCGCCGCCGAAGGCGGCGTAGAGAGGGCCGGAGGCAAGCAGCGCCGCACCCATCGTCAACCCCATGCCGATCGCGGAGTAGAGGCTTTGCGCTGAGGCGGCGAAGCCGGGCGGCGCCAAACGCTGCACGATGTGCATGGCGCCGAGATGGGCCGCCCCGAAGGTGAAGGCGTGAAGGATCTGCGCGAAGGCGACGGGCACGAGATCGCTCGTCATGCTCATGATCAGCCAGCGC
>JBGPGW010000098.1:0-11346 GCA_041484095.1 Alphaproteobacteria bacterium | reverse complement strand
CAGGGCAGCGACTTCCGCCTGCATGCGCGGCAATCACGCCTCCGATTCGTGACGCGCACGCCGACGGATTGGGGTGAGCTTCAGACCCGCATCGAGGGGGATTTCTTCGGCGCGGCCGGCAACGAACGCTTTTCGAACTCGGACCAGTTCCGGATTCGCCAAGCCTTCGGCGTCCTGGGGCCGGTGCTGGCCGGGCAGACCCAGTCGACGTTGATGGACGAGGACTCCGTCCCGGAAGTCCTCGATAACTTCGGCCCCCCCGGCGACGTCAACATCCGGCAACCGCAGATCCGCTACACACACGCGATCGAGGCCAATCTCGCCCTCGATGCCGCGATCGAGAATCCGGAACAGACCGTGGCGACCCCGAGCGCCGCGACCCGGAACACGAACTTCGTCGACCGGGCGCCGGACATGATCGGGCGCCTTCGGTACAGGGCGAGCTGGGGCGCGCTCAACCTCTCCGGCGTGTTGCGGCGCTTCGAATACAACAACGGTCGCGGCGACCATGACAGCGCCTGGGGCGGCGGCGGGCATGCCGGTGCCACGCTCAAGCTATGGGACAAAGACACGTTCATGGCCAATGCGAACTACGGCCCCGGGCTCGGCCGCTATATCAAGAGCGCGGCCGGCTCACCCGACATCAACGTGACATGCGGGACCGCGCCGACGGCGACGTTCGTCGCGGGGTGCGGCGCGGACGTCCGGGTCCAGACGCTCTACGGCGGCTGGGGCCAGTTCACGCACTGGTGGTCGAACACGCTTCATTCCAACGTCCTCTATGCCTACATGCATTCCGACGTCGACGTCGCGGCGCTCGGGGCGGGGGCCAACAATCTCAACAAGAACCTGCAGAGTGCCACGATCAACCTGATATGGTCGCCGGTCAGTCGCGTGAACATCGGCCTCGAAGGCATCTATGGCTGGCGTTATCTCGCCCGTGCCGCGCCGGGAACGCAGAAAAGCGGAGAGGCCGGGCGCGTGCAGCTGGGAATGCAGTATCTCTTCTGATCGGTGCCGCCGCATCGATCGGCCCTGAGCAGGAGGCGCGCCCGCCTCTTGCCGCGCTGGAGGTGAGGCGCGGGGACGCATCGCCGTTTCAGGCGGGTGGGAGTCTCAGGCCGCGCGGCGAAGCGCGAGCCGGTCCCACACATCGCTCAGTGCCGCGACGAGCGCGTCTATCATCGCGTCGGTGTGGCAGGGGCTCGGCGTGAGGCGCAGGCGTTCTCTGCCCTTCGGCACGGTCGGGTAGTTGATGGGCTGGACGTAAATCCGGTGCTGCCGGAGGAGCCGGTCCGATGCCTCCTTGCAGAGCCGCGCATCGCCCACGAACAGGGGCACGATGTGGCTCGCGGACGGCATGACCGGCAGGCCCGCTTCGGCCAAGAGCCGCTTGAGGCGGGCGGCGCGCTCCTGGTGCTGCTCGCGCTCGATCGTGCTCGACTTCAAATACCGGACCGAGGCGAGCGCCGCTGCCGCGACGGCAGGCGGCAGCGCGGTCGTGAAGATGAAGCCGGGCGCATAGCTCCTGACGGCGTCGATGAGCGCGGCCGATCCCGCGATGTACCCGCCGACGACGCCGAAGGCCTTGCCGAGCGTGCCTTCGATGACGTCGATCTCGCCCATGACGCCGTCGCGCTCGGCAACACCGCCCCCGCGCGGCCCGTAGAGGCCGACGGCGTGCACCTCGTCGAGATAGGTCATGGCACCATGGCGGCGCGCGGCGCGGGCGATATCGCCGATCGGCGCGATGTCGCCATCCATGGAATAGACGGATTCGAACGCGACGAGTTTCGGCCGGCCGGCGGGCGACGACGCCAGGAGCTCCTCGAGATCTGCCACGTCGTTGTGGCGGAAGATGCGCTTCTCGGCCTTCGAGTGCCGGATGCCCTGGATCATCGAGGCGTGGTTCTCGGCATCGGAGAACACGATGCAGCCTTCGAGCAGATTGGCGAGGGTGCCGAGCGTCGCTTCGTTGGCGATGTAGCCCGAGGTGAAGAGGAGTGCCGCGTCCTTGCCGTGGAGGTCGGCGAGTTCGCGCTCGAGCAGGACGTGGGCGTGGCTGGTCCCTGAGATGTTGCGCGTGCCGCCGGCCCCGGCGCCGTGGTGCCGGACGGCCGCCGTCATCGCCTCCAGCACCAGGGGATGCTGGCCCATGCCGAGGTAGTCGTTGGCGCACCAGACGATGACATCCACCGGGCCGTCGGGGCCGTGCCAGCGCGCGCAGGGAAAGGCGCCGGCCTGGCGCTCCAGATCCGCGAAGACGCGGTAGCGTCCTTCGGCTTTCACGCGCGCGACGGCGTCGCGGAAGACGGCTTCGTAATCCATCAGGCTCTCAACAATTGACGGTGCAGCCTCGCGCGGCGGCGATCGCGCCGCCGCCGGACGATTGTCGTCTCAAGCCCAACCCTGTTCCCGCACCCATCCGTGCGTGTCGTCAAGGGCCTTGCCGAACCGGGTCAAGAGCTCGCTGAGCTCGTCGCTCTTGATGATGAGCGGCGGGCAGACGCCGATATGGTCGCCCATCGCGCGGATGATCAAGCCGCGCGCCTGGGCGAAACTCGAAAGCTTGGCGCCGACATACTGCTTGGGATCGAAGGACTCCTTGGTCTTCTTGTTCTTCACGAGCTCGATGGCGCCGATGAGGCCGACGCCCCGCACTTCGCCCACGAGCGGATGACCGGCAAATTTCCGGAGGCCGTTCTGCATGGTCGGCGCGATCCGGCGCACATGCGAGCCGATGTCGCGCTCCTCGTAGATCTTGAGCGTCTCGAGCGCGACCGCGGAGGAGACGGGGTGGCCGCTATAGGTGTAGCCATGCCCCCAATTGCCGACCTCGGCGCTGCCCTTCATGAGCTCCTGGAAGATCGGCTCCGTGATCAACACGCCCGCGATCGGGAGATAGGAGGACGAGAGCGCCTTGGCGCAGGTCAAGATGTCGGGCTTGAGGTTGTAGGTGTTCGAGCCCCAGGGGTTGCCGGTGCGGTGGAAACCGCAGATCACCTCGTCCGCGATGAACAGCACGTCGTATTTCTTGAGGACGGCCTGGACCTTCTCGAAATAGGTCTTGGGCGGGGTCAGCACGCCGCCGGCACCCATGACCGGCTCCGCGATGAAGGCGGCGACCGTATCCGGCCCCTCGTCCAGGATCATCTTCTCGAGATCTGCCGCCATGCGCGTCGCGAAGTCCTCTTCCGTCTCGCCGGCGAGACCGTAGCGGTAGTAATGCGGGCAGCTCGTGTGGCGGATGTTCTCGATCGGCAGCCCGAAATACTTATGAACGTGGGGCAGGCCGGTGAGGCTTGCGCTCGCCACCGTGACGCCGTGATAGGCGCGAAGTCGCGAGATGATCTTCTTCTTCTCCGGCTTGCCGCGCACGGCGTTGTAGTACCAGACGATCTTGACGACGGTGTCGTTGGCCTCGGAGCCGGAATTGGTGAAGAACGCTTTCGACATCGGCACGGGAGCCATGGTGACGAGCTTCTCCGCGAGATCGATGCCGGGCTCGTGCGCCTTCGCGCCGAACTGGTGGTAGTAGGGCAGCTTCCGGAGCGTGCGGATCGCCGCCTCGACGAGCCGCTCCTCGCCCCAGCCGAGCGAGGTCGACCAGAGCCCCGCGAGACCCTCGATGTATTCCTTGCCCGCCTCGTCGTAGACGAAGATTCCCTTGCCCTCGCGGATGATGAGGGAGCCTTCCTTCTGGTGCGTCGCCAGATTGGTGTAGGGGTGGAGCGCGTAAGCGATGTCCCGGGCGGTGGGGGAATTGGGCACGATGGCCATGAGGGCCTCCTTGTGGCGGGCGCGGCCCCGTGGCCGGCCGTGTGTCTCGGGTCGAGCTCGGCCCTACTCTACAGACCCTTACCCCACGGCCTCAAGGCGCGGGATGGCGGCGCGCTTGCTAATTCGGGTCTTTCGCCCGGCCATAGCGGTCCTCGAGGCGCTCGATGTCGTCTTCGCTCAAAACCTCGCCCGATTGCACCTCGATGAGGTGCAGGGGGGTATCGAGGGGGTTGGCCAGGCGGTGGACAGTGCCGATGGGGATATAGGTCGATTGATTGGCCTCGAGACGCATGGTTTCGCCGCCGCGGGTCACTTCGGCCGTCCCGCGCACCACGACCCAATGTTCGGCGCGATGCCGGTGGCGCTGGAGCGAGAGACTCGCATGCGGCTTCACCGTGATGCGCTTCACCTGGAACCGCTCGCCGGAATCGATGGTCTTGTAGCTGCCCCAGGGACGATAGACGGTCGGGTGGGATCGAACTTCGCTGCGCCCCTTGGCCTTGAGACGTTCGACGACGATGCGGATGTCCTGCGCCCGCTCGCGGGTCGAGACGAGCACGGCGTCCTCGGTCGCGACCACGACGAGGTCTTCGATGCCGAGCGCGGCGACGATCCGGCCATCCGACCGCAGATAGCTGTTGCGCACGCCCTCGGCGACGACGGGGCCGATCACCACATTGCCGCGCGAGTCCTTCGTGCCGAGATCCCAGAGGGCGGGCCAGGCGCCGACGTCGCTCCAGCCGGCATCGAGCGGAACCACCACGGCCTTCTGCGTGTGCTCCATCACGGCGTAGTCGATCGATTTCGAGGGTGATCGGGCGAAGGCGTCGCGGTCGAGCCGGAGGAAATCGAGATCCCTTTGGCTCGTTGCCACGGCGGCGCGGCAGGATGCGAGGATCGCGGGCTCGAGGCGCTCGAGCTCCTCGAGGAATTGGCGCGCCGAGAACAGGAACATGCCGGCGTTCCAGTAATAGTCGCCGGCCGAGACGTAGCGGGCGGCGCGCCTGGCATCGGGTTTCTCGATGAAGCGGCGCACGCGGAACGTGCCGTTCACATGCTCGTACGGCCGGCCGCGCCGGATATAGCCGTAACCCGTTTCGGGCTTGTCCGGCACGACGCCGAAGATGACGAGCGCGCCGTCCGCCGCGGCGTCCGCGCCGGCATCGACCGCGGCGAGAAAGGCCGCGCGGTCGCGCACGACATGGTCCGAGGGCAGCACCAAGAGGAGAGCGTCGGGATCGCCGAGTGTCAGCGCCGCCGCCGCCGCCGCCGGCGCCGTGTTCCGGCCTTCGGGTTCGAGCAGGATCGTGTGCGCAGGCGCGCCGATCGCGCGGAGCTGCTCCGCGATGATGAAGCGATGCTCCTCGTTGCAGACGAGGATCGGCGGGGCGAACCGTTCGGCTCCGGCGACGCGCAGCGCCGTCTCCTGCAGCAGGCTCTGCTCGGAGACGAGCGGCATCAGCTGCTTCGGGTAGAGCGCGCGCGAGACGGGCCAGAGCCGCGTCCCAGCGCCGCCGGATAAGAGGACAGGATGGATCTTGCCCATTCAGTCTCCGAAATCTCGGCCGGTCCGGCCTCGATCGTTGAAGCGACCCCCCGCGGGTGATGGCCGTAGAGAGTCGCTGGCGTGGGTGCGCCGTGTCAACCTTGACACAGATCAATGTTTCACCGCCGGGGGTTGGCTCATATAATTGGTTCATATAAAGAGGGTTCACTGGCGTGACCGATCGATCCGCGGATGCCCGGATCGCCGATAAACCGGATCGCCGATACAAGGGAGAGTTGACGATGGCTGTTAAGACGATCCTGGTGCATGTCGACGATACCGAGCGCGGCGCGGCGCGCGTCGATCTGGCGGCTGGTTTGGCGCGCACGCATGGCGCGCATCTCATCGGGCTCGCCGTCAACGCCGCGGCGATCGTTCCGGCCTTCGTGGGTGCCGAGATTCCGGCGCAAGTCTGGCAGCTCCAGATCGACGAGATGGCAAAGCATGTCGATGCCGCCGGCGAGATGTTCGAGAAAGCGGTCAAGAAGGCGGGCGTCGCGCATGAGTGGCGCGTTCTCGACCAGCAGATCGGCGACGTCGCGCGCGTCGTCAGCCAGCACGCGCGCCATGCGGATCTGACCGTCCTCGGCCAGCCCGATCCCGACCGGAACGGCCGCGCGCTCTCGCTCGACGTCGTCGAGCGCGTCGTGCTGGACGCCGGCGGGCCGGTGCTGGTCATCCCCTATGCCGGCACCTTCGCGGGCGTCGGGCGCCGCGTCATGCTGGCCTGGAACGGCAGCCGCGAGGCCTGCCGGGCCTTGCATGACGCCACGACGGTTCTGGACCCGAAGGCCGAGATCGTCGTGATGAACGTGAATCCGCCGGGCGCGCATCACGCCGAGCGCGACATCGCGGGCGTCGATATCGCCGCCTCCATCGCGCGGCACGGCTACAAGGCGGACGTGGCGCATGTGATCGCGGAGGACATGAAAGTCGGCGACGTCATCCTGTCGCGGGCGTCGGACGCGGGTGCCGACATGATCGTCATGGGCGCCTATGGGCATTCGCGCCTGCGCGAATTGGTGCTGGGCGGCGCGACCGAGTACGTCCTCGGCCACATGACCGTGCCGGTGCTGATGTCGCACTAGGCGGCACCTTCCGGCCGGGCGCGCGGTCCCGGCGCTCTCCGCCTTGACGAGCCGCCGGTCGCGGCTGATAAGCTCGTCCCTTCGAGTCAGATCGAGGGGGCGCGCCATGGCCATCATCAATCGCATCGCCGAATTCCACGCCGAGATGACGGCATGGCGTCGGGACATCCATCGCCATCCCGAGACCGCGTTCGAGGAGAAGCGCACCGCCGAGATCGTGGCCGAGAAGCTGGCGTCCTTCGGGATCGAGGTGCATCGGGGCCTCGCCGGGACGGGGGTCGTCGGCACGCTCAAGGGGCGGGCCGCGAACGGCCGCGCGATCGGCCTCCGCGCCGACATGGATGCGCTCCATGTCCACGAGGTGAACGGCTTCTCCCACAAATCGGTCAACGAGGGGCGCATGCATGCCTGCGGGCATGACGGGCACACCACCATGCTGCTGGGTGCGGCGAAGTACCTCGCCGAGACGCGCAACTTCGACGGGACCGTGCACTTCATCTTCCAGCCCGCCGAGGAGAACGAGGGCGGCGGCCGCGTCATGGTCGAGGAAGGCTTGTTCCAGAAGTTTCCCGTCGAATCCGTCTACGGCCTCCACAATTGGCCGGGCATGCCCGTGGGGCAGTTCGCGGTGCGTCCGGGTCCCATGATGGCGGCCTACGACGTGTTCGAGATCGTCGTCACCGGCAAGGGCAGCCACGCCGCCATGCCGCATCAGGGCATCGATACGGTCGTCGTCGCGAGCCAGATCGTGAACGCGCTCCAGACGATCTCGAGCCGCAACACGAACCCGCTCGATTCCGTCGTGGTGAGCGTCACGCAAATCCATGGCGGCGACACCTGGAACGTGATCCCGGAGCAGGTCACGTTGCGCGGCACCACGCGCTCGTTCCGCGTCGAGGTGCAGGACCGCATCGAGCCGTCGATCCGGCGCATCGCGGAGGGGATTTGCTCGGCGATGGGCGCTGCCATGACTCTCCGCTACGAGCGGCGCTATCCCCCGACGGTCAACAGCGTGAATGAGACCGAGACCGCCGCCGTCGTGGCCGCCGAGGTCGCCGGCTTGGCCAATGTCCACCGCGACCCGACGCCGAGCATGGGCTCGGAGGATTTCGCGTTCCTCCTCCAGGCGCGGCCCGGCTGCTACATCTGGATGGGCAACGGCTCGGACGAGGGCGACAGGCGTCTGCATAGCCCGCACTACGATTTCAACGACGACGCCTTGCCGGTGGGGGCGAGCTACTGGGCGAAGCTGGTCGAGACCATCCTGCCGAAATCGCTCTGATCGCCTTGACCCCGTCCGGACGGAGCCGCGCCGATGCGCAAGCGCACCGACCTCGCCTTCCCCATGCAGGAATACGAGCGGCGGCTCGCCGCGCTTCGCCGGCGCATGATCAAACGCGCGGTCGAGGTCATGCTCGTGACCACGCCCGAGAATTTGTTCTATCTCACGGGCTATGAGACCCAGGGTCTCTGGTACTTCGCCGGGCTCGCGGTGCCGCTGGCGGGCGAGCCCTTCATGGTCACGCGCCATGCCGAGGACACGGTCACGGAGTGGGACACCTGGGTCGAGCTGAGGCGCCCCTTCCAGGACAACCAGGATTCGATGGCGGTCCTCGCCGACGCCTTCCAGGAATTCGGCCTTTGGAGCAAGCGGATCGGCTATGAGCGCTCGAGCTATTTCTTCCGGGCGAGCGAGCAGGACGGATTGTTCGGCCGCCTTCCCAATGCGCGGTTCATCGACTGCTCGCACATCGTGGAGGAGGGGCGGGTCGTCAAATCGCCGCTCGAGATCGAGATGATCCGCCGCGCCGCGCGGGCGACGGAGGGCGGCATGCGCTCGGGAATCGCCGCGGTCAAGGCGGGTGCGACGGAAACCGAGATCGCCGCCGAGGTCTATCGCGGCATGCTCGGCGCGGGCGGGCACTATTGTTCCATGCAGCCCTTCATCGTCTCGGGTCCGCGGTCGTTCGTGAGCCACGCGACCTGGCGGGGACGCCGCATCGAGCGAGGCGACTGCGTGTTCTTCGAGGTGGGCGGCACCGTGTTCCGCTACAACGCGCCCATGATGCGCACCGTGATCGTGGGGGAAGCAGACCGCGACATGCGCGAGGCGGAAGCCCTCGTGCTGGAGGCGATGGCGGCCGCCGAGGCCGCGATCAAGCCGGGTGTCGCGACGGGCACGGCGGATGCGGCGGCGCGCGCCGTCATCGCCAGGAACCGCTTCGGCGCCACGCAATACACGCGCGTCGGCTACGGCATCGGCATCGCCTGCACGCCCGGCTGGGGCGAGGGGCACATCATCGACATCAAGCCCGGGGATCAGCGTCTCTTCGAGGAGAACATGTGCTTCCACCTCATCCCGTTCCTCCAGATTCCGGAGAAGGCGGCGGTCGGCATCTCGGCCTCGATCCGCGTGACGGCAACGGGGTGCGAGCCGCTCCAGGATTTCGAGCGCAAGCTGTTCGTGGTGTGAAGCGCGCGGCGCGGCACGGGCGCGAAGCGGCGCCCGTCATACGGTCAGCCAATCATCGCCGTCGTACGGACAATCTTCTACCGCCTCACTCGCGCAATGAGGAGGAGCGGCAGGACGACCAGGCCGGCATAGGCGACGATTTGAAACGTCGAGTTGAACGCGACCATCATCGCCTGGCGGCCGATCTCGGCATTGAACGCGGCGAGGCCGCCGGCCTGATCGAGATGGACGGCGCTGCGCGCGGCACCGTATTGCAGCGCCTCGTTGTAGGGGCTCGCGAACTGGCTCAGCGCCGAACGGCTGATCTGGATTTCGCGGGTCAAGAGGCTGAAGACGATCGTCGTGCCGATGGCGACGCCGAGATTGTTGATGAGGTGCATGAGGCTCATGCCCTGCGTCCGCAGATTCGTCGGCAGCGTCGCGAAGGCCATGGCGCTGATGCCGACATAGGGCATGCCCGAGCCGAAGCCTTGAAGGAACATGGCCACGATGATCCCGGCCCATGAGGGGTCGATGCCCCAGCGGGCCATCATCCACATCGGCGCCATGAGCGCCGTGAATCCCACCAAGAGGAGGATTCGCGTGTCCACGCGATCGGCGACGGGCACGATCACGAGCATGCTCGTGAAGGTGCCGAAGGAGCGCGTCGCGAGCAGCGCGCCGATCACCGGCAAGGTCAGTCCCATGACGCCGGTCATCACGATGGGCAGCACGAAGAGCGGGAGGTAATTGTAAAGCGCGTAAATGAACATGAAGACGAGCGCCAGCGCGTAGTTGCGGTCGGCGAAGAGGTCGAGCGGCACGAACGGCCGGCGCGTCGTCGACATGTGAATGATGAAGACGTAGGAGGCCAGCACGGCGATGGCGGCGGCGGCGATGATCTCGCCGGAGGCGAACCAATCGAGGCGCTCGCCGCGGGAGAGGCCGTACATGAGCGCGCCGATGGACAGGATGAGGGTCACGAAACCCATCCAATCCAGATGGACGCGCGCCCGTCCTTCGTTCCGGGGCGCAGCGATCCACGCGACGATGAAGGTCAAGACGCCGAGGGGAACGGACATCAGGAACACCCAGGGCCAGCCCTCGGACTCCGCGAGATAGCCGCCGGCGAGCGGTGCGATGAAGGAGCCCCAGAGCGCGCCCATGCTCCAGACCGACGTCCCCAGGGCCTGGCGGCGGCGCGGCCAGGCATCGACCGAGATCGCCTGGCCCAAGGGCGTCAGCGGCGCGCCGAAGCCGCCCTGCAATATGCGCGCGAGCACCGCCGTCTCGAGGCTTTCGGAGAAGCCGCAGGCGGCCGAGGCGCCGGTGAACCCGGCGATGCAGATGAGGAAGAGACGCCGCCGGCCGATGCGGTCGCCGAGCCAGCCGGCGCAGGCATTGGTCATGGCCGACGCGACGATGAACGCCGTCACGATCCAGGCGATCTGGTCGGGCGCGGCGGAGAAGGCGCCCTGCATCTGCGGCAGCGCCATGCCCGATCCGCTGATCGCGATGACGTAGAGCTGGGTCGCCAGCACGCCGGCGGCGATCTGAAGCCCCTTGGCGAGCCCGCGCGGGGCCTCCGGTTCGGGCGAATGGGGCGACACCATGCTAATCGACAATCACGTTTCGCTCGTGCTTCGGCGCAAGGCGCTCACTGCGGTAAAGAGAGGGCAGACGGCGCCACTCTGTCCTACCCGGGGAGCCGCGTGAAGGACGGAGATGAGGCCCGCATGCACAGCGGGAGTTTCGGGAGAGAGCGCGGATTCAAAGTCCCGCAGCCAGGCCGGAGGTCCGCTCACGGCGCTCAACGGACGGAAAGGCGATCGGGATTCAGGGTCGCTCGATGACCCGGAGCGGGCGGTGTCGCCGTCGACACGAAACCTGTGTCGGCGGCCGTCTGTTCGAATGTCGGCGTTCCACTATATGGCGCTCCGCGGCGTGCCATCTCATGACAGTTTCACCTCGCTGATTTGGATAACTGGCTGGATCGAGGTGTAGTTTGGGATATCGGCCATGATCGTCGCGGCATGCGGTCCAAATACCGCCTGAAACGATTCGACAGAATCAAACAATAGATGCGCCAGGGCGGTATAGGCCGGCTTGGTGCCTGGTGCTCCGCCCGCAAGACCTTGTTCGACAGCGACCCCCTTGCACGCGGCACCGAACTTCTGGCGCACCATCGGAATGTGACTGTTTAGATAATAGCCCATGTCGAAGCGGGCGCCGTCCTTGTGCGGGTAGAGCACGCTGACCTTGATCATTTTTTCCTCCCATCTGAGCAAAATGATGAGCGCACCACGCGGAAAATATTCCAGGCACGCGGTTAGGACGGTAACCAAATGTCCCGAATTGGCACGTCTGCGACGCGCGGATTCGGCGGGCTTGGGTCCGGCTCCAGCCTCTTGACGGATATCCGTTTGCCGGCGAGCCGCTTCGCGGTCCGACCCGGAGCGGTCATTCCGGCAATCCGGCTT
>JBGPGW010000097.1:0-11442 GCA_041484095.1 Alphaproteobacteria bacterium | reverse complement strand
CCAACATCGTGGTCGGCTTCGCGCGGCTCGACGGGCGTTCGGTGGGCGTGGTGGCCAACCAGCCGGCCCACCTGGCCGGCTGCCTCGACATCGGCGCCTCGCTGAAGGCGGCGCGCTTCGTGCGGTTCTGCGACTGCTTCAACATCCCGATCGTGACCTTCGTCGATGTGCCCGGTTTTCTCCCCGGCACGGCGCAGGAGTATGGCGGCATCATCAAGCATGGCGCCAAGCTGCTGTTCGCCTTCGCCGAGGCGACCGTGCCGAAGGTCACCGTCATCACGCGCAAGGCCTATGGCGGCGCCTATGACGTCATGAGCTCGAAGCATTTGCGCGGCGACGTGAATTACGCCTGGCCGACGGCGGAGATCGCGGTGATGGGGCCGAAGGGCGCGGTCGAGATCATCTTCCGCGAAGACCGCGGCGACGAGGCGAAGATCGCCGAACGGACGGAGGAGTACCGGCGCAAATTCGCCAACCCCTTCGTCGCGGCGCACAGGGGATTCATCGACGACGTGATCATGCCGCACTCGACGCGGCGCCGGCTTTGCCGGGCGCTCGCCATGCTGCGCAACAAGTCGCTCGAGAACCCCTGGAAGAAGCACGACAACATCCCGCTGTGAGGACGCCGGACGACCCGGTGCAGACCGAAGCCGCGTCGCGCCGGCGGCTTCGGGGCTTCGTCCTGCATCTCGCGGGATATTTCGTCGCGATGGCGGCGCTCGTCGCGATCAACCTCGCGACGGAGGCGAAGGAGCCGTGGTTCCTCCTGCCCGTGGTCGGCTGGGGCAGCGTCCTCGCCCTTCACGCGGCCTATGCGATGGGTCTGTTCGCTTTCCTCAAGCGGCCATGAGACGGGGCGGACGCATTACTGTGCCGTGAACGTCCCGTCCTTCTGCTTGACGACGCTGCATTGGAGAAGGCCGGTCTGGCCGTCCAGCGTGTAGGGGACGTTCACCGCGATGGAGGCATCCTGCATGCCCGCGAACTGCGCTTTCTCGAAGGGTGTGAATTCGGCCTTCTCGAGCTTGCCGCCGGGCACCTTGGCGGATGCGATGCAGGCATCGTAGGCCTTCTGGTTGTTCTCGCTCTTGCCGCAGCCGGCCACGGCGATTGCGAGGCCCGTGGCAATGGCCACGAGGCCGTATGATGTTCTCCTGAGCATGATTGTCCCCTGCAGAATATGACGTCGATGACAATGGCGTGATAGCGGCACCGGCCGGGCCGGTCAAGACGCCCCATTGCGTCAGAGCCGTGTCAGGATGTCGAGGGCGGGAAGGCTGAGGACGATCACTGCGGCGAGCCAGACATACATGGGGACGGAATCGTCCGCGCGGATTCCGACGATTCGCTCATAGAGCGCGGCGGGCACGCCGGACAGGATCAGGGTCGCCGTCGCGACGATGAGCGAGCTGAGATAGGCGACGATCGCGACACTGGGCGGCACCAATTCAGGCAACCACACGGGCGCGAGGCGAAAAACGATCCCGACATAGGGCGAGAGGATGCCGTTGATGACGGCGATGGCGGCGACGATAACGAACAGTCCTTGGCGGTCCATGGCGTTGCCTTCGTCTCAGCTCTGAGGCGCCAGCGTCGGCACGAGGCCGAGATTGTACATGACCCCGAAAAAGACGAGGCGGATCACGGTCAGCCAGAACATGGCGATGAGCGGAAGACAGACCGGCCGCACGAAAGACGGCGTCACGAAGGCCGTCGCCCGGACGAACGGCTCGGTCAGGAGCCGAAACCAGCGGTAGATGTAATTCGGCGACTGAGGCGGCAGGAACAGGCCAAGCGCGAACCGACCGAACATGGAGTAGAGAACCGCCGACAACGCGTAATTCGGCAGATGAAAGAGCAAGATCGTCCACGATGACGCGGTGCCGGCCGACATGTCAGCGCGCCGAACGCTCAAAACGACGCAGGGCCGGACAATGCCGGCCCTGCGCCGTGGTTTTCGACGAAGCGGTCAAGTCGCCGCTTTTTTGAGCTTCTCGACGTCGAGAACCTCGCCGACGGGTATGCGGACCGAATCGACGAAGTCCTGCATCGCCTTCGACGGAGCCGGCGTCAGCAGGCTGACGACGTAGGTCACGACGAACGCCGCCGGGATTCCGAAGATGCCGGCGGAGATGTTGCGCATGCCGAACCACAACGGCATCTCGAAGTAGCGCGTCATGACGAGGTAGTAGAGACAGACGCCCAGGCCCGCGAGCATGCCGAGGCACGCCCCGAGCGAGGTCGTCCGCTTCCACCAGATCCCCATCACAAGGGGCGGGAACAGCCCCGAGGCCGCAATCGAGAACGCCCAGGCCACCATCTGGATGATGCCGGACGGTCTGGTGCTGGCGGTCGCCGCGGCGATGATGGCCACAACGACCAGAAGGACGCGGGCCACCGTCAGGCGCCGGACCGTGCTGGCCTTGGGGTCGAGCATCTTGAAGTAGACGTCGTGCGACAGCGCATTGGCGATCGCAAGCAGCAGACCGTCTGCCGTTGAGAGCGCCGCCGCCAGGCCGCCCGCCGCCACGAGGCCCGAGATCACATAGGGAAGACCCGCGATCTCCGGCGTCGCCAGGACGATGATGTCCTGGTTGATGGTGAGCTCCGCGATCTGCAGAACACCGTCGCTGTTGGCGTCGGTGATCTTGAGCATGCCCGCCACTTGCGACCAGTTCTGCACCCAGGCCGGCAGCGCCGAAATCGGCTGGCCGATCACCGTGGTGTAGACCTCGAGCTTGGCGAAGGCGGCATAGGCGGGTGCCGTGAAGTAGAGGAGGAAGATGAAGAAGATGCTCCACCCCACGGACTTTCTCGCATCGCGGACGTTCGGCGTCGTGAAGTACCGCATGAGGATGTGCGGCAACGATGCCGTTCCGACCATGAGGCAGAACACCAGGGCGAAGAAGTTCCAGAATTCGACGCTGCTGTACTGCCCCTTCGCATCGACGAAGGGTGCGATGTGGTGCTTGACGATCCCCAGCTTGTCCTCGAGCGCCGTGATCTGCTCGAGGGCGCGGCCATAGGCCAGCTCCGGTATCGGGAAGCCCGTGATCTTTGTGGACAGCCAGATGACCGGAATCAGGTAGGCGACGATGAGGATGATGTACTGCGCCACCTGGGTCCAAGTCACGGCCCGCATCCCGCCCAGCATCGAGCAGACGAGAATGCCGAGGAGCCCGACGAAGACAGCCAATTCGAACGACATCCCGAGGAAGCGGGACGTGATGATGCCGACGCCGAACACCTGCGCCACGACGTAGGTGAAGGAGGCGCAGAGAAGCACGATGATCCCGCAGGCCCTCGCGAAATTGCCCTCGTACCGCGTGCCGAGGAAGTCGGGCACGGTGAACTGGCCGAACTTCCGGAGATAAGGTGCGAGGAGCGTTGCCACGAGCACATAGCCGCCGGTCCAGCCGAGGACGTAGGCAAGGCCGTTATAGCCCTGAAGGTAGAGGCCGCCGGCCATGCTGATGAACGACGCCGCGCTCATCCAGTCGGCGCCCGTCGCCATGCCGTTGTAGAACGCCGGCACGCGCCGGCCCGCGACGTAATACTCCGACAACTCCATCGTCCGGGTCAGAACGCCGATCAGCGCGTAGATCCCGATCGTCATGAAGATGAAGAGGTAGCCGATGTAGATGTTCGGCACGCCCAACTGCTCGAGAATGGCGAGCATGATGGTGAAACCGATGAAGCCTCCGGTGTAGATCCCGTAGATCTTGCCGAGGTTCTTGGTGAAATCACCCGAGAAGACTGCCATGGCGCCCTCCTATTCCTCGGCCACGCCGAAATCTTCGTCGATCTTGTTCTGGGCGTTCGCATTCCAGAAACAGAGCACGACGTACACGATGAGCGACCCCTGCGCCGCCATGTAGAAGCCCAAGGGGAAGCCGACGATCGTGATTTCGTTGAGTCGAGCGGCGAACATGTTGACGATGAAGCTCACGCCGAACCAGATGACCAGGATCGTCCACATCAGCGTCGACGTCTTCCGCCAGTACGCGTCTTTCTTCTCCGGTGTCAGGACTGCCATTCGTGATGTCCCCCTCGACGGCCTGCCCGGCTCATCGGCCGGTGCAAGCTCCAGATTGCATCATCCCGAACATTCGACCGGGTCAACCCCATGCCGCCCGGTTTTCGGGATTTCCACCCCAGCGCCCCGGTTGAGTTAGACAAACCGTTGGCGCAACAATCTCATTTCGTTGGAAGCCTGGATGGTCGGGCCGCGACGGCCTTTCCCCCCTGTTTTTTTTAACTTATCCCCAGGAAAACCTAGCACCAGCCAGCCGCCGGAGACAATCTACTTATTGCAACGTAATACCTTTTGGCCTGCCGGGCCAAATGTCCGACCGGGCAATAGGGGTATGTACATGGCGCTAGCCGAAGGACTCATCCGGCTCTGGGGCTGGTTCCAGGCGCCCCGAATCCGCGGCGAGGAAGACCTCTCGGCCTTCCTCAATGCCCAAGCGGCCTTCGTCGCCCAGAAGAGCATCGTCAGCTACTGCCAGATGAAGACGCGCCTCCATATGGCCGACCTGCTCAAGGACCAGCCCTTCGTCGTGGCCTATGAGCGCGCGCGCTGGGAGACGTTCGAGGCGGTCTTGGGCGACCTGGTTCTGATCGTCGAGGGTTATCTGCGGGGCCGGGTCCCCGGGGAGGCGCAGGACAGGGTGGGGCGAGCCCTTCTCAGGGTATTTCGCTCGGTTCTCGATGGGCATGGGCCTCCCGCCCATAGGGCCGGGGATTGGGGCGGTGCGGTCGCGCGGTTCGAGCGCCGGCTTGCCCAAGCCCGTCTTGCCGCGCCTGTCGCATCCGAGGCGATCAGCGCGCATTCGGCGAAGCGCGCCTTCGAGGTCCTGCCGATCCATCCGGATCTTCGTCTGCTGGATGCCGATTCCTTCGAGCGCAGCGTCCAGTTTCTCATCGTTGCCGCCATCGAACGGCTCGAGCGCCGTACGGACTGGCAGGCCCTCGCTCGCAGCCTGGCCGCTGGCTAGCACGGTCCTCGGCGGCCTGCTATAAGCGCCCGGCTTTCGTTCGCTGCGGTCGAGGCATCAAGACGGATGTTCCGCAAGATTCTGGTCGCCAACAGGGGCGAAATTGCGTGCCGCGTGATGCGGACCTGTCGGCGCATGGGCATCAAGACCGTCGCGGTCTATTCCGAGGCCGACGAGGGCGCGATGCATGTCGACATGGCCGACGAAGCGGTTCCGATCGGCCCGCCTGCCGCTAGCGAAAGCTACCTCAAGATCGACGCCGTCCTGGCTGCGGCGCGGCAAAGCGGCGCCGAAGCCGTTCACCCCGGCTATGGCTTTCTCTCGGAGAACGCGCGGTTTGCCCAAGCGCTGGGCAAGGCCGGCATCGTCTTCATCGGCCCGCCGTCCGAGGCGGTGCGGCTCATGGGCGACAAGATCGAATCGAAGCGGCTTGCCCGCTTGGCCGGCGTCAGCACGATCCCCGGCGAAGACGGCCCCGCGACCGATGCGGAGATCGCGGTTCGCCAGGCCCGCGGGATCGGCTATCCCGTCATGCTCAAGGCGGCGGCCGGAGGGGGCGGAAAAGGCATGCGCGTCGCGCGCGACGATGGGGAGGTGCGCGCCGGGTTCCGCTCCGCGACGCACGAGGCCCAGTCGAGCTTCGGCGATGCGCGCGTGTTCCTCGAAAAATATGTCGAGGAACCCCGTCATATCGAGATCCAGATTTTCGCCGACGCGAAAGGTCACACGGTCCATCTCGGCGAGCGCGAATGCTCGATCCAGCGCCGCCACCAGAAGGTGATCGAAGAGGCGCCAAGCCCGTTCCTCGATGCGAAGATCCGAGCGGCAATGGGTCAGCAGGCGGTCAAGCTGGCAAAGGCCGTCGGCTACGTCTCCGCCGGCACGGCCGAATTCGTCGTCGACGCGAAGCGCAATTTCTATTTCCTCGAGATGAACACCCGCCTCCAGGTCGAGCATCCCGTGACCGAATTGGTGACGGGCCTGGACCTCGTCGAACTCATGATTCGGGTCGCCGCGGGCGAGCCATTGGGGCTCACCCAGAAGGACATCAAGCCGAGCGGCTGGGCGGTCGAGGCGCGCGTCTATGCCGAGGATCCCGAGCGCAACTTCCTGCCCTCGATCGGCCGCTTGACGCGCTATGTGCCGCCTTCGGCGGCGCATGGGCTCCGAATCGATTCGGGGGTGCGGGAGGGAGACCAGATCAGCATCCATTACGATCCCATGATCGCCAAGGTCATCGGCTCGGGCCCCGACCGCGCGGCGGCCATCGGGGCTCTGCGGCGCGCGCTCGATTCTTTCATCATTCGCGGGATCTCGCACAACCTGCCGTTCCTGTCGGCCGTCCTTGCCAACGCCGAGTTCGGCGCCGGACGGTTCACGACCGACTTCATCGCCAAGACCTTCCCCGAGGGATTCACCGGTGCGGCGCATAGCGCGGCCGAGCGCGCGGATCTGCTGAGCGTTGCCGCCGCCGTCCATCAGCGCACGGTCGAACGCGACAACGCCATCAGCGGGCGCATGCGCGGCCGAGCGGCGTCGCGGTCCTTCGACTGGATCGTTCGCATCGATGACACCGATCATCCCGTTCGTGTCGAGTCCGTCGATGGCGGATATAAAGTGAACACCCCGGAGGGGCCCGCACGGCGGATCGAGACCGATTGGCGTCCCGGCGCGCCGCTCTTTACCGGGCGCATCGACGATGCGCCCATCCATGTGCAGGTGAGCCGCGCCGGCGCGGGATACCGGCTTCTCCATGGGCCGGCAAACTGCACGGCCCTCGTCCTCACGTCGCGCGTGGCGGCACTCGCCACGCTCATGCCGAAGAAAGAGCCGCCGGACCGATCGAGACAGCTTCTTTCGCCCATGCCGGGCCTTCTGGTGTCCGTTGCGGTCAAAGAGGGGCAGTCGGTCAAGATGGGCGAGGAGCTGGCCGTCATCGAAGCCATGAAGATGGAAAACGTTCTCCGCGCCGAACGGGACGGCACGATCGCCAAGCTCCATGCCGTGGCCGGCGACAGCCTCGCCGTCGACCAGACCATCCTCGAGTTCGAATAGGGCGCCCGTGCCGGACCGGGCCGTCCGAATCCGCATCGAGGGGAAGGTTCAGGATGTTTGGTATCGCGCCTGGACGACCGAGCAGGCGACACGCCGAGGCCTGCGGGGCTGGGTGCGCAATCGCTCGGACGGCAGCGTGGAGGCGCTGTTGGTCGGTCCCGCCGAGGCCGTAGCCGCGATGATCGAGGCGTGTCATCGTGGCCCGCCGGCGGCGCGAGTGACGCGTGTCATCGAGAGCCCGGCGACGGATGATGGAACGGTAGGCTTTCATCAGAAGCCGACCGAATAGACGGGACGCGGCACCCGCGCGGCCTGGCTCGGGCCGACGGGCCGCGCGATGTCCTTCATCCGCGCCCGTGCCGGCATGCCGGCCTGCATGTCCTACGTCTGACGTCGTGCTGACTTCGGAGAGGTGGCGGTCCCATGACAGACACGGCGACGAAACAGCTCCGGACCGAGGAGGATGCGCTCGGTCCCGTCGAGGTGCCGGCCGCGCGTCTGTGGGGTGCTGAGACCGAACGATCGCAGTGCAACTTTCCCATCGGCGTCGCGCGGTTCCGCTGGGGCCGGCCGGTCATTCAGGCGCTCGGCATCCTCAAGAAGGGCGCCGCGTTGGCGAACGGCGCGCTGGGCGAGCTGGCGCAGGACAAAGTGAACCTGATCGTCCGTGCGGCCGACGAGGTGATCGGGGGGCGCTGGGACGACGAATTCCCCCTCGTCGTCTTTCAGACCGGGTCCGGCACGCAGACCAACATGAACGCCAATGAGGTGATCGCCAATCGCGCCATCCAGATCGCCGGCGGCGTGCTCGGCTCGAAATCTCCCATCCACCCGAACGATGACGTGAACCACAGCCAATCCTCGAACGACACCTTTCCGACGGCGATGCACATCGCGACCGTCGAGCAACTGGACGGCGTGCTGATTCCGGCGGTCCGCGCGCTCCGCGACACGCTCGACGCCAAGGCCAAAGCCTATGCGGGGGTCGTCATGATCGGGCGCACTCATTTGCAGGATGCGACGCCGATCACGCTCGGCCAGATCATCTCCGGCTGGGCGGCGCAGCTCGATCAGGCCATCGACGGCATCCGAGGCGCGATGACGGATCTTTACGCCCTGGCCATCGGCGGAACGGCGGTCGGCACCGGCCTCAACGCGCATCCCCGATTCGGCGCGCTGGCGGCGGAGACGATCGCGGATCTCACCGGCAAGCCGTTCGTCACGGCGCCCAACAAGTTCGCGGCCCTCTCGGCGCATGACGCGATGGTCGCGGCCAGCGGCGCGCTGCGGACGCTCGCCGTGGCACTCATGAAGATCGCGAACGACGTGCGCTGGCATGCCTCGGGCCCGCGGGCGGGATTGGGAGAGCTCACGATCCCGGAGAACGAGCCGGGCTCCTCGATCATGCCGGGCAAGATCAACCCGACCCAATGCGAGGCGCTGACCATGGTCGTGGCGCAGGTGTTCGGCAACGACCACACCGTCGCGTTCGCGGGGTCGCAGGGCAATTTCCAGCTCAACGTCTACAAGCCGGTGATCCTTCACAACGTGCTCGAATCGATCGCGCTCCTGGCCGAGGGCTGCGCATCGTTCGACGCGCGTTGCGCGCGGGGCATCGCGCCCAACGAAAAGCGCATCAGGCGGCATCTCGAGGAGTCGTTGATGCTCGTGACGGCGCTCAACCCCCATATCGGCTACGAGAAGGCCGCCGAGATCTCGCTCGCGGCCTACCGGGACGACATCAGTCTTCGCGAGGCCGCGCTCAGGCTTGGCTATCTCACGGCCGAGCAGTTCGATGCCTGGGTCCGGCCGGCCGATATGACAGGGCCGCTCAAGCGCTAGGCCGCGCTATCGCCGCGGCGCACTGGCCCGTTCCCTGCCTGCCGAAGATCTCTTCGAAGGTGGTGCTAAGGGCGGCGTCCAACTCGGCCATGTCTGCCGTGCTGCCAAGGGCCCTGAGGGACGTGACGCCGAGATGCGGCTCGGCGATGCCGCAGGGCACGATCCCGGCGAAATGCGAGAGGTCGGGATCGAGGTTGATCGCGATCCCGTGATAGCTGACCCAGCGTCGAACGCGCACCCCGACCGCCGCGATCTTGTCTTCCCGGCCGCCGTCTCGCGCGACCCAGATTCCGACGCGGCCCTTCCGGCGTTCCCCCGTGACGCCGAGGCGGGCGAGCGTCCGGATCACCCAATCCTCGAGATCATGGACATAGCAGCGTATGTCGCGCCCGCGCCGCTCGAGGTCGAGCATCACATAGGCGATCCGCTGGCCGGGCCCGTGATAGGTGTAGCGCCCGCCGCGCCCGGTGCGATAAACGGGCAGGGCGCCGGGGGCGAGCAGCTCCGAGGGTGCCGCGCTGGTCCCGGCGGTGTAGAGCGGCGGATGTTCCAGCAGCCAGACCATTTCCGCGCCGTGGCCAGCCCGGATCGCCTCAACGCGCGCCTCCATGATTGCGACGGATTCGGGGTAATCGACGGGCTGGCGCGTCTTGCGCCACTCGATCGGCGCCTCGTCGAATCCCATCGCATCGGCCCTTTCGCCTTGAAAGCCTGTAACCGTTTTGGTAAGCCCCGCAACAGCGTCGCGCAAGCGCGGCGAAGGGTTCCTGCGAGGATTGCGGTCGTGGCGGAACTGGTAGACGCGCAGCGTTGAGGTCGCTGTGGGGGCAACCCCGTGGAAGTTCGAGTCTTCTCGACCGCACCAACTTGCACGGCCCGCCGGATTACTCCGCGGGCCGTCATTTTTTGGCCTTATGCTGAGGCAGCGCGTCCGGAGAGGGCGCGATCTCGAGAGGGGGAGACGGCATGTCCGAGCTCGCGAACGCCCCGGCGCCCGAATCCTCCGTCGGCCTTGATCCCGCAACGATTCGAGAGGTTCACGACGCTCTCGATGCCGGCACGCCCGAGGTCGCGGCCGCCGTCCTCCTGTCGCTTCCCTATGCCGATGCGGCCGACGTTCTCGAGGCGCTGACGCCGGAGGAACGCGCGGTGCTGGTGCCGGCCGCCGGGCGGCGCCTCGATCCGCTCGTGCTCAGCGAGCTCAAGGAGGACGTTCGCGAGGAAGTCGTCGAGTTTCTCGGCCCCAAGGAGACCGCCGCCGCCCTCCAGGGGCTCGATACGGACGACGCGGTCGAGATCGTCCAGGCCCTCGATGAAGATGTCCAGAGCCGGGTTCTTGACGCCGTTCCCGAAGCGGATCGCAGGGTCATCAGGGCCGCACTGGCCTATCCCGAGGACAGCGCCGGCCGCCTCATACAGCGCGAATACGTGGCGCTGCCGTCGAGCTGGAGCGTGGGGGAGACCATCGATTATCTCCGCAGCGCGGCCGATCTGCCCGACGAATTTTACGACCTGTTTGTCGTCGACGAACAACGGCGCCCGATCGGGACCATTCCGCTGTCGCGCGTGCTGCGCAGCGAGCGGCCGATCGTCATCGGGGCGATCGTCGAGCCAAAGGCCGAATTCGTGACCGTGCCCGTAACGATGGACCAGGAGGATGTTGCCTTCCTGTTCCGCCAGCGCGACCTCGTCTCGGCGCCGGTCGTCGACGAATCCGGGCGCATGGTCGGGGTGATCACCATCGACGACGTCGTCGAGGTCATCGAGGAAGAGCGTGAAGAAGACATCATGCGCCTCGGCGGCGTGGTCGAGACCGACCTCAACCGGTCCGTGTTCGAGACGAGCAAGGCCCGTTTCGCCTGGTTGTTCGTCAATCTCTTGACCGCCATCCTGGCCTCGTCGGTCATCGGCCTGTTCAAGAATTCGATCGAGCATCTGGTGGCCCTTGCCGTGCTCATGCCGATCTGCGCCTCGATGGGTGGCAATGCGGGATCGCAGACCCTGACCGTCGTGGTCCGTGGCCTCGCGACCCGTGAGATCACGGTCGCCAACGCCCGGCGCATTGTCACGAAAGAGGTCCTCGTCGGCAGTCTCAACGGCATTCTCTTCGCGATCGTTGGGGCGGTGGTGGCGGGGCTATGGTTCCAGGATCCGGGACTTGGCCTCGTCCTCGGCGCCGCTATGGTGTGCAATCTCGTCGCCGCCGGGCTCGCGGGCGCGCTCATCCCGCTCGGGCTTCATTTCATCAAGGTCGATCCCGCCATTTCCTCGGTCGTTTTCCTCACCACGGTGACGGATGTGGTGGGCTTCTTCGCCTTCCTCGGCCTCGCGGCCTGGCTGCTGCTCTGAGGCGAGGCGGCGGTTGACAGGCTGTCTCGTCGGCCGTGTTTTTCTCCTTGATCTTACATTTACGTAAACGTAAACTTATATCACCAACAGTACGGGCAAGACGCGCAACATGTCGCGAGGCTTCACGATAAGGGATTTGCGACGGGAATTCGGGCTGACCGCGCGCACGATCCGCCACTACGAGGATTGCGGCCTG
>JBGPGW010000096.1:0-11461 GCA_041484095.1 Alphaproteobacteria bacterium | reverse complement strand
GGCAGCCCGCTCTCGCCGGAGGGCTTCGACTACGTCTACCAGTGCGTGAAAGACGATCTCTGCCTGTCGTCGATCTCCGGCGGTACAGACATCATTTCGTGCTTTGCGTTGGGCTGCCCGACGCGGCCGGTCTGGCGCGGCGAAATCCAAAGCCGGGGCCTCGGCATGAAGGTCGAGGTCTGGAACGACGGAGGCAAGCCTGTGGTCGGCGAAAAGGGCGAACTGGTCTGCGCCGCCCCCTTCCCTTCCATGCCCGTGGGATTCTGGAACGATCCCGACGGGCAGAAATACTTCAACGCCTATTTCGCCCGCTTCCCCAATGTCTGGTGCCATGGCGATTACGTCGAACTGACGCAACATGGCGGCATGATCATCTATGGCCGGTCCGACGCGGTGCTCAACCCCGGCGGGGTGCGCATCGGCACGGCGGAGATCTATCGCCAGGTGGAGCAGTTGCCCGAGGTGCTCGAAAGCATCGTGGTCGGCCAGGATTGGGAAGGCGACGTGCGGGTCGTGCTCTTCGTCAGATTGCAAAGCGGGGCCAAGCTCGACGAGGCGTTAGCCAAGAAGATCGCCCAGCAGATCCGCCGCAACACTACGCCGCGCCACGTGCCGGCCAAGATCCTGCAGGTCGCCGATATTCCCCGCACCAAGAGCGGCAAGATCGTGGAACTCGCCGTGCGCGACGTGATCCACGGCCGGACGATCAAGAATCGCGAGGCGCTGGCCAATCCGGAGGCGCTCGAGCTGTTCCGCAATCGGGTGGAGCTGGCGGAGTGAAAGGAACTACCACGGAGCACAGGGAAGCACGGAGAAGAAGGTCTCGCTTGTGCCACTGCCATTTTTCTCCCGCCCCCTCGATGGGGGCGGGTTGGGGTGGGGATGAAACGGGAGAACATCGCCATGACGCGGCCGGGGTCGGTGGGCCGGCCGGCGGCGGCATGGAAAACAACCGATTGGCGCTCCGCCTCGGAATCCGCCAGATCAAGGGCTTCGCGCTTTCGGATGCGGAGCGGCTCGTCGCGGGGCGAAGCGTCCGGTACGAGACGCCGCACGCGCTCTGGCGGCAGAGCGGCATCGGCGTCGCGGCCCTCGAATGTCTTGCGCGCGCGGATTCCTACCGGTCGAGGGGGCGCGGCCGGCGCGAGGCGCTCTGGGCGATCAAGGCGCTCGGCCCCGCCCCCCTGCCCTTGCTCAACCCGGTCGAGAATGGAGCGGGATCGCCAGCGTTCATGGAATCGCCCGTCATTCTGCCCGACATGCCCTTGGGCGAACAGATCATGAATGATTACGCGAGCCTGCGCCTCACGCTTCGCCGCCATCCGCTGGCGCTTCTGCGGCCGCGCCTCGATAGGGACGGCATCATGCCCTGCGCGCGTCTTTCCGCGACGAGGCCGGACAGCGTGGTCAGGGTCGCCGGCCTCGTTCTCGTCCGCCAGCGCCCCGGCAGCGCCAAGGGCGTGATCTTCGCAACCCTCGAAGACGAAGGCGGGATCGCCAACGTCATCATCTGGCCGGACGTCTTCGAGCGTTACCGCCGCACGGTCCTCGCCGCGCGGCTCCTCGCGGTCACCGGGCGGCTTCAGCGCAAGGGCATCGTCATCCACATCGTGGCCGATCATCTCGTCGATCTCTCGGACCGGCTCGCCTCGCTCGCCGACGGCGAATCGGCGGATCTCTTCGACGGCGCCCTCGCCCATGCCGACGAGGTGCGCCGGCGCGCGTCCGATCCGTTGCCGAGAGACCAAGCCGGCCCGCCGCGCTGCTCCGAGCCCAATCCGCGCCGCGCGAACGGGGCCGGCCTCATCCGCCAGCGCGCCCTGCCTGGCCGCGGGATCCGCACACCGGAGGCGGCCGATTTCCCCTCGCGCGACTTCCATTGACGAGCAACGAGAGAGAAACCGCCATGGAACAACGCCTCAGCCTCGTGACCCTCGGCGTCGGCGACGTCGCCCGCAGCCGGCGCTTCTACGAGGCGATGGGATGGGCGGCCTCCGCCGCCAGCATCGAGAGCGTCACATTCTTTCAGCTCGGCGGCATCGGTCTCGCGCTTTACGGCCGCGCACCGCTCGCAGCCGATGCCGGCCTCGCGCCCGAAGGCAGCGGCTTCGGCGGCATCGCCCTCGCCCACAGCGTGCGGAGCGCCGAGGAGGTCGATGCGCTCCTCGCGCACGCCGCCGCCTCCGGCGGGCGCATTCTCAAAGCCGGCGCGAAAGTCCTCTGGGGCGGCTATTCCGGTTACTTCGCCGATCCCGACGGCCATCCCTGGGAAATCGCGTGGAACCCTGATTTCCCGCTCGGCGAGGATGGAACGCTGCACCTGCCGCGCTGATCCGCTCCCACGGGCCGTCCGCATGCGTGCCGACAGCGGCGAATCGTCCGTGCGCGACTCTTGCTGAGACGCTGACGGGCGAGACGATCTACAATCGCGTCCCGGTTGCTATCGCCTGATAGGACGCTTGAGGTGCCCCCCGTCTCCCTACTCGTTGCCGTGCTGTCCGTCGCCTCGGGCAGTCTCGTTGGCCTCACGCTCGGTCTCATCGGCGGGGGCGGATCGATCCTGGCCGTTCCGCTGCTCGTCTATGTCGTCGGCGTGGCCTCGCCGCACGTCGCGATCGGCACCAGTGCCGTCGCCGTCGCCGCCAGCGCCGCGTTGAGCCTTCTCGGTCATGCGCGCGCCGACACCGTCAAATGGCGCTGTGCCCTCGTCTTCGCGGCATCGGGCGTCTTGGGCGCGGCGTTCGGCGCCATGCTCGGCCAGATCGTCGAGGGACAGAAGCTTCTCACGCTTTTCGGCGTTCTCATGATCCTCGTCGGGCTCGCCATGCTGCGGCCGCGCCGCGGCGGCAGCGACCCCGACGTCAAGCTCACCTGGGAGAGTGCGCGCCGCCTGCTGCCCTGGCTCGTCGGCTACGGTCTTCTGGTCGGCGCCCTCTCCGGATTCTTCGGCATCGGCGGCGGGTTTCTCATCGTCCCGGGATTGGTGGGGGCGACCGCCATGCCGTTGCTCAACGCCATCGGCTCTTCGCTCGTCTCCGTCGCGGCGTTCGGAGCCACGACGGCGGCGAGCTACGCCGCCGCCGGTCTCGTCGATTGGCCGGTGGCGCTCCTGTTCATCCTTGGGGGTGCGGTGGGCGGCGTGCTCGGCACGAGGCTCGCCCACCGCCTGGCCGCGCGCAAGCGGGCGCTCTCCCTCACTTTCGCGGCGATCGTCATTCTCGTCGGGCTTTATGTCAGCGTGCGGGGGCTCGCGCCGTTCGCCTGAATCGCGGCGCCACGCGGGCCTTGCTCCCTCTCCTGTCCGCCGTCATCGTCATTGGGACAAACGTCGAAAGGGAACCCGCATGCGCCCGACACTCCGCGTCGCCGAATCCGATCTCCGCGCCCTGACCGAACGGCTCCTCGTCGCGGCGGGAGCGAGCGAAGAGAATGCGCATGAGGCGGCGGAGATCTTCGTCGACGCCGACGTCAAAGGCATCGGTGCGCAGGGCATCGACTACATGTACTACATCATCGATTCCCTGAAGCGCGGCCTGATCGACGGGCGCGTGCGGCCGCGGCTCGCGCGCGAAACGCCGTCGACCGCCTTGATCGACGGCCAGCGCGGCCTTGGCCAGCCGGCCGCGCTCATGGCCGTGCGCGTCGCCACCGAGAAAGCGCGCGCGTCGGGCTCGGCGACCGTCGCCATCGGCAACTCGACGGACATCTTCATGATCGGCGCCTATGCCGAGCGTCTGGCGAAGAATGGCCTCATCGGCCTCGTCATGACCTCGGGTCCCCCGCTCGTCCATCCCCATGGCGGGGTCGAGCGAATCCTGAGCACCAATCCGCTGGCCTTCGGATTCCCACGGCGCGGCGAAGACCCCATGGTCTTCGACATGGCGACGAGTGCCTTGGCGAGCTCGCGCATTCGCCAGGCGGCCTATCACGGCGAACAGGTGCCGCCCGGCACGGGCGTCGGCCCCGACGGGAAGCCCACGACCGATGCCGCGACGATCCGGAAAGGAGCCATCGGCCCCATGGCGGGCCATAAGGGCTTCGGCCTCGCCCTCGCGGTCGCGCTCCTTTGCGGCCCGCTTTCGGGAAGCGCCGTCGGCCCCGAGATGGGCGGCTGGCAGCACGAGGGCGAGACCAAGACCCAGGGTCATTTCATGTATGCCGTCGATCCCCGCAGCTTCGTCGATTTCGACCAGTTCATCACGCGCAGCGAGTGGTACATCGACACGATCAAGAATTCGAAGAAGGCCGAAGGGGTCGAGGCGATTCGAATCCCCGGCGAGCGCGCCGCCGCGACAAGGCGCCGCCAGCGACAGGCCGGCATCGAGGTGCTCACCGAAACGTGGCGGCGCATCGAGGGCCACGCCCGGGATCTCGGCGTTGCGATGCCGAAGACGCAGCAGGCGTGAGCCGACCGCTCGTCCTCGATGGACGCGCGCCGTCAGTGGCGCCGTCAGTGAATGAGCGCGCCGAAGAGGTTCGAAAAATCGTCGGTCCAGAGGCCCACGGCGCCGCTCGTCGGCAGACGGGTCCAATGGGCATCGCTTGCGATCGGAGCGAGGCCATCCTCGCCGCGCGCAATGACCACCCAGTCCGACGCATCTTTCGAATCGTCCGGGTCGCCGTCGCCAGTCCCGGCGGCTTCATCGCCAGTCCCGGCGTCGTCGTCATCGGACCAGCGGCGGGCCGAGAGGCCGAGATCAGCCACGAGATTGCCGAGCACCGGGGCTAAATCGACAAACCGATTCGAGATGTGGAAGACCAGCAGGCCGTCGCTCCTCAGTTTCGACAGGTAGAGCATCAAGGCCTGACGCGTCAGAAGGTGGATGGGGATCGCATCCGAATTGAACGCGTCGAGCACGATCGTGCCGAACGTTCCATCGGCCGCGCGCGCGAGGGAAAGACGGGCGTCCCCGAGAACGATGTCCGCCGCGACGGGACAATCCGAAAGGAAGGTGAAAAAATCGTGCGCGATCCCCACGACGGCCGGATTGATCTCGTAGAATGTCCAGCTCTCGCCCGCATGCCCGTAACAGGCGACCGAGCCCGCTCCGAGGCCGACGATGGCCACGCGCCCGGTGCGCGGCGTCCCGCCGATCGCGCGGAAAAGATGACCGAGCGGCCCGTCCGGATGATAGTAGCTGAGCGGCTGGAGCCGTCGCGCTGGCTCCTGGCTTTGCGCGCCGTGCGTCGTGCTTCCGTGATAGAGCGTGCGCACCGCCGGGTCCTCTTCCTCGATCACGCTGAGCGCGCCGTAGAAGTTCCGTTCGTTGAGGAGCGTGCGCCCGGCGCGAGGCTCGAGGACGCCCGCGAGAAGGATTGCGCCCACCCCAAGCGCAAAACGCAGGGGCCGGCCGCGAAGACCGTAGCCGATCACCATGGTGACGGCCGCAAGCGCCAGCGTCTGGTCGATGTCCAGGTTCGAGAATTCGAGGTCGAGGGCGAGCGGCGGCACGGCGAGGATCGCAAGAAGCGCGCCCGGCAGGACAAAATCCGCCGCCGCGGCCGGCAAGAACCGACGCGACGGCCACAGCCCCGGACGCAAGAGGCATGCGAGGATGAGCACGAGCGGATATTCGATCATGCGATCGAAGACGAGCGGTGCGATCAAAGCGTTGAACACGCCGCCCAGGACGCCCCCCACGGACAAGATCAAATAAAACTCGGTCAGCCTGGACGTCGGGGGACGGTCGAGTGCCAGCACCCGGTGGCAGACGAGAGCGACGGCGAAGAACGTCGCGAGGTGCAGCGCGAAGACGAGGAGCGGGTCGTCATGCACGCCCCGCAGCTGGAACAGGCCCAAGACGACGATGAACACGGCTTGAATCGGCAGAAGCGTCGACAGCGCCGGCGAGGACGAGCGCCGGAACGCGATGACGAATGTGAGAAGGTAAAGCGCCAGGGGCACCGCCCAGAACAGCGGTGCCGGCGCCACATCCGTCGTCAGATAATCGGTGACGCCGAGCAGAAGGCTCGAGGGCACGAAGGCGAGCAGCAGCCATTTTGCGCGCGTGCGCCAATCGAGAGGCACGGGCGAAGACTCCGCAATGCGTTCGCCTTCGACCGCGTGCCTGTGGAGCCACGCGGCGAGCGCGCTGACCGCCGTCGCGAGCACGAGCAGCGCGTAGCCGCCTTCCCAGGCGCGCGTTTGCTCGGAAATGCGCAGAGCGGGCTCGACGACGATGGGATAGCTGACGAGGGCCAAGAAACTGCCGAGATTGCTCGCGACATAAAGAAAGTACGGATCGGCCGCGGCCGGCAGCCGGGTCCGGGCGACCCAGCTCTGCAGCATGGGCGCGGTCGCGGCGAGCGCCACGAAGGCGGGACCGATCGAAAGCGCCAAGGTCCGGAACAGCCACGGGGCGGGGTTCGAGCCCGCCGGCGGCGCGCCCGCCTGATCGAGGGACAGCCGGAGGGCGAGCCCCGCGACGATCAGAAATGCGAGGTGCAGGATCACCTGGCGCCTGAGGCTCAGCCCTCGGGACAGATGCGCGTAGAGGTAGCCGGCCAGGACCCCGGCCTGGAAGAACACCATGCAGGTCGTCCATACCGCGGCACTGCCACCGAGGATCGGAAGCAGGACCTTCGAGACCAGCAATTGGACCCAGAACAGCAAGACCGCGCTGACGAAGAGCGTTGCGGCAAAGGGCAATAGCCGGCCGGCCGCCGGGTCATGAGCCGTCGTCTGCATGGGGATTGGCACGAACCTCTGCGGCTCAGGAAGACGCCGCGATTTATCCGGCGGGCGGCCGGGCAAACCGCTTGTACAATAGGCCGGCCGCTCGCGTGGAAATGCAAGCGCCTGCTCTCACGAGGCCCCCCCGTCGACCGATTCCCGCATGTCACGCGAAAGACACGGAGCGAAAATGACGCCCGCTGAGGCGAGCCATGCTCCCTCGGGGAGGCGTTGGAATTCATGCCGAGCCGCTCTACAAGCAGACGACGCCGCGCGGCTCCGCACGGCACCACCGCAGTGAGGCCATCGCGCATGCCAGGGATCGCCGTTGTCATCCGCCTCGGGGTCATCCTCCTCGGGATCGCGTGCGCCTGTCCGTCCGGTGCGGACGCCATGACGCTCCGCAAATTCCAGGAGCTCGACGCCGCCGCCGACAAGCCGGAGGCGACGGCATCCCTGGACATGTATCTCCGCGGCATCTATGAGGGCGTCCTCGCGACCAGCGCCGACGCCGAGAAGCGCGAAGGCCGGCCGCTCTTCTGCATGCCGCGAAGCGTCAGCCTGGCGCCGATCAACATCCGGGAGATGATGAAGAAGCGGACCGCGCGTCTCCGCCGGAGCCTCTCGAGCGCCGAGTACGAGGCTCTCTTCGATTCCGAATTGGGGCTCTTCGTGCTCGATGGCTTGCGCGAGGGATTTCCCTGCGGCTAGGTCGGTGGCCGGCGCGGCCGATCGCGCGACACGCACCGCCGGCGATTGAAGGGCGGCTCCGGCGACGATCGCGGTCCCGGCGCCGGGACTGCGCCGCGCTGACTTGCCTCCGCTATCCCGACGGGACTAGCCTCGACGTCTGATCCGGGAGGCCGTCGTGAGCGACGACATCATCGAACGCGTGCGAGTCTATGCCGTCGGGCCGAACCCGCCGCAATACCGCTGGGCGCTCGACATGAAGCCGCAATACGTGACGCTCACGCTGCTGCGCGTCACGACCAAGGGCGGGCTCGAGGGCATCGGCGCGGAGATGACCTATAGCGGTGCCGGGTTCGACCGTTCGCTTGGCGAGTCCTTGCGTCTCCTCGTCCCCTCCCTCATCGGTGCGCCCGCGATCGACCGCACGTCCATCCGTGCCCGCGTCCTCCATGACGGGGGCGGTGCGTCGCACCGTGCGCTCGGCCTCATCGACATCGCGCTGTGGGACGTCGCGGGCAAGCGCGCCGGCCTGCCGCTCTACCGGCTCCTCGGCGGCGCGCGCGACCACATCCCCGCCTATGCCAGCACCAACACGCTCGACGACACGGCCGCCTATCTCGACCATGTCGCGGAATTGATCGATGCGGGATTCCGCGCGATCAAGTTCCACTGCTGGTGCGACTACGCCCATGACCGCCCGATGGTCGAAGCGGTCGCGAAGCGCTACGGCTCATCCGGCATCCGCTTCATGCTCGACACGGAGCAGCGCTACGCCCGCGCGGACGCGATGCGCATGGCGCGCCTCCTCGAGGAATGCGACTACGAATGGTTCGAGGCGCCCTTGCCCGACCACGATCTCGACGGCTACCGCGAGCTGCGCCAAAAGACCGGCGTCCCCATTCTTCCCGCGGGGAATTCGATCGTCGATGCGCCGCTGGTCGAGCACGCGTTGAGGCATGGGGCGTGGAGCGCCGTCCGCGTCTCGGCCGCGCGCTCGGGCGGCATCAGCCAGGCCATCAAGCTCGTGGCGCTCGCCGACGCGCACGGCATGACGGCCGAGCTGCAAAGCTGGGGCTTCACCCTCATCCAGGCGACGAACCTCCATCTCATGCTGGCCTATCCCCATTGCGGCTATTTCGAGCAGCCCTACCCCTACGAGGCGCATGAATTCGCGGCCGACCACGTCATCCGCACGGACCGAGAGGGCCATGTGCGCTTGCCCGAGAAACCAGGCCTCGGCATCGGCATGGATTGGGACGCCGTCGAGGCAAAAACGCTGCTCGGCTTCGAGGCCAAATAGGCCGAAGCGGCTGGTTTTCCTGAGGCCGTGTCTTCCACGCGCATCATGCTTCGACAAGCTCAGCATGAGGATTTTATTTCACGGTCCTCATCCTGAGCTTGTCGAAGGATGAGTTGGGCGAAGGCTCATCCCGAGCGACCGAGGGATGAGGAGGAGCGGTCGATGAGTTGCGCCATGCTTCGTCCCTCGACGAGCTCGGGATGAGGCGGGCGCGCGGAAAAAGCTATCTCAATTTTCGACAAGCCCACGCATCGACGGCTCCGTCATGGCAGGGTTACAGTCCTGCCCGCTCTCAACCGGCCGATAACACCGACCGAGATCAGGAGACCGCATGGACCGCGACGACGTCGAGATCATCGAGAAGACCGCCGCCTTCCAAGGCTATTTCCGCATCGATCGCTATCGCCTCCGCCATCGCCGGTTCGACGGCGGCTGGAGCGACGTGATGACGCGCGAGGTGTTCGAGCGGGGCCAGGCGGTCGCGGTCCTGCCCTACGATCCCCAACGCGACGCGCTCGTGCTGATCGAGCAGTTTCGCATGGGCGCCTATGCCGAGGGCCGCGCGCCCTGGCTCATCGAGGTGGTCGCGGGCATCATCGAGGAGGGCGAGGACCCCGCCGAGGTCGCGCGCCGCGAGATGCAGGAGGAGACGGGCTGCACGCTCCTCGATCTCATTCCCGTCGCGGACTATCTCGTGAGCCCGGGCGGCACGTCGCAGGGTGTCAAGCTCTTTTGCGGCCGCGTGAACGCCGAGGGCGCGAGCGGCATCCACGGCCTCGCCCATGAGCACGAGGATATCCGCGTCACGGTCGAGCCCGCCGCGCGGATTCCTGAAATCCTGGCCTCCCGGCAGGCCTGCGACGCGACGACGATCTTGAGTCTGCAGTGGCTCATGCTCAACCGCGACGCCATTCGCTGGCGCTGGGCCGCACCCCGTTGACGGGATTGCCCGACGCGCGCACGGGATCGCTCCGTGCCCGGCATCATGCTTCGTTCCTCGACAGGCCAAGGATGCGGAATTTCATGCTTCGACAAGCTCAGCATGAGGAATTTATTTCACAGTCCTCATCCTGAGGCTGTCGAAGGCTCATCCCGAGCAACCGAGGGATGAGGACGCTCATGTTTCGACACGCTCATGCTTCGACACGCTCAGCATGAGGGTTTTATTTCGAGGTCCTCATCCCGAGCCTGTCGACGGCTCATCCCGAGCGATGGAGGGATGAGGCGAGATCGGCCTTCGTTTCGTTTTCACCTTATACATATACATTGCCTGCCCCCGCGGCTTGATCGACCGATGAGGGGCGACTAGTCTCCTCGCGCGCTTCTGTCGCTGCGCCCCGACGAGGAGATCATGGACGTCCGTCGCGATTTTCCCGACAGCGTCGGCAACACGCCTCTCATCCGCCTGAGGCGCGTCTCGGACGCGACGGGCTGCGAGATCTATGGCAAGGCCGAGTTCTTGAACCCGGGCTCGTCGGTCAAGGACCGCGCGGCGCTTTACATCGTCAGGGACGCCGAGGCGCGCGGCACGCTCCGGCCCGGCGGGGTGATCGTCGAGGGCACGGCCGGCAACACCGGCATCGGCTTGGCACTCGTCGCCAATGCGCTGGGCTACCGCACCGTCATCGTGATTCCGGAGACCCAATCCGCGGAAAAGAAAGACATGCTGCGCCTCTGCGGTGCCGAGCTCGTCGAGGTGCCCGCCGTGCCCTACAAGAATCCGAACAACTACGTGCACGTCTCCGAGCGGATCGCGAAGCAGCTCGCGGCGAGCGAGCCGAACGGCGCCATCTGGGCCCAGCAATTCGACAACGTCGCCAACCGCCAGGCCCATATCGAGGGCACCGGGCCCGAAATCTGGCGCCAGACCGACGGCAAGGTCGACGGATTCGTCTCGGCCGTCGGCACCGGCGGCACGCTCGGCGGCGTGAGCCTCTTCCTCAAGTCGAAGAAGCCAAGCCTGCGCATAGCACTCGCCGATCCCATGGGCGCCGCGCTCTACAACTATTACAAGCACGGCGCGCTCAAGGCCGAAGGCTCCTCCATCACCGAAGGCATCGGCCAGGGGCGCATCACCAGGAATCTCGAGGGCGTCGCGGTCGACGACGCCTTCCAGATTCCGGACGCGGAGGCGCTGCCCTATATCTTCGATCTCCTGGAGCATGAAGGTCTCTGCATGGGCGGCTCGACCGGCATCAACGTCGCGGGCGCGGTGCGGCTCGCCAAGCAAATGGGGCCCGGACACACGATCGTCACGATCCTCGCCGACTATGGCACGCGCTATCAAAGCAAGCTGTTCAACCCTGGCTTCCTCAAAGAGAAAGGCCTGCCGGTGCCGGGATGGCTGGCCGCGCCGGCGCAACCGTTTCCCGTGCCTTATGTGACGGTGTAGCGAGCGGTCATGCGTTGGCACACACCGTGAGGCCCGCGTCTATCGAAGAACGAGGCGTCGCCACGCGACACGTGCACCCGCGACAAACACTTGGTCCGACGATGAATTGTTTGAGCACCGAGTAACGAGAAACACCCCCTCCCCCGGCCCCTCCCTCAAGGGGGAGGGGTGAAGTAGGGTGCGATCACTTGTTTGCGACGCTCAAAATAAAGCCGTGGATCGTCTTAGGCGTTGAGTGACGAAAATAGATTCCCCCTCCCTCAAGGGGAGGGGTGAGGTGAAGAACGAGGCGTCGCCACGCGACACGTGCACCCGCGACAAACACAGGGTCCGACGATGAATTGTTTGAGCACCGAGTAACGAGAAACACCCCCTCCCCCGGCCCCTCCCTCAAGGGGGAGGGGTG
>JBGPGW010000095.1:0-11462 GCA_041484095.1 Alphaproteobacteria bacterium | reverse complement strand
GCCGAACCAGAAGAAGGCGCTCGGTCTCGTCGAGGCGGATGCGGATTCGAAGAAGAAGGCCGCGCGAACCGCCATGCTGTTCTCGCGCGCGAACACGGCGCTCTCGGTGCCCATGCTCTACGCCATGGTGTCCGCGCAGAATCTGTTCTGAGCGCACGCGGCCCGACGAACGAAGACGGGGCCTTAGGGCCCCGTCTTTTTTTGTGCCTCTTGGCTCAGCGGAGCGCGATGAGCGCGGCGGCGACCCGGCGATTCTCGCCCGCGAGCACGTTGTAGGTCCGGCAGGCGGCCCCCGTGTCCATGATGTCGAGCGCGATGCCCGCGGCCTTGAGCGATCGTTTGAGCGCGGGATCGATCGCCGCCGCCCGCGCGCCGCAACCGAGAAGAAGGATATCGACGCCCGCATCCGGCGCCATGACCGCGGCGAACGATGCGATCGTGATCTCCGAGACCGAAGCGACCGGCCAGGGTTCCGTCCGCATGGGCAGGACGAGGATCGAAGCCGCGTAGGCGATGCCGCTCACGCGGAAACGCCCCGTGCCGTAACTTTCGATGATCGGGCGGCCGCCGGCCGGAGTGATCTCAGCGGCCCCCATGGGGCGCCTAGGGTTTCGCAGGCGTCGACGAGGCGGCCGCACCACCCTCGCCCGACGCGGCCCCGCGCTTCAGCTTGAGGTAGATGAGAACCGGCGCCGCGATGAAGATCGAGGAATAGGTGCCGACGACGACGCCGACCAGCATCGCGACGCAGAAATTGCGGATCACGGGGCCGCCGAAGGCGATCAGCACCAGGACGGCCATGAACACCGTGAAGGACGTGATCACGGTGCGCGACAGAGTCTCGTTGACGCTGCGATCGATCAGCTCACGCAGATCCATGCGCTTGAATTTCCGCAGATTCTCCCGGATGCGGTCGTAGACGACGACGGTATCGTTGATGGAGTAGCCGCCGATGGTGAGGATCGCGGCCAGCGTGGAGAGCTCGAACTCCATGCCGACAAGCGCGAACAAACCGATGATGGCCGTCACGTCGTGGATGAGAGCGACCACCGCGCCCACGCCGAACTGCCACTCGAACCGGAACCAGACATAGGCGAGAATCATGCCGATCGAACCGAGGATCGCCCAAAGCGCGGCGCGCCGCATCTCTTCGCCGACGACGGGGCCGACGGTCTCGACGCGGCGGAACTCGACCCCCTGCCCCATCGCCTCGCGGACAACCTGAATCGCCTTGAGGTTCGCGCGTTCGCCGCCCTCCTGCGCCTCCATCCGGATGAGAACGTCGCTCGGGCCGCCGAAGGCCTGAAGGGAGAATTCGCCGACATTGAGCGCGCCGAGCTTCTGGCGCAGCGCCGAGAAGTCCGCGGGACCGCTTGTGCGCAGCTCGATGAGGATCCCGCCGCGGAACTCGATGCCGTAGTTGAGGCCCTTGATGGCGGCCAATCCCATCGAGCCGAAAATCAGGACGGCCGAGATCGCCATGAGCAGGCGATGCCAGCGCATGAACGGGAGCTTGGTGCCGTACGGAATGAGATGGAGGTAGCGCACCGGACCGGCTCCTCAGATCGGGATCGCGCTGGGGCGCCACCGGCGCAGCCAGACGACGACCATGAGGCGCGTCAGCATCACGGAGGTGAACATCGAGGTGATGATGCCGACGGTGATCGTGACCGCGAAGCCTTTGATCGGACCGGAGCCGAACCCGAACATGAGCATGGCCGGGAACAACGTCGTCAGGTTCGAATCGATGATCGTGCCGAAGGCGCGGCGATAGCCCGCGTCGATCGCGGAGACGGGCGTGCGCCCGCCGCGCTGTTCCTCGCGAATACGCTCGAAGATCAGCACGTTCGCATCGACAGCCATGCCGATCGTCAGCACGATCCCCGCGATGCCGGGCAAGGTGAGAGACGCCTGGAGAAGCGCCAGCGCCGCGCCGATCAGGATCATGTTGACGGCGAGCGCGACGTCGGCCATGACGCCCAAGAGACCGTAGGACGCGATCATGAAGGCGCAGATGGCGGTGAACGCGATCCAGCCGGAGAGCTGGCCGGCTTCGATGGAATCGATGCCGAGGCTCGGCCCCACCGTGCGTTCCTCGAGCACGAGGAGCGGTGCCGGCAGGGCGCCCGCCCGCAGCAGGAGCGACAGGTCCTTCGCCGACTGCGTCGTGAAGCTGCCGGAAATGACGCCGCTGCCGCCCAAGATGGGCTCGCGGATGACCGGCGCGCTGATCACCTTGCCGTCGAGGACGATGGCGAGGTATTCGCCCGTGTGCTGTTGGGTGACGTCGCCGAATTTCCGCGCGCCCGCCCCGTCGAATCGGAAGCTCACCACCGCCTCGTTGCCTTGGAAACTGGGCTGCGCGTCGATGAGACGGTCGCCGGCGACCTCCACGCGCTTGCGCACGACGTATTGGGTCGACTTGCCGGCGGCGTCGGGGTGATCGGACGGCAGGACCATCGTCCCCGGCGGCGGCGCCAGGCCGGGCTGGGCATAGGGCTGACTCGATTCGAGCAAATGAAACGTCAGTTTCGCGGTCTTGCCGAGGAGACGCTTGATGCGCTCGGGGTCATCGACGCCGGGCAGCTGCACGACGATGCGGTCGCGCCCCTGGCGCTGAATGATCGGCTCGCGCGTTCCGGTCTCGTCGATCCGGCGCCGAACGATTTCGATCGACTGATCCACGGCCGATTTCTGGCGTTCGATGATGGATACGTCTGTCGAGCGCACCGTGAAGAGCGGGCCGTCGTTTTGAACCAGCGCGCCGGCCGAGAGGCCCTGGAGCGTCTTGCGCGCCCGCTCGATATCGGCGGCGTCGGTCAGCTCGACCGATACCGCCTTGTCGCGAATGCCAAGGTTGCGATAGCCGATCTGGGCCTGCCGAAATCCCGACCGCGCCGATTCGAGCACGGCATTGAGATCTTCCTCGAGGATCGCATTCGTATCGACCTCGAGCAGAAGGTGCGATCCGCCCTGAAGATCGAGCCCCAAGCTGACCTGGCGTTTGGGAAACCAGTCCGGCAGCGATTCGAGCGTCGCGTGGCCGAGGAAGCTCGGAATCATCACCAACGTCCCCAAGACGCAGATGAGGATGACGAGGATCGACTGCCAGCGCGGGATATGAACCATCGTTGCGCCGATGCGCCTTGGAATAGCGTCTGGGTTGCGTTATTTCCGGCCGAACCGGCCGAGCAGCCCGCCTTCGGACTTCGCCTTGTCGTCGCCGGCCTTCGCCTCGGATTTCCCTTCGCCCTTGTCGGAATCGGCGGGCTCGCCCTTGGCCACCACGTCGGTGATGGTCTGGCGCACCACCCTGACCCGCACGCCTTCGGCGATCTCGACGAGCACTTCGTTGTCGTCGACGATCTTGGCGACCGTGCCGATGAATCCGCCGCCGGTGACGACGCGGTCGCCGCGCCGGATGGCGGCGATCTTGGCCTTCTGCTCCTTCGCGCGCTTCTGCTGCGGACGGATGAGAAGGAAGTAGAACACGACGAAGATCATCACCAGCGGCAGCATGGTGGTGATGAAATCGCCCCCTCCGGCACCCCCGAAGCCCTGTGCAAAGGCTGGCGAAACGATCATGCGCATTCTCCACTCGATTCCGTTATCGAGGGCGCACTATAGCGGCGTGCCGAGGGGTTGCAACCCGGTGTCGATCAAGGCCTTGCCGGCCCGATTGACGCAGTGCCGGACGGGTCTTAGGGTCTTGAAATGGCGCGCCATTCGCTTTCTGCGGTGGGCGCGGCCCGGGATTGGGGGCGACCATGGACGCTCATGCCATCGACGTGCGGCCGATCTCCGGCGCCCTCGGCGCGGAGATCGCGGGGATCGACCTGTCGAGTGCGCTCAGCAACGCGGCCTACGATGCCATTCACCAGGCGCTGCTCGATCACCTCGTCATTTTCTTCCGCGACCAGCACCTCTCGCCGGAGCAGCACACGGCCTTCGCCCGGCGCTTCGGCAAGCTGCATATCCATCCCTTCGTCGGCGGCATGGACGGCTATCCCCATATCGTCGAGGTCATCAAGGAAAAGGAAGAGAACCACCATTGGGGCGGATCGTGGCACGCCGATGTGACGTTCCAGGCGCAGCCGGCGATGGGGGCCGTGCTCTATGCGCGCGAGGTTCCGCCTTACGGCGGCGACACGATGTTCGCGAACATGTATCGCGCCTACGAGACGCTGTCCGACGGCCTCAAGGCGACCCTGGGGCGCCTGCGCGCCGTCCATTATTCCGGTGCGCCGCGGAATTATTCGGCGAAGTATCGCGGCATGCAGCCCAAGGACGGCCAGGAGGAGAATGCCGTTCATCCGCTCGTGCGCACGCATCCCGAGACGGGGCGCAAGTCGTTGTTCATCGCGCGCAGCTTCACGCGTCATTTCGAAGGCATGACGGAGGACGAAAGCCGGCCGCTGCTCGACGTTCTCTTTGCGCATGCGACAAAGCCGGAGCATGTCTGCCGCTTCCGCTGGCAGAAGAATTCCATCGCGTTCTGGGACAACCGGTGCACGATGCACAAGGCGATCGCCGACTTCCATGGCGCCGCAGACGGTCTCAACCAGCATCGCCGCGTGATGCATCGCGTGACGCTCGAAGGCGGCCGGCCGGTCTGAGCGACCCGATGAGGCGTTTGCCGCCCTCACCCCGCGGCGATGGGACAGGGTCGGTCCGGATTGACCGGATCAGCCACCCGACCTAGGTTCGGCCCGCCCCGGATAGAGGACCGTCGCTGGGAGCGTGCATGAACGACGCGGATCAGAACGGATTGCTGCGGCGGATCGCCGACGCGCTCGAGCGCCTGGCGCCGCCGGTGTCCCCACCCGTCGATCTCAACGCGGCCGACGCCTTCGTCTGGCACGCGGACAGGGCCTGGCTCGAGCCGGTCACGTCCGTCAATCGCGTGGCGATCGATCTCTTGAAAGGAATCGATTCGCAGCGCGACACGCTGCTCGCGAACACCGGGCGTTTCGCCCAAGGCCTGCCCGCCAACAACGCGCTTCTGTGGGGTGCTCGGGGCATGGGCAAGAGCTCGCTCGTCAAGGCGATCCACGGCGCGATCAACGCCAAGGCGCCGCGCGCACTCGCCCTCGTCGAAGTCCACCGCGAGGACATCGCGAGTCTGCCGGTCCTCCTCGGGCATCTCCGCGGCCGGACGCGCCGCGTCGTCCTCTACTGCGACGACCTTTCGTTCGATGCCGAGGATTCGACGTACAAGTCGCTGAAGGCCGTGCTCGAAGGCGGCATCGAGGGCCGTCCCGACAACGTCATTTTCTACGCGACCTCGAATCGCCGGCACATGATGCCGCGCGACATGATCGAGAACGAGCGCTCGACCGCCATCAATCCGGCCGAGGCGGTCGAGGAGAAAGTCTCCCTCTCCGACCGGTTCGGCCTGTGGCTCGGCTTTCACGCCTGCGACCAGGAAACCTACTTCGCCATCGTCGAGGGCTATGCCGAGCGCTATCGCCTCGCCGTCCCGAAGGACGCGTTGCGCGCGGGTGCGGTCGAGTGGGCGGTGACGCGGGGTGCGCGCTCGGGCCGCGTCGCCTGGCAGTTCATCCAGGACCTGGCGGGCCGGCTCGGGACGCGCTTGGCTTGATCGCCGAGAGTCTCTCGGCCCGGCCGGGCTCGGCGTCGAGATGCGGCGCGGGGTCGACGGCGGCGCGGCTTCGCCGCAGCTCGAAGTGGAGTTGCGGCTCCCGCACATTCCCGGTCATGCCGACGCGCGCGATGGGCTGGCCGCGCCGGACGGTCTCCCCGCGCTGAACGAGCAGCGCCTCGTTATGGGCATAGGCCGTCACCCAGCCATCGGCGTGACGGATGAGGATGAGGTTGCCGAAACCCTTGAGCTCGTTGCCGGTATAGGCGACGACGCCGTTCTCCGCCGCGAGAACCGGCGTGCCGCGGGGTGCGGCGATATTGATTCCGTCGTTCCGGAGCCCGCGCCCCTTCGACCCGTAATCCGAGATGATGCGCCCCTTGACCGGCCATTGAAACGTCCGCCCCGCACGCGTTGGCGGCGTCGACGTGGCGAGCGATGGGGTGGCGAGCGAGGCGGTGTGGCCAGTTGTGCGTTCGCTGGCGCGCTCGGGGCTGCCATCTCCGCTGCGCTGTGCGATCGGCGGGGCGTAGGCGAGGTCCGGAATTGCCGGCGAGGGTGAAGACGGTGCTGCAGCCGCCACAGGCTGGACGGGCGGGGCATCCTGGGCGGCCGGCATGGCGGGTGGCGGGATCAGCACCACGGGGGCGGGAGGCGCAGGCGGATTCAGCACGACTGGCGCCAGGGGTTCGGCACGAACGGCGTCAGGCATGGCTTGCGCGACCTCCGTCACCGCGGGCGTCGCTCCCCCGCCATTGGGCAGAACGAGGCGCTGGCCGGTTTTGATGGCGAAGGCCGGCAGGATCGCGTTCGCCCGCATGAGATCGGCGGTCGACACGTTGTAGCGGCGCGCGATGCTGTAGACGGTTTCGCCCGGCAGCACCACGTGCTCGCGCGGGGGTGCCCGCCCGGCAACCGCCGGCGGCACCGCTTCCGGGGCGGCTAGGGAAAGAGGTTCGATCTTGATCGGACCGGGGATCGGGCCGGGCGCCACTGCCGGAATCGGGCCGGGTGCCACCGCCGGACGGCTCACGCCCGGGCCATAGGCCCCCGTGACCGGCGCCGTGACGGGCCCGCAGGCGGCAAGGCCGACGGCCAGGGCGAGACCGGCGAGGTGCGGCGTGATCGCGCGGCTGAGCGTGCTCATCGTCATTGCCATATCGCGCCGGCGGAGGCGCGCGTCAAGAGGCAGGCCCCCGCAGGCGCCCGGACGGCGCCTGATCCCCGACCACAAGGGGAACGAAGCGCGTGGCGCCGAGAGGCTCGGTCTTGAGCCCGTCCTCCGTGCAGCGGATGCGCAGAAGAACCTGGTCCTGGCCCTGCCGGCCGACCGGCGCCACCATGATTCCGCCGGGCGCCAACTGGCCGGTCAGCGCCTCCGGTATCGAATCCGCCGCGGCGGTGACGATGATGCGGTCGAAGGGGGCCTGGCCGGGCCAGCCCTTGCTGCCGTCGCCGAGCTGCGTCGTGATGTTGTGGAGACCGAGCTGCTTGAACCGGGCCTCCGCCCCCTTGAGCAATTCGCGGTGGCGTTCGATCGAATAGACGCGCCGCGTGAGATGCGCGAGCACCGCGGCCTGATAGCCGGATCCCGTGCCGATCTCGAGAATCTTCATGCGGTCGCCGAGCTCGAGCGCCTGGGTCATGAGCGCCACGACGAGCGGCTGGCTGACCGTCTGCCCGAATCCGATCGGCAGCGCCGTGTTGGAGAAGGCCTGGTCGTGGAACGCGACCGGCACGAACAGGTCGCGCGGCACCCGCTCGAGCGCGTTCAGCAGGCGCGCATCGGTGATCCCCTCCCGGCGGAGGTCGAGAACCATCCGCGCCATGCGCGCCTCGGCGATCACGCGAAGACGCCTTCGAGCGCCTCGACGCTCGGCCGGTGCGTGAGATCGAGATAGAGCGGCGTCACGGAGATGATGCCGGCGTTGACCGCGGCGAGATCGGTGCCCTGGAGGCTCGGGTCCTCCTCGCGCGCGCTGTCGATCCAGTAATACGGCCGGCCGCGCGGGTCGTGGCGCTCGACGAGGACGCTGCCGAGCTTGCGCTGGCCTTGCGTCGTCACCTGGATCCCCTTGATCTGGTCCGCTTGCAGGTTCGGGAAGTTGACGTTGATGAGGACGTTCTTCGGCAGGCGAATGGCGGCGAGGCGGCGGATGATCTCCGGCGCGTGGCGTTCGGCCGTCGACCATTTGGTGCGGCTGTCGGCGGACGCGGCCTGGCTCATGGCGATCGAGGGAATGCCGAGGAGCGTTCCTTCCATCGCGGCCGCGATCGTGCCGGAATAGGTCACGTCCTCGCCCAGATTGCCGCCCCGGTTGATGCCGGAGAGCACGAGGTCCGGCGCGCGGTCCTTGAGAATCTCCTTGATCGCGAGCAGCACGCTGTCGGTCGGCGTGCCGTCGACGGAGAAGTGCCGATCCGTGAGACGGCGGATGCGCAGGGGCCGCGCGATGGTGAGCGAGTGGCTCGCCCCGCTCTGCTCCGTCTCGGGTGCGACGATCCAGACGTCGTCCGAGAGCGTGCGCGCGACCCGCTCGAGCGCCTTCAACCCGTTCGCATGAATGCCATCGTCGTTCGAGAGGAGGATCCGCCCAAGACCGCTCATCGCCGCGCCGCTTCGATGCGCGCGAGCCCGCCCATATAGGGCTTGAGCGCGTCGGGCACGGCGATCGAGCCGTCTTCCTGCTGATAGGTTTCCATGATCGCGATGAGCGTGCGCCCCACCGCGAGCCCCGAGCCGTTGAGGGTGTGCACGAAGCGCGTGCCCTTCTCGCCTGGGCTGCGGAAGCGCGCGCGCATGCGGCGCGCCTGGAACTCCCCGCAATTCGAGCAGCTCGATATCTCCCGGAACATCCCCTGCCCCGGCAGCCACACCTCGATGTCGTGGGTCTTGCGCGCGGAGAATCCCATGTCGCCGGTCGAGAGCACGACGACGCGATAGTAGAGCCCGAGGCGCTTCAGCACCTCTTCGGCGCATTTCGTCATGCGCTCGAGCTCCTCATCCGACCGGTCGGGATGGGCGATGCTGACGAGCTCGACCTTGTAGAACTGGTGCTGGCGGAGCATGCCGCGCGTGTCCCTGCCGGCGGCCCCCGCCTCGGCGCGGAAGCAGCCGGTCCAGGCCGTGAGGCGCTTTGGCAGCGCGGCCTCGTCGAGAATCTCATCGGCCACGAGATTGGTCAGCGGCACTTCGGCGGTCGGAATCAACCAGTGTCCGCTCTCGGTCTTGAAGAGATCCGCGCCGAACTTGGGCAATTGCCCGGTCCCGAACAGCACCTGGTCGCGCACGAGCATCGGCGGGCTCACTTCGGTGTAGCCGAACTCGGCGGTATGGAGATCGAGCATGAAGGCAGCGATGGCGCGTTCGAGGCGCGCGAGCGCCCCCGTGAGCACGACGAAGCGCGCACCCGACAGCTTGGCCGCGCGCTCGAAATCCATGAGGCCGAGCGCCTCGCCGAGCTCGTAATGCTCCTTGGGCTTGAAGGCGAGAGCGGCGGGCGCGCCGTGGCGCCTGATCTCCTTGTTGGCGTGCTCATCGGCGCCGACGGGCACGTCCTTGGCCGGCAGGTTCGGTATGCCGGCGAGCATGGCTTCGAGCGCCGCGCTCGCCGCCCGGTCCGCCTGCTCCGCCGCGGTGATCGCCGCTTTGAGTGCCTCGACCTCGGTCATGAGCGCGCTCGAATCGCCGCCCTCGCGCTTCAGAAGGCCGATCGCCTTGGAGGCTTCGTTGCGGCGCGCCTGCGCCGTCTGGAACGCGGTCTGTGCCGCGCGCAGGCTCTGGTCGAGTGCCAGCACCGCGTCGGCCTGCGGCGCCAGGCCGCGCGCCTTCAATGCCGTGTCGAACGAGTCCTTGTTGTCCCGAATCCAGCGAATGTCGTGCATCGGCGGCTAACTCCCAGGCTTCGGCGCGCACTTATATGTCGCTTCGGGGTCGAGCGTCCACCATCAGCGTTGGATCTCGTTTTGCCGCAGTGCGGAAGAACGGAGCGAAGGCGAGGCCGTCGCGCCTCCAACATGCCTCATGCTGAGCTTGTCGAAGCATGAGGCCCCACCGGCGCGCTTTGCACCTCACCCTTCGACAAGCTCAGGGTGAGGCGAGAAGAGAAGAGAGACATCAACCGATTGGAGAGCGCCGTCCGATTGGAGAGCGCCGTCGCGACGCCACACGGCCGCGATCAGCGCGTCATGTTGAAGTCGGTTTCTTCCGCGTCCACATGCTCGGCCGCCGGCGTCGTCGCCTCGTCTTCGCCCGCCTTCGCGTCGCGCTTCTTCTCGATCATGCGCACGAGCAGGATCGAGACCTCGTAGAGGATCATGATCGGAACCGCGAGGGCGGTCTGGCTCAGCACGTCCGGCGGCGTCAGGACGGCGGCCGCGATGAAGGCCAGCACGATGGCGTAGCGGCGCTTCTCCCTGAGACCCTTCGCCGAGACGATGCCGACGCGGCCCAGGAGCGTGAGAATGACCGGAAGCTGGAACCCGATCCCGAAGGCGAAGATGAGCTGCATGGTGAGGCCGAGATACTCGTTCACCTTGGGCTCGAGCTGGATGGCGAGGGCGCCGTCTCCGCCCGGCGACTGGAAGCTCAGGAAGAAGTCCCAGGCCACGGGCAGCACGAAGAAATAGACGATCGTCGCGCCAGTGAGGAAAAGCAGCGGCGTCGCGACGAGATAAGGGAGGAACGCCCGCCGCTCGGTCTTGTAGAGCCCCGGCGCCACGAACATGTAAATCTGACTCGCGATGACGGGAAAGGACAGAAAGGCGGCGGAGAAGAACGCGACCCTGATGTAGGTGAAGAACGTCTCCTGCAGCGCGGTGAAGATCATCCGGCGCCCTTCGCCCAGCTTGACCGCAAGCGGATGAACCAGGAAGGCGAAGATGTCTTCTGCGACGTAGAAGCACACGACGAACGCGATGATGAAAGCGATGAGGGCGTAAATCAGGCGATTGCGCAGCTCGACCAAATGCTCGAGCAGCGGCATGCGCGTGTCGTCGTGTTCCTCCGTCATGCGTCAGGCGTCATGCGTCAGGCGTTGGCGCGCTGGGTTCCCGATTCCGGCGTGGGCTCCGCGAGCGCTTCCGCCGCGGGCGGGGGCGCCGTGGGTGCGGCGGGGACGGATTCGGCAGGCGGCGCCGGGTCGACGTCGAGCGCGGATTTGATCTCGCCGCCGGGGTCGATGGTGCGCTCGATCTCCCGCCCGAGATCGCCCGTCGATATCTTGTCGATTTCCTTCCGCACCTCGTCGAGCTCGGACTCCCGCATCATCTCGTCGACATGACCCTGGAACTCTCGCATCATCCCGCGCGCCTTGCGCACCCAGTGCGCGCAGAAGCGCATCGCCTTCGGCAGGTCTTTGGGACCGAGGACCACGAGGGCCACGACCGCGATCAGCAGCAGTTCAGACCAACCGATATCGAACATGGCGATGGTGCCGCGTCAGGCCGCGACCCTGCGGCTGCCGCGCGCTCAGGTTTTGACCGTCTCGTCCTTGCGGACGGACGATGTGCTGGCGGCATCGGGGCCACCCGAGCCGAGGGCTGTCGGAGCGGATGGCGGCTGGTCGCCCTCGCCATCTTCCTTCAGGCCTTTCTTGAAGCCTTTCACGCCCTTGCCCATGTCGGCCATGATTTTGGATATCTTGCCGCCGCCGCCGAAAAGCAGAAGGGCGACAGCCAGCACGATAAGCCAGTGCCAAAGACTGAAACTACCCATGTGACGCACCTCGCGTCGGTTGTTGAATGGTTCTCATGCGGCGGATCATGGCAGAAGACACCGGCCCCCGCAACGCGCGGGGTCGGCCCTATTTCGTCGAATTTCGAGGAAATACAAAGGCCTGACTTACATCGAGCGTGACGG
>JBGPGW010000094.1:0-11489 GCA_041484095.1 Alphaproteobacteria bacterium | reverse complement strand
GCGGCGTTCCGGCTCGCCAAGTCCGCCACCGGCAAGTGGGAGTTCGTCGGCTTCTGGGGCGGCTTTCACGGCAAGACCAAGGGCACCGTCGGTCTGCTCGGCGGCGCCTTCCGCAACCATCAGGGCCCGTTTCCGCCCGGCATGCATATGTCGCCTTACGCGAACTGCTACCGCTGCCCCTGGAAGCTCAGCTATCCCTCATGCGGCCTCGCCTGCGCCGACCATCTTCGCCAAAAGATTCGCAACGAGACCCAGGCCGAGGTCGCGGCGATCATCATCGAGCCCATTCAGGGGACGGCCGGCAACGTCATTCCGCCCGACGACTTTTTGCACGCGGTCAAGGACATCGCGCATGAGAACGACGCGCTGCTCATCGCCGACGAGATCCTCACGGGCTTCGGGCGCACGGGCGCGATGTGGGTCAGCGAGCATGTCGGACTCGAGCCCGATGTGATGACCATCGGCAAGGGCATGGGCGGCGGATTTCCATTGAGCGGAATCGCGACGACACCGACGCTCGCGGCGAGCAAGCCCTTCAGCGACCCGAGCGGCAGCTCGTCGAGCTACGGCGGCAACCCGCTCGCCGCCGCGGCCGGGCTTGCCTCGATCGAGACCATCCAGGCCGAACGGCTGGTCGAGAACTCCGCGCGCGTCGGCCGCGTGATGCTCGATGCGCTGAAGAAACTTCAGGAAAAATATCGGTTCATCGGCGACGTGCGCGGACGCGGGCTGCTGGTCGGCGTCGAGATGGTCAGCGACCGCACGACGAAAGAACCGCTCGACAAGAAAATCACCCGCCGGCTGTTTCACGAAGCCCTCAACCGCGGGCTCCTGACCATGTCCTACTCCCACATCATTCGGATCAACCCGCCGCTCGTCCTCACCGAGGACGAGGCGCGCCAGGGCGTCGCCATCCTCGACGAATCCTTCGCCGCGATCGCGCGGGACTTCAACCTTGACTGATCGCGCCCTCCGGGGCGCGATCATCGGCCTCGGCAATGTGGCGGTAAACGGTCACCTGCCGGGATGGTTCGCCCGATCCGATGTCAGGATCGTCGCTGCGACCGACGCCGACGCCGCGCGGCGATCGGAACTGCGGGATTCGCCGCACGAGGTCGCGTGGTGCGCGTCGGTCCATGATCTGCTGCGGCGCGGCGATCTCGATTTCGTCGATATCGCCACGCCGCCCGCGAGTCATGCGGGATTGATCCGTCTGGCGCTCGAGAGCGGCGTTCATGTCCTGTGCGAGAAGCCGCTTGTCACGCGCGCCGACGATGTCGACGGCATCGCCGATCTCGCGCATCGCCGGCGGCTGGCGGTCCACACCGTCCACAACTGGCGGAATGCGCCGGGCGTGCGGGCGATCACGGCCGCGCTGTCCGACGGCGCAATCGGTCCGGCGCGGCGGATCGAGTGGGCCACGTTGCGCACCCGGCCCGCCGTCACCGTCACCACCAACGGCGCCGCGAACTGGCGGACCAATGCCGAGATCGCCGGCGGCGGAATTCTCGTCGATCACGGCTGGCACGCGCTCTACTGCGTCACGGGGTGGATGGGCACCGCGCCCACGCGCGTGTCGGGCCGGCTGGAGAACCGCGGCGCGGCCCCCGATCAGATCGAGGATACGGCGACCGTCCTCCTTGGCGCGCGGGATGTCGAGGCCGAGATCTTTCTCACCTGGGCGGCCGACCGGCGCCAGAACCGCATTGCTATCACCGGCAGGGATGGCCGGCTCACGCTGGACGGCGCGGCGCTCACCCTCGAGCGGGCCGGGCGGACGCCGGAGACCCGGAGCTACGCGCCGGGGCTCGAGGAAGGCTCCCATCATCCCGATTGGTTCCGTGGCGTGGTCGAGGATTTCTTGGCCGCCATACGGACGGAAAACCCAAGCAAGGCCGCGAATCTGGACGAGGCCAGCCTGTGCGCCCGGCTTATCGAGGGCACCAAGAGGTCGGCGGCTGCCGACGGCGCGCCCCAGTCGCTTCCGTCAGCCGCGCGCGAGGCCTGAGCGCGCGCGGGTGGCGGCCACGATCAGCAGGATAAAGAATATCGGCGTTCCCACGGCGCTGGCCGCGAGGAACCATGTGGCTTTGCCGAAGATGGACAGCAGCAGCACGAGGTAGATGAAATCGCGCCGCGAAAGCGAATCGGGAAGACGGCTGAGCGGGCGCGCCGGCTCCCGCGAGACCGAGGTGTAAAGCGGCCCCGCATCGCTCTTGCGACGCATGACGTAGAAATAGATGAATCCGGCGGAGGCGAGCGTCGCACCCGCCGCCGCCGCACCCGGAAGAAGCGGCCACATGGCTCCCTCGGCAAGACTCCAACCGACGCCAAGACAGGCGAACACCGCGACGTGCACCACATTGTCGCCCCAGAAATCGAGGATGCCGCCCCACCGCGATTCCTGGAATTTGAGCCGCGCCAGCTCGCCATCGCATCCGTCGAGAATCGAGTGCGCGAGAAAGAGAAGCGCGCCGACCGTCTGCCATAACCACGCGGCCGAAAGAAAAAACGGCGCGCCCACGAGGCCGACGAGCACGGAGACGATCGTCATCCAGTTGGGCGACAGGGAGGTCGCGGCAAGGTGGCGCGTAATCGCGAGCGAGATCGGCCGCTCCGCCAGGCGCGCCATGAACCCATCGGTATCCTTGCGCAAGGCGTGCAAGAGCCTTTTCTCGGCGATTTTCAAATCGGCGTCCGTCACGATTGCGAGCGGCGGCGGCGATAGCGCCGGAGCCTGAGACGCCCGATCGATCCCGCCACATTCCGGCAGCCGGTCCAACGCAACATCCCTGCCGCAGAGAACGACGCCGCCCGGCGCGCTCGAACACGCGCGATCCGCGACCGCGTGCCGGACCAGGGGTTCAAGCCATTCGCGCTCGCCGAGAATGCGTGCCGGCACGTAGGCCGTCGGTTTCGATTCCATGCCGCCGCGCGGCAGGGTCTCCCAAACCGCGACGCCCGGAACGCCCCGAAGCAGCGAGAGCGCGCGTTCCCTACCCTCTCGATCGATCAATACGACGATCTCGGCGAAGCCGCTGCGCGATGCGGCCAACGCCGTCCGGCGGAGCAAGGGCAGGCCCAGGACCGCCCGGCCGATATCGGCGCCGCCGGTCGCGGCTTCGCGCACATCGACCACAAGCCGCGCCGTCGTGGCTTGGCGCTGCCCGGTTTCTTCGATGGCGTGATCGGTCATGGGCGGGGCGGTTTGACAGTCATGGGGACGCAGCTTAGAAACCGAACACTAAGAGGCGGGTATCGACCCCGCAAGCCGCACAATCATCGGCCGCGCGACGGAATCCCGAGGGCCCGCCAATCAAGACAGCGCTGTACATCACCGGTTTTCTCGGGATCGCCCTTGCCGTCTATCTGATCGCCGATACCGGCGTTACGACCGTGCTCACGGCCATGGCTACGATCGGCTGGGGCCTGGTGATCGTGGCCTCGTTCCACCTCGTGCCCATGTTTCTCAGCACGCTGTCCTGGCGGGAGATGTTTCCGCGCGATCGGCGGCCTGGCCTTGCGACGCTGACCTGGGCGCGTTGGATTCGAGAGAGCATCAACAGCCTCCTGCCCGTCGGGCAGGTCGGCGGCGACGTCGTGTGCGCACACCTTATCCTCATCAAGGGCACGCCGGGCCCGTTGAGCGCCGCGACCATGGTCGTAGACCTCACCGTCGGCGTGCTGACCCAGCTCACGTTCATCGTGCTTGGCTTGGCCCTCCTGGTCAGCCTGTCGACGGAGCCCGAAGTGCTCGAGCCCGTCATGGGCATTCTGATCGGGCTCGTCATCGTTCTCGGCGCCACATTCGCATTCCTGTTCGTCCAGCTCCGCGGAATCTTTGGACGGATGGCGCATTCTGCAAGCCGGTTCCTCCGCACCGACAAGCTGACGCACATGGCCTCCAGGGTTTCGGAAGTCGACGACGTCGTACGCGCGATCTATGCGAGGAAGGCCGAGTTCGCGCGCGCCACTCTCTGGCGGCTCGCGGGCTGGGCGGCCGGCACGGGAGAGATTTGGCTTCTCATGTATTTCCTGGGCAAGCCGGTGACGCTCGCCGAGGCGTTCGTTCTCGAAAGCCTCGGCGCGGGCGTGCGCGCGGTCGCATTCCTCGTGCCGGGCGCCATCGGCGTGCTCGAAAGCAGTTATGTCGTCTTCGGATCGCTGTTCGGCATCACCCCAGCCGATTCGCTCGTGATTGCTTTGGGCAAGCGGGTGCGGGAGATCGCGCTGGGACTCCCCGGCCTCGCCGCCTGGCAAATTGCCGAAGGGCGGCGATTGCTCTAATCATTCACAGAACTGGCTGGCGGCGGAGCTTGTCTTCCGACAACATTGCCGGGGCGAGGAGCGAGCGGTTGAAAACCTACGACTACATCGTGATCGGGGGCGGGACGGCCGGATGCGTGGTCGCGGCGCGCCTTGCCGAAACGCCGGACGTGCGGATTCTGCTTCTCGAAGCGGGCGCGTCCGATCGCCATTGGACGATCCGGATCCCAAGCGCCATCGGACGAAACTACGAGGGCGGCCCCTTCAATTGGGCCTTCGCCAGCGTGCCGCAGAAGACGCTCAACAACCGCTCGGTCTTTCAGCCCCGGGGTCGCGTGCTTGGCGGCTCGTCCTCGATCAATGGCATGGTGTTCCTGCGCGGTCACGCGCTCGACTACGACCGCTGGGCGGCCGAGGGGGCCGAAGGGTGGTCCTATGGCGACGTGCTGCCCTATTTCCGGCGAAGCGAACACTACCTCGCCACGCCCAGCGAATACCGCGGCGACAGCGGCCCGATCGCGGTGAGAAAAGGCGTCGCGTCCAATCCCATCGATGCGGCATTTCTTCTCGCGGGCGAAGAAGCCGGCTATCCCTTCACCGAGGACGTGAACGGCCATCAACAGGAAGGCTTCGGCTCCTGGGACATGAACATCGATGGCGGCGTGCGCGCCAATGCCGCGCACGCCTATTTGCGGCGCTCAGCATCCGCCGCGCGGATCCAGATCGAAACGAAAGCCTTCGCGACGCGGATCCTGTTCGAGCACAAGCGCGCGGTGGGCGTCGAATACGTCACGGGCAATTCTCGGATCAAAGCGGGAGCGGCGCGCGAGATCATCCTGTCGGGCGGCGCCTTTCATTCCCCGCATCTTCTGATGTTGTCGGGCATCGGCCCCGCGGACCATCTCCGCTGGCACGACATCCCCGTGATCGCCGACAGTCCCGGCGTGGGCGGGAATCTTCAGGACCACATGTACATGATGGTCCAGTACGCATCGAAGATTCCGTGCTCGTTCAATCCTTATGCGCGCGGCCCGAGAATGGTGCTGGCCGGTCTCGAGTGGTTCCTCACGCATGGCGGGCCGGCCGCGAGCAATCATATCGAGGTCGGCGCGTTCCTCAGGAGCCGTGCCGGCATCGCGCATCCGGACGCCCAGATCCACTTCAGGCCGCTCCTGCTCGAGAGCTGGAAGCCGAGCAAGCACCACGGTTACAATTTCGGCGTCGGCACATTGCGCGCCACGAGCCGGGGGACGGTCCGGCTCCGGAGCGGTGACCCGCTCGATGCACCCCTCATCGATCCGAACTACCTCGCCACGACCGAGGACGTGGTCGACATGCGCAATGCCTTCAAGCTCAGCATGGAAGTCGCGGCCCAACGCGCATTCGACCCGTTCCGGGCACGCGAGGTGACACCGGGCATGAGCCTCTCATCCGATTCCGAGATCGACGCATATATCCGCGCCCATGCGGAAAGCGGCTATCACCCGGTCGGCACATGCCGCATGGGCAACGACCAGGGCGCCGTGAGCACGCCGGATCTCAAGGTGAGGGGTGTCGAGAATCTCCGCGTCGTCGACGCGTCGGCATTCCCAAGCGAACCCAGCGCCAACACGAACGCGCCGACCTTCATGCTGGCGGAGCGGGCGGCCGATCTCATTCGCGGCGGCGAGCGCTTGCCGAAGGCGTCGCTGCCCTTCTACGTCGCCCGCAACCACCTCGATTCGCAACGCTGAACGGACGCCTATTCGCCGACGCGCAGCTCGGACGCCTCGGGCGAGGTCGGCAGCGCCTGCCGGTGGCCCGAGACTTCTCGTCCCGCATCGCCCGGCAATCGACGATAGATGAGCGCCGCGAGCGTGGCGATCGCCCCGATCGCAAAGAACGCGGGCATGAAATCGATCGCGGACAGCTTTGCGTCGCCGCTCGCACCCGCCGTGAGGTGCAGAATGAACGCGCCCGTGCCAACCCCGATGCTCAGGGACAGTTGCTGCGCCATGCCTGACAGGCTCGTGGCCTGGCTCATCTCATTCCGCGGGATGTCGGCGAAACCGACGATGTTGACGCTCGTGAATTGAAGCGACCGGACGAACCCGCCCAGCAAGAGCGTCGCCAGAATAATCGCGTGGGGCGTGTCAGGACGGAAAAGGCCATTCGCCGCCAGGAAGACGCCGCTGATCAAAGCGCTTCCAATCAGGACCGACCGAAAACCGAAGCGCCGCAAGATCGGCGCGGCCGCGATTTTCATCGTGACGGCGCCGATCGCCGCCACGAACGTCAACATGCCCGATTGAAATGCGGACAGGCCGAACGCGATCTGAAACATCAGCGGCAGCAGAAACGGTACCGCGCCCACGCCGACGCGGAAGAGGAATCCGCCGCCGATGCTCGCGCGCAATGTCGGATAGCGAAGGAGAGAGAGTCTGATGACGGGGTGCGCCGCCCTCCGCGCATGACGCACATACAGAGCAGTGGCCGCGGCGCCCGCGGCAAGGAGAATGGCGACGACGGGAGCCGGCAGGATATTGCGCCCGATCGCCTCAAAGCCGAAGACGAGCCCCATCAACCCGACCGCCGCGAGGACAAACCCGAATAGGTCAAGCGGAGGAACATCGCTCTCCCTTAAATCATCGATGAACACCTGAGCGAGCACGATGCCGAGCAGGCCGATCGGCACGTTGATCCAGAAGATCCACCGCCACGACGCGTAGGTGGTGAGGAAGCCGCCGAGCGGCGGGCCAAGGATCGGGCCGATCAGGGCCGGAACGGTCAGATACGACATGGCGCGCACGAAATCGGCCTTGGGAACAGATCGCAGAAGCACGAGCCGGCCGACCGGGACCATCATCGCGCCGCCAAGGCCCTGCAATATCCGCGAGAGCACGAGTTCCCACAGCGTATCGCTGAGAGCGCATGCGATTGAGCCGATGGTGAAAACGGCGATCGCGGAGGAGAATATGCGGCGCGCGCCGAAGCGGTCCGCCATCCACCCGCTGATCGGAATGAAGACGGCAAGGCTGATGAGATAGGCCGTGATCGCCAGGTTGAGGCGCAAGGGATTCGAGCCGAACGAGACGGCGATCGCCGGGAGCGACGTCGCCAGCACCGTCGAATCGAGATTCTCCATGAACAGGGCGCATGCGACGATCAGCGGAAGAAGAATATGGCTCGGCAGTCTCGACATCATCGCTCAACCCTTCGCGGCACGGGGCCGGCATCGCTATGATAGGCGAACGCCGCTCCGATCTGCATGCGATAAGGAGAGGGCGCCTATTCCCGCAGGGATCGCGGTCTCGATCCCGTAGCGAAGGGTTCTTGCATGGTGGAGCGGCAGCCGATCGTGTTCGTTCCGGGTTTGATGGATGACGCCTATCTCTGGGCGCACCAGGCCACCTTCCTCGCCGACATCGCCCGCCCGATCGTGGCCGACATCACGGGGCAGGAGACGGTCGAAGCGATGGCCGAGACGGTGCTCGACCATGCGCCCGACAGCTTCGCACTCGCCGGGTTCTCGCTCGGCGGCTATGTCTCGCTCGCGATCATGCGGCGGGCCCCGGCGCGCGTCCGAAAATTGGCGCTTCTCTGCACCTCCAGCCGGCCCGACACGGAGACCCGGCGCGAAGAACGGCGTGCCCACATCGCGCATGCGGCCGAGAGCGGCGGGCTCGAACGCGTGATCCGCGAGGACATGGCCTTCATGATCCATCCCGAGCGCATGGCCGAGACCCCGCTGGTCGACGGAATCCTCGCCATGGCGCTCCGCCAGGGCCCCGCGGTCTTCGCGCGCCAGCACCGCGCCTGCATGGGCCGGCCGGACGGCCGCCCGTCGCTCCGCTCGATCGAATGCCCCACGCTGATCCTTTCCGGCCGGGAGGACCGCGTTCTTCCGCCCGCTCTCTCCGAGGAGATCGAGCACGGGATAAGCCGCGCGCGCCATGTGCCGATCGAAGAGAGCGGGCATTATATCCCGCTCGAGCGGCCGCACGCCGTGACCGCGTTGCTGCGGGAGTGGCTTCTCTACGCCTGAGGATACTCACGAGAGGGCCAAGCGCGTTGGCCGTCTCGTCGCGCGCCGCTACCATCGCTCCCTTCCGTCATGATGGAGGCTTCCGTTCATGTCCAACTACAAGGCCCTCGGACTTTCCTGCTTCGGCCCCGCGACCTTCGCGAAGAGCGCCCTCGTGCGCCTCGATCAAGACTGGTCGGCCGACATCGGCGTGCTCGGCGTGCCGTTCGATCAGGGGGCGGGGTTTCGCTCAGGCACGCGATGGGGACCGCGCGCCATACGCGACATGTCCGTGCGCTTCAGTTCCGTCGCGGCGGAAGGGCGGCCGGGCTTTTGGGACCTGCGCACGCGGCGCACGAAGGGCATATGCTCATTGGCGGATTGCGGCGATGTCGACATCGTTCCGCTGCTGTGGGAACAGAACTTCGACCTCATCACGGAATCGACGCGCGCCATCCGGGACCACAAGGCCCTTCCATTCATCATGGGCGGCGATCACTCCATCACCTTTCCGGTCCTGCGCGCCTATGAGGGCTCGGCGCCGATCACCGTCGTCCAGTTCGATGCCCATATCGACTATCGCGACGAAGCGATGGGCGTCCGCTACGGGCACGGAAACGTGCTGCGGCGCGTGCGTGAGCTGCCCTGGGTGAAGAAGGTCGTCGCGATCGGCATCCGAAGCCTCCGGACGCGACAGGAAGACCTCGAAGCCAGCGAGCGGGACGGCAATCTCGTCATACCGGCCTGGGACGTGCACGAGCATGGTGCGAAGCATTTCGCGGCCGCGCTGCCGCAGGGGGAGGACGTCTACATCACCTTCGACATCGACGGCATGGACCCGGCCATAGCGCCCGGGACCGGAACGCCGGAGGTGGGCGGGCTGACTTTCGAGCAGGCGCGCTATTTTCTCGACGTGATCTGTCAGCGCAATCGCACCGTCGGATTCGACATGGTCGAGATGAACCCGAGCCTCGACCCCTCGCAGATCACGGCGCTCCTCTCCGCCCAGATCATGATCGAGGTCATGGGGTTCGTCTTTCCGCGCTGAAGCCGCGACGCGCTGTCGCGCCTACCGCCGCGCGCCGAGCCACGCCATCATGATCCCGTTGAACGCCTCGGGATGCTCGACGTTCGGGAAATGGCGCGCATTCGCGATTTCCTCGTAACGCCCGCCGGGGATGAGGGACGCGAGCCGCCTGTTGTCGGCCGGCGGCGTCCCGGGATCGTCCGATCCGCACACGACGAGAACGGGCGTCTTGATCGCCGGCAGCTTCGGCACGAAGTCGAAATTCTGGAGCGCCGCGCTGCAGCCGAGATAACCCTCGGCCGTCGTCGATGCGATCGTGTCGCGAATCTGGCGCCAGCGGACGGGGTTGCGGGGCTTGAAGGCGTCGGTGAACCATCGCTCGATCGTGCTGTCGGCAAGGGGGGCGACGGATTGCGCGCGGCTCACGGCCTCGACGCGTGGCGCCCAGACCTCCTTGGCACCCGGCGGGGTCGCCGGCAGCGTGTCGCACAGCATCGCCGAGACGAGGCGCGGCGCGTGCCGGATGGCGAAGGCCTGCCCGATCATGCCGCCGATCGACAGCCCGATGAAATGGACCCTGTCGATCGCGAGCGCATCGAGCACGGCGCCCACATCGGCGGCGAGCGCGTCCATGGTGTAGTCCCCTGGGACGGGATCGCTGCCGCCATGCCCGCGCATATCGAGACGCAGCACGCGGAAACCCGCCGCGATCAGCGGCGGCATCTGCTCCGCCCACATGCCGCCATCGGAGGCAAGCGAATGCGTGAGGCAGACGGCCGGACCGCGTTCGGGGCCGATGAGGTCGTAGTGAAAGCGGCGCTTGTCGAGGGTGAGGAGCATGGACGTAGTCCTCCGGATGGCGGGGGTCGAGATCGCCGAGCCCCTTCCGCCCAGAGCGTAGTTCGATTCGGTCGCTTGATGCCAGAGCCCGGCGCGGAACGGCCCGCCCCTTGCGGCGCGGACTGCCTTCTTGCAGAGTCCTTACGACAGCGACCCCGGCGAGGCTCCCGATGCTCGACAACCCGATCCCCTGGCCCAATGGCGCACGGTGCGCGGTCGCGATCACCTGGGACGTCGATTGCGACAGCGGCCTCAACTACTACAATCCGGACAAAGCGGACAATCTGGTGGCCTCCCAGTCCCAGACGCGCTACGACGCGGCGGTCGCCGTGCCGCGCCTCGTGAAGCTCTTGAAGCGTCTCGAGATGCAGCAGACCTTCTTCGTCCCCGGCTGGTGCATCGAGAAATTCCCGGCCAGCATGGACGCGCTCATCGAAGGCGGGCATGAACTGGCGCTCCACGGCTACCTCCATGAACGGCCGAACGAGCTGTCACCGGAGGATGAGCTTTCTTGCCTGCGCCGGGGCATCGAGGCGTTTCGGCGCCACACCGGCGTGCGGCCGCGCGGCTGGCGCGCGCCGAGCTTCGCATTCTCGAAGCATTCGCTCGGCTATCTCATCGCGGAAGGCTTCACCTACGATTCCTCGCTGATGGGCGACGACATCCCCTATCTGCTTCGACACAAGACAGGCAGCCTCCTGGAGTTGCCGACGGAGTGGTGTCTCGACGACTGGCCGCACTACGTGCACAACCGCGACTTCCGGCACCAGATGCCGATCTCGCCGCCGAGCCGGGCGATCGAGGTGTTTCGGGCCGAGTTCGATTCGGCTTGGCGCCACGGCGCGCTGTGGGTCAGCGTCTGGCACCCCTTCGTGAGCGGCCGGCTGTCGCGGCTCGACGCCGTCATCGGGCTGATCGAGTACATGCAGTCCAAGGGACAGGTGTGGTTCGCGACCTTGGGCGAGATCACCGACCACGTGAAGAGCCTCACGGCCGCGGGACGATGGACGCCGCGCGAAGAGACGCTGCCACACTACAACAGCCCGATCCCCGAGCTAGCCAAACCGGAGACGAGCGGCCCTGCGCTGCGCAAGAGCGGCACCTGAACCTATTCGGCCAATTCAACATGCGCCCATGATTCACCACTGAGAGCAGACGCCATGCCAAAGAGACTTTCCCAAGCGGCCGTGAACCAATTCAACGACCACGGATATTTCTCCCCCGTGGCCGTTCTCGCGCCCGAGGAGGTCGAGCGCAATCGACGCGCTCTCGCGGCGTTCGAGGCGCATGAAGGCGGCACGCTGAAAGGTGCGGTCCGCAACAAATCGCACCTGTTCCTCAAATGGCTCTGTG
>JBGPGW010000093.1:0-11597 GCA_041484095.1 Alphaproteobacteria bacterium | reverse complement strand
GGAAGAGGGCGGTGAAATGCCGATAGAGCGCCTCGGCCGCACCCCTCACGCCGCCGAAATCGCGGCCGGCCTTCCCGCCGATGAGAATGCGCGTCGCATCGGGCGTCCATTGGATGTGGAACACGACCTTGTGCGTGTCGATGACGGGGATGCCGGAGGGGATGATTCGCTCGAGCCGCACCTTCGGCAGGGGCTCGCTCGCGGCGATATAGGTCTTGATCGGGATGAGGCGCTTGCGGAAGTGCCGCATCACGTTGCCGTCGGCGCCGGTATGCGCGTTCGTCGCGACGATCACGGCCTTGGCGATGACGCGCCCGCGCGGGGTCGAGACGATGAAACGCGACTGGTCGCGCGCGATGTCGGCGACGCGCGTATGGGGTGCGATCGGAACGCCCGCGGATAGCACGCGCTCCAAGAGGCCCTGGTGATAGAGGGCCGCGTGCAGCATGCCCGTGCCGTGGACGACCTGGCCGCCGTAATAGCCGTCGGAGCCGACGTATTTGTGCTGCTCGTCGCGCGGCACCATGGTCGTCTCGAGCTTGATGTCGCGGCGAAGCGGCTCGACCGATCGCGCGAGCTTCTCGTAGGCGTGCGCGCTGTGGGCCGCGAGATAGCGGTTCGAGATCGTGAACTGGCAGGCGATCTGCTCGTCTTCGATGAGCGATTTGAGATAGTCCTGCGCGACGCCCATCTCGCGGTAGAAGCGCGCGGCGCTCACCTCACCGTACTTCTCGACGAGCTCGCCGAAACTCCATTTGAGCTGGCGGCCGACATGCCCGGCGCTGCGCGTGGAGGCGGCCTCGCCGGCGGCGCCCGCCTCGAAGACGAAGGGCTCGCGCCCGTTCCGCGCGAGGGTGAGCGCGGCCGAAAGCCCGGTATAGCCGGAGCCCACGATCGCAACGTCGACATGGCTCGGCAAGGGCCGCTCGGGCCAGACGGGGCGCGGGGCAGCGTCCCACCAATAGGGTTCGTCCCTGAAGTCGTCGGCGAAGATCATGTCGGGCATCGTCTCGAATATCGCGGGGGTTGGCGGGGGCGTGTCGTTGGGCGGTTCAATTTTGTCCCATGACGGATGCGATCGCGCGGATATGCGCGGGCCCCGTGCCGCAGCAGCCGCCGACGATGTCGGCACCCGCCGCGAGCCAGGCTCCGACCGCGCGCGCATAGGCCGCGGGATCGGCGTCGTCGCGGAAGCTGCGCCGTCCGTCGCGCTCGCGGTTGTAGCGATCGGGGATGGGCCGGAAGGCGTTCGCGTAGCCGCCGGTCGGGAGCGCCGTCCGGCGCTTCACCTCCGGCAGGGCCGCGCCGATCGCCTCGGGCGAGCAGCAATTGAAAAGCACCGCCTCGACCGCGACGCCGTCGAGCGCCGCGATCGCCTCGGCGATCGTCTCGCCGGAGCGGATGCGGTTCGATGCGGAATCCATGAGGATGTAGGACACCCAGACGGGCCGTCCCGCCGCCGCCGCGGCCTCGGCCGCGACGCGCGCCTCGATGCCCGTCGTCATGCTCTCGCAGAGGATGAGATCGACGCCGGGGGCGAGCGTGCCGGCGATCTCGTCATAGACAGGGCGCATCGTCGCTTCGGGCTCGACGAGCGCGGGGTCGTAGGTGCCGACGAGCGGGGGAAGCGAGCCCGCGACCCTGACATCGGAGCGTCCGCGACGCGCCTCGTTCGCGACGTCGCGGGCAAGCGCCACGAGCTCCGCCACGCGGCCGCCATGGCCTTCGCGCGCGAGGATCTTGGGCGTGCAGGAATAGTTGCTCGTGGTGATGATTGCGGCACCGGCATCGATGAACTCGCGGTGGAGATCGCGCACGATGTGAGGCGCTTCGATCAATGCGCGCGCGGACCAGATGGTCGGGGAATCCCACCCCCGCTTCATCAGCTCCCCGCCCATGCCGCCGTCGAGAAGTATCGCCATCTCTCTAATCAACGCTCCCCTCAGGTATGTTAGCAGCCGTCCGCGCGCCCGGTGAGGACGATTCGACTTTCAATGCGATACGGACGAGAGCGATCGGGACTCGCGGCCGGCAAGCGCTGTTGCTAATCTCGATTAGCCCAAGACGAGGGACGCCGATGCCGCTCGACCTCTTCGATCCCGCCCATTACGCGCAGGCGCGCCTCTCGGCCGACGAGGCTGGCGCCCGGTCGCTGCCGCCCTGGTGCTACGCCGCACCCGAATTCTTCGCGCGCGAAGTCGAGCGAGTCTTCAAGCGCTGCTGGAATTTCATCGGCCGGGTCGAGCGGGTCCCCGATCCCGGCGACTACGTGGCCTTCGAATTCGCGGGCATCCCCGTCATCGTGCTGCGCGACCGCGAGGGCGCGATCCGCGCCTTCGCCAACACCTGCCGCCACCGCGGCGCGAAACTGCTCGAAGAGGGCGCGGGCAATTGCCGCGCGATCAAATGTCCCTACCACGCGTGGGTGTATGGGCTCGACGGCGCGCTCATCGGCGCGTCGGACATGGAGGATTCGAAGGGCTTCGAGAAGTCGCGCTACGGCATGATCCCCATCCGGGTCGAGAGCTGGGCCGGGTTCATGTTCATCTCGTTCGATTCCGATGCGCTGTCGCTTGCGGACCAGCTTGGCGACCTGCCGGCGCGGCTCGGCGGTTATCGCTTCGAGGACATGCGCCCGACCTTCCGGCGCGAATACGACATCGCCTGCAACTGGAAGGTCCAGGTCGAGAATTTCCTCGAGTACTACCACACGCCCGTCGTGCATCTCCGGTCGGTCTACCAGCAGCCCGTCGGCTTCCTCGGGCAGAAGCCGGGGGCCTCGATGGTGAATATCGCTGCTGACCGCGGGGTGGGCGAGACCGTCTTCATGTTCATGAGCCATGAGGGCTCGCGCGCACTCCTCCATGGGGACACGGGATTTCCCTTCGCGCCGCATCTCCCGGAGAAGCTCGCCAAGGGCACCTATTCCGGCTGCATGTTTCCGGCCGGCATGATCAGCTGCCACCAGGACTGCATGTGGTTCCTCGAGATCTATCCGATCGCGGTCAACCGGACGAAGGTGGTGCAGGTCGGCTGCTTCCCCAAGGACACATGTGCCCGTCCCGATTTCGAGGAGGTCGCCAAGCGCTATTACACGCGCTGGGACCGGGTGATGGGGGAGGATGCGGCACTGCTCCCGCATCAGCAGCGCGGGCTCGAAAACCCCCTGGCGGAACCGGGCCCGGTCTGCCACGTCGAAGACAAGATCCACCGCATCCGCCGGATGCTCGTCGATCGCGTGATCGCCAACGGATAGGCGGGCCAGGGCGTCTCGGGTTTCGAGAGGTTCGATGCGAGCGGGTGCGGGCCGGCGGCGTGTCGGTCTCAGAGCAGCTCGCGCAACGTCCGCCGAAGACGCGGGCTCACGCCGACGGCAAGCCCCGCCAAGAGCGAGACCGCCACGGCCGCGCCGGTATGCGCGCGCACGAGAGACGCGATTTCTTCGCCGACGATACCGCCCACCTCGGCCGCCATTTCGGCCTCGCCGGACGGGCGCAGGGCGCCATTCTTGCCGAAGCCTCGCTTGGGATGGAGACCCCGTCCCGCCGTCGCCCATCGCATCGAGAGAGCGATCAAGACCGCAAGCAGGAGCGTGACGAGCCCGCAGACGAGGGCCGCGATGGGGGCCGTCGTGACATCGAGAAGGGCGAGATAGGCCGCGGCAGAGAGAAATCCGTATCCGACGAGCAGGACGAGAACAGCGGCAATACATCCGACCAGGACGAATATCAGGCGCGACAGGTAGCTCGTCATCTCGACCCTCGTCGATCGAATCCGGAGACGGCGCCTCGCGGCACTCGTTTATGAGCGGCGGCTGAACAACATCCCAAGGATCGTCCCGACGCTGAACGCCGTCAGGACGGCCGTGAGAGGCCTCTCCTCGATCTCATGAGTCACGCTTTGCGCAGCCGTCTTGGCCTTGTCCGCCACGGTTTGGGCGCCATGACGCGCGACATCCTGGAGCGTCTCGGTGATCTTGGCGAGATCCTTGCGCAGCTGGGCGACGTCGGTACGCAGCGTCGCGAGATCTGCCTCGGTTCTATCCGTCACGGCCCTTCTCCTCGGTTCAGGGGCGAATTACAACGATATCTTTATGGGATGTGCCGGGAGCGTTTCTTGATTTAGATCACTTTGGCCGGAGGCGTCAGCCGGGCCTATCGGCCTATTCTTACGCATTCTGCGGTCGAGGAAGGGTAAGGTTGGCACCCGATCGACGATCGAGGACGGGCGTTCGCATCATCCGAACAACAAAAGCGCGGGAGACGACATGGAAACCGGAACGATCAAGCGACCGACCAAGGCGATCATCAAGGCCTTCCGCAATATCGGCACGAGCACCATCGGCAACGCGCTTGACGATCTCGGCATCGCGGGCGTCATGCCCAATCTCCGGCCCGTATGGGCGGGTGCGCGCTATGTCGGGCCCGCCTTCACCGCGAAGGAGGTGACGGGTGTTCACGGCAGCTATACCGGGGCCGACTTCAAGCTCGGCGCCATCATCGATCAGGCGAAGCCGGGCGACGTCGTCGTCATCGACAATGCCGGCCATCAGGTCTCGACCTGGGGCGGCATCGCGTCGTTCGCCGCGCGGCGGAAGGGCATCGCCGGCCTTCTCGTCGACGGCGGCGTGCGCGACGCCGACGAGATCGAGGAATTCGCCTTCCCCGCCTTCTCGCGCCATGTGACGCCCACCTCCGCCAAGGGGCGGATCAAGGTGCTGGCGATCAACGTGCCGGTGAAGATGGACGGCGTGCTGGTGCGCCCGGGCGACGTCATCTGCGCCGATGCGACGGGCGTCGTCTGTGTGCCGCATGAGGTCGCGGAGAAGGTCGCGCGCACCGCACGCCTCTTCGACAAGCAGGACAAGCAGGCGATCGAGGAGATCCGCCGCGGCCTCACCTTCACCGCCGCGCTCGCCAAGTTCAAGAAGCTGTAGCGCTCTCTCCCCTAGCGCCGCGCGTCAAGGCCGGCGCTCGCGGCACGTTTACCGTCCCTTAAACATACCGTTGCAGGATCGTGACCCCAAGGCATTCGAACGATTCAGCCGAGATGAGGGCACGCGGTGGACACACGATACGCATCGGAATTGAATGGATTTGACGACGTGCCGAAATTCCGCACGAGCTGGGATGGCTTGCGCTATGACGGCGAATATCGCGACCATCGCTTCAACGCCGCATTCTACGCGGCGGAGCCCGGCGGCGAGCAGGGCTACTGGCTGATGTGGTATTACTGGCCCGGCATGCCGCTCGATTATGATGGCTTTGCCATTCACCCCGCGACGGCGCCGAATGGCCGGCCCTGCACGGGCTATTACCCGACGCTCAGCGATGTGCGGGCCGCGATCGGGGCCATTCTCGCCTCCATCGACAATCCCAACGTCGTCGCCTTCCGCCCGAAGGCGCACCAGGCGCCGCGTCCATCGAAACAGACGGACGGCCCGCTGGTCGCTTAGGACCCGCTATCGTCGATGGATAAGGGCCGGTTGATTCAATCCGGTTGATTCAATCATGCATTCTCTGCCCCTCGTCCTCAGGCAGGCTCAGGACGAGGTCAAATCAAAAAGCCTCATGCTGAGCTTGTCGAAGCATGAGGGCCGGAGTTGACCGGGATATTTCTGTCGTTTCTCACACGAGACGCTCGGGCGTTCGTCACCACAACATTTAAACCAGCTGGGATCACCGGCCGCGCGAGATCGGCGTCGTCGAATCGCGCTTACGCCTCCTCGACGAATCTCGGTTCGTGCGTCACGGGGAAGTTGACGGAATTGGCGATGAAGCATTTCACATGCGCGTCGTGATGAAGACGCGCGGCCTCGGCGAGGTCGGCGCCGCGCTTGACGGTGATCTCGGGCTTCAGCACGACGCGCTCGAACCGTCCGTTGCCGCCGTCGCCGCCCTCGCTCATCACGCCTTCGGCGCGGTCGAGATAGCGCGTGACGACGATGCCCGCGACGGAAGCGAGGTGGAGATACCACAGCATGTGGCAGCCGGAGAGGGAGGCGACCAGGAGATCCTCGGGGTTCCAGCGCCGGGGATCGCCGCGGAAGGCGGGGTCGGACGATCCCGGAATGGGCGGCTTGCCCTCGACACGAATCTCATGCGCGCGGCTGAAGGCGCGGTAATGGCTCGTGCCGGTGCCCTCGTTCCCCGTCCATTCGACGGTGACGGCGTAGAGGTAGTGTTTCGCCATGCGTCGCTCCCCATGCTTAGGGCGCCGATTCGGCGCCCCCGTCGATGCCGAGCACCTCGCCCGTCACGAACCCGCAGGTCATGAGATAGAGCGCACCCCGTGCGCATTCCTCGGGGTCGCCGACGCGCTTCAATGGCACGCGCTCGGCATGGCGCGTCATGACCGCGTCGAACTCGGCCTGCGTGCGCCCGCGCCGGATGATGTCGGTCAGGATGATGCCCGGCGAGATGCAATTGACGCGGATGCCGTCTTTCGCCATCTCCCAGGCGAGGCTGCGGGTCGCCGCGTCGATCGCGCCGTCGATCGCGGCGCCGACGACATAGCCTTGGAGCGGACGGCGCGAGGCCGCACCGGAGTAGAAGATGATGCTGCCGCCGCGGCGCATGTGGCGGCGGCCGTCATAGGCCGCCCAGAACGGCCCCCAGAACTTGCCGTCGAAGGATTCGCGCGATTCCTTCTCCGGCAGGTCGTCGAATTTCAGGCGATGGACGGTCGAGCCCGGCAGCACGAGGTGATCGAACGGCGCCTGGCTTTTGAGGAAAGCGGCGACGGCCGCACGCTTCGTGATCTCGACCACGCCTCCGTTCAACTGGCTGTTGCCGGTCGTCGCCCGGAGCTCGGCGACCGCCCGGTCGGCGCGCGCCGCATCGCGCGAGGTGATGACGACCTCAGCGCCGTGTTCGAGCGCCAGCTCCGCGGTCGCGTAGCCGATGCCCGTCGATCCCCCGATGATGATGACCTTCTTGCCGTCGAGATCGCCCAATCGTTCCTCCCGGCGCATTGTTCTCGTCCTCAGGCAGGCCTTAGGACGAGGGCACGTATGAAGCACCTCATGCTGAGCCTGTCGAAGCGTGAGGCCAGGGCGGGCATAGCCAATTGCCAGCCGCGAGGCCACCACTATATTTAATTTTAATTCGCGCCACCGGCATTTCTGCCTGCGTGTTCCGCTCCCTACCCTCTCCGTGCAAGGGGCGGTGTCACTTTAACTGAATGCCCCACAGGGGTAGATTCCGAACCAATAGTCCGGCGCGGCATGGGTGCGACGTGAGCGCGCCAACGGAGCGCCCTTCAGTTTAGATAATCGTCGTCTGTATCTTGAGGCAGGAGATGCGCCAACCATGGATAAAATTACTGAAGCTCTACTTTCAGAATTTAGCGGAGAGTTTGGAATTACCAATTTGAAGGAGGATCATCGCTTCGAGCATTTTTCCGCTTGGCTCACTGTCAGGCGGCATTATAGCGAAACAACGTTTGACCCCGGAAATCTGGTGACCGGCAAAGGTGATGACACTGGTATCGATGCCATAGCAGTTGTCGTTAACAACAATTTGGTGACCGATGTCGATACCATAGAGGATTTACTAGCCGTAAACGGATATCTCGATGTCACATTCGTTTTTGTCCAAGCCGAACGATCTCCTCATTTTGATACGGGGAAGATCGGAAAGTTTGGGTTTGGCGTGAAAGATTTTTTTGGCGAGGGAAAATTGCCTCGCAACGAGGAGGTGCAATCATATTCGGACATCATGAGCGCGATTTATGCGAAAAGCGCGAAGTTCCGTCCTGGAAATCCATCGTGTTGCCTCTATTACGTCACAACCGGGAAATGGAACAACGACAAAGCGCTTGAGGTGCGTGCAGAGACAGAAGTGAACGATCTGACAGCTACAGGGATGTTTAGTAAGGTCTATTTCATTCCCATCGGTGCGGATCAGATTCAAAATTTATACCGGCAAACGAAGAACGCTATTTCGCGCGAATTTGTCTTTGACCAGAAAGTGGTTGTCCCAGAAGTTAGCGGCGTAAGTGAAGCATACCTCGGCCTTCTTAAGGCAACAGAATTTCTGAAATTGGTTTGTGACAGTGACGGCGCAATCATTAAGAGCCTTTTCTATGAGAACATCAGAGATTGGATTGGGTACAACCCAATCAACTCGGAAATACGCTCGACGCTTTCCGCTGATTTCAGGGACCGATTTGTGCTGATGAACAATGGAGTGACAATGATAGCGCGGATGCTCAGAACAACCGGCAATAAATTCACAATGGGGGATTTTCAGGTCGTGAATGGATGTCAAACGAGTCACGTTCTGCACGACAATGCAGCACTTCTAAATGATTCCGTGCGCATACCCTTTCGCCTGATTTGTACCCAGGACGAGACAGTTATTGAATCGGTCATCCGAGCCACTAACCGTCAGACCGAGGTAAGAGAGGACCAGTTTTTCGCGATGAAAGATTTCGCGAAAAAAATTGAATCCTATTTCAAGACGTTCCCAGTTGAGCAACGGATTTACTATGAACGCCGCCCACACCAATATGACAGCCAAGAAATAGAGAAGGCTCGTATCATCGCGCATCCAAATCTTGTTCGCGCCGTAGGTGCAATGTTTCTCGGCGAACCTCACATCACGACAAGAAACTTTCGCGCCTTATCTGCAAAAGTCGGCAAGGATATGTTTGTCGATACTGACAAGCCTGAACTTTACTACGTCGCAGCGTTCACTCTATACAGGCTTGAGCGTTTCTTTAAGACTGGAAAAATTGATGCCAAGCATAAGGCCGCGCGCTATCAGATCTTGCTTACCGTTAGGCTTCTCATGGACGCGCGCTCGTTGCCATACATGAACTCCAATGAAATGACAAAGCGTTGCACTGCGATGATGCAGCTGCTTTGGGACGAGAATGGTGCCGAAAAAATATTTTTGGATGCTGTCGCTAAGCTTGATCGCGTGGCAGGCGTAGCGTGGACGCGCGATTCAATTCGAACGGAGCCGGTGACCAAAGCGATTTTAGCGTTAGGCCAATAATTCTAATGGCAAAAGCCAATAGCAGACGCGAAAGACGACCAATACAGCCCCGAAGAAACTGTGCGCCGCCGCGGCAAGATTATCCGGCGGATGCAAAACGCCCTGCGGTAACCGTGCGTGAAGACTCCGGCTCGTCGGGAAAGAGAGCGAAAGGTAACTGTCTCGGGTTGGGCGGCTCGTAGGAGCCGCGTCGGTAAGGAGGCTTAGGCTGTAGTTTTGTTCTGACGGCCATCAAGTTGATGATAAGTCAGCCGCTTGCCTACGACACCGTTGACTACCTTGTGCGCCGATATGCCCTTCTTGCTGGCACATATCAAATGCGTTGGCAGGATCCACTTGGTCTGAGGATGATCGTTCGTTGATCTTCCCGACAACCCCCTGGAAAGGGGGGAGGGTAGGGAGGGGGTCACGATGCGGCGCGCCTCCGATCTGCGCGAGATGATTCGTGCGTCGCCCGTCCATGCCAATCGCCATGCGATACGCCAGCCGAATTGGAACTTGGGCCAGGACGGCCGCGACGCTAACCTCCTTCGTCGCAAAAGCGATCCGTGCCGATCGGAGAATGTGAGCGATGCCCAAGGCGTTGACTCCGGCCCAAATCGATTCCTATCGCCGGGACGGTTTCCTCTCGCCCGTCCGCGCCGTCACCGAGGCCGAGGCGTCGGAATGCATGCGCAGCGTCGATCGCTTCGAGGCCGAGACAGGCGAGAAGGCGAGCCGGCGCTTGAGGACGAAGGCGCATCTCCTGATGCCGTGGCTGGCCGACCTCGTGCGGCATCCCGGCATTCTCGACGCGGTCGAAGACATCATCGGGCCGGACATCCTGTGCTGGGGCGGCGGGATCTTCGTCAAGCGGCCGCACGATCCTTCGTTCGTGTCGTGGCACCAGGACACCTGGTATTGGAGCTGGCAGCCGAAGGAGGCCGTGACGGCCTGGCTCGCCTTCACGGACTCGACACCGGAGAACGGCGCGGTGCGCTACCTCGCGGGTTCGCACGATCGGCCCATCGCGACGCATTCGACGCTCGCGAACCCGAACAATCTCCTGACCACGAGTCTCGAAGTCGCGGGTGGCGTCGATGAGGCCAAGGCCGTCGACACGTCGCTCAAAGCGGGGGAAATGATCCTCCATCACGAGCGGGTCGTTCACGGCTCCCTGCCGAACAGCTCCGATCGGCCGCGGGTGGGTTTCTCGATTCAATACATCGCGACGAGCATCAAGGAGACAACGATCCCGCGCACCAGCGCCACGCTCGTCCGGGGCGTCGACCGCTTCCACAATTTCGAGCCGGAGCCGATTCCCGCGCGCGACTTCGATCCCGCGGGGCTCGCGGCCTTCGACCGCGCGCTCGTGCTCTACCGGGAGGCGGCCAAGAATCTCCGCCGCGGCGCATGAGCACCCGCCCGCTCGAGGGCAAGCGAGTCGTCGTCATCGGCGGCTCGGCCGGCATCGGCCTTGCGAGTGCGGCGCATGCGATCCGCGCCGGGGCCACGCTCAGAATCGCGGCCCGCGGCGAGGAGCGATTGAAGCGCGCGGCGGAAACGCTCGGGCAACTCGCGGGCGCCCCCGTGGCACACGAGGTGCTCGACATGCGCGAGCGCAAGGCGGTGGCAAGCTATCTCGCACGTCTGGCGCCGATCGACCATCTCCTTCTTCCCGGCGCCACGGTCTATCGCACGACCTATGAGGACATGGAGGAGGACAAGGCGCGCCTCTCGCTCGACGCCAAGTTCTGGGGCCCGTTCTGGGCGGCCTATGACGCGCGGAGCCACATGGCGCGGGAGTCGAGCATCACGTTCTATTCCGGCCTCGCCAATCGCCGGCCGGTGCCGGGCTATGTCATCGGCGCCGTCATCGACGGCGCCATCGATGCCGTCACCCGCTCGCTTGCGCATGAGCTGGCGTCCCTCGGCATACGGGTCAATTGCATCTCGCCCGGCATCATCGAGACCGCCTATGTCGAGCGCATCCCGCCCGAGGTGAAGGAAGAGCTGTTCGGCGCCTACGCAAGGAAGGCGCCGGCGGGACGGGTCGGCCAGGCCGATGACTGCGCCGAGGCCGCGATGTATCTCATGACCTGCGGCTTCGCGACGGGCCAGGTCTTGCGGGTCGACGGCGGCATCGAATCCGCGCCATAGTGTCAGGACAGAGCGAGGGTCCCATGAACTTCGACACGAATTTCTTCGCCAAGGTCCGGCGGCACGCGCTCGAGGCGGAAAGCCTGCCGCCCGCCTGTTACACCGATCCCCAGTTCTTCGCGGCGGAGCGTGCATCCGTGTTCATGAAGGCCTGGAACTTCATCGGGCATGACGACCAGGTGAAGAACCCCGGCGACACCATCGCCTTCGAGCTGGCGGGGGTGAATGTGATCGTCGCGCGGGGGCGCGACGGGCTCTTGCGCGCCTTCGCCAACACCTGCCGCCACCGCGGCTGCCGGCTCCTCAAGGAGGGAAGCCGCAATCTGCGCGCCTTCAAATGCGGCTATCACGGCTGGGTCTACGCGCTCGACGGGCGTCTCACGGGCGCGCCGCTCATGGAGCACACGAAGGGGTTCGACAAAGCCGATTATGGCCTCGTGCCGATTCGCCTCGAGC
>JBGPGW010000092.1:0-11620 GCA_041484095.1 Alphaproteobacteria bacterium | reverse complement strand
TCTTCGGCCGCGAGGATGCGCAGGCCCGAGCCCGCGAGGATCGCCTTGCCTTGGTCCATGTTGGTTCCGACGAGACGGACGACGAGCGGAACCGTGAGCCTGAGTTCGCGCGCCGCCGCGACGACGCCTTCGGCGATGACGTCGCAACGGACGATCCCGCCGAATATGTTCACGAGGATGCCCTTCACGTGCGGATCCGAAAGAATGAGCTTGAAGGCAGCCGCCACGCGCTCCTTGGTGGCGCCGCCGCCGACGTCGAGGAAGTTCGCGGGCTCCCCGCCATAGAGCTTGATGATGTCCATGGTCGCCATCGCAAGGCCCGCGCCATTGACCATGCATCCGATGTTGCCATCGAGTTTGACGTAGTTGAGATTGTGCTTGCCCGCCTCGTGCTCGGTCGGATCGATCTCGTTGAGATCCTCGAGCGCGGCCACGTCCTTCTGGCGATACAGCGCATTGTCGTCGAAATTCATCTTGGCATCGAGCGCGATGACAGCGCCCGCGCCGGTCACGACCAGCGGATTGATCTCGAGCAGGCTTGCGTCGAGTTCCGTGAAGGCGCGGTAAAGCGCGCCGAGAAACGTCGTCGCGGACTTCACCTGGTCGCCTTCGAGGCCGAGACCGTAGGCGATCCGCCGCGCGTGGAACCCCTGCATGCCCGCCGCTGGGTCGACGGCGACGCGGATGATCTTCTCCGGCGTGTGCTTCGCGACCTCTTCGATCTCCATGCCGCCTTCGGTCGAGGCCATGAAGGTGATGCGGCTCGTCTCGCGGTCGAGGAGAACGCCCAAATACAGTTCGCGCTTGATGTCGCAGCCTTCTTCGACATAGACGCGCTTCACGACGCGGCCTGACGGGCCCGTCTGATGCGTGATGAGGGTGGAGCCCAATAGACGCCGGGCCGTCGCGACGACGTCGTCCACCGATTTTACGACCTTGACGCCGCCGGCCTTGCCGCGACCGCCGGCGTGAATCTGCGCTTTGACGACCCAGACAGGGCCGCCCAGCTCGCGCGCCGCGGCGCCGGCCTCCTCCGCCGTGAACGCAGCCCGCCCCCTGGGCACGGCCACGCCGAAACGGGCCAGCAGTTCTTTTGCCTGGTGCTCGTGAATATTCATCGCAACCTATCTATGAACGCCCAATCGGCGATTCGTGCTCTTTGTCCATAGGAACCTACTATGGTTAACGTGCACTTAAGGCCCTGGAATATCGAGACTCTCAACGCCGGCACCGTCAGCAGGACTTACGTCGCCTTGGCGGCCTTGCGCTGCTCTTCGAGGATCCGCTTCGACGCCGTGACCAGCGAATCGACCGATGCGACCGAATGGTCGAACATCTTCTTTTCGTCGGCGTTAAGTTTGATCTCGATGATCCGCTCGACGCCGCCCGCGCCGATCACCACCGGCACGCCCACATAGAGCCCCTTCACCCCGTACTCGCCGTTGAGATACGCGGCACAGGGAAGAACGCGCTTCTTGTCCTTGAGATAGGATTCCGCCATCTCGATCGCGGACGCGGCCGGCGCATAGAACGCGGACCCGGTCTTGAGGAGGCCCACGATCTCCGCACCGCCGTCGCGCGTTCGCTGCACGATCGCGTCGAGCCGTTCCTGGGTCGTCCAGCCCATCGCGACGAGGTCCGGCAACGGAATGCCCGCGACCGTCGAATAGCGCGTGAGCGGCACCATCGTGTCGCCATGCCCGCCAAGGACGAACGCCGTCACGTCCTTGACCGACACCTTGAATTCCTCCGCGAGGAAATGACGGAACCGGGCGGAATCGAGAACGCCAGCCATGCCGACGACCTGATTCGCGGGGAGGCCCGTGACCTCCCGCATCACCCAGACCATGGCGTCCAGCGGATTCGTGATGACGATGACGAACGCCTTGGGGGCGGTCTTCTTGATCGCGGCGCCGACGGTTGCCATGACGCCCGCATTGATCCCGATGAGATCGTCGCGGCTCATCCCCGGCTTCCGCGGCACGCCGGCGGTCACGATGATGACGTCGGCACCGCTGATCGCGGCGTAGTCCGTCGCACCCGCATAGGCGGCATCGAAGCCGAGGACGGGTGCCGATTGCGAGATATCGAGCGCCTTGCCCTTGGGCATGCCCTCGGTCTGCGGGATATCGACGAGGACGACGTCGCCCAGTTCCTTGGCGCCGACCAGGAGCGCGAGCGTGCCGCCGATCTGTCCCGCGCCGACAAGCGCGATCTTCTTCCGTGCCATTAAGGCTCTCCGTCAGACTGTGCGCCGAGCACCGGCCGCCTGAACCCGCTTCGGGAAGGCCGAGCCAAATGCGCCGGTGTGGTAGCCCTATTTTCCCGGATTTGCAAGGTTTCGGCCGGATTCGGCGGTTTTGGGGCGCTCTCGGCCGGGGCCGGAAAGCCCGCATTTGTCCGGGCGATACCCCCCGTTATGATCCGAGCCCCGCACGGAGCCAATGAGTGAGCGGGCCAAGGACCGGAATGCAGCCAATCGACCATCTCTACCGGGGCGCCCGCCTCGACCCCGCGGCCATCGCCATCGAATTCGGCGAGGAGAGTATTACTTACGCCGAGCTGGTTCGGCGCACCAATGCCCTCGCCGCCGCCTTCCAAGTCATCGATCCCAGGCCGCAAAGCGCGGTCGGGGTCGCCGCTTACAATACGCCCGAACACGTCATCGCCATGCTGGCGGCCTTCGCGGCCGGCAAGGTTTGGGTGCCGCTCAACCCCCTCAACGGGCGCGCAGAGCTCGACGCGTTCATCGCCGCAACCGCGCCGTCGATCATCGTCGCCGATTCCAACTGCCTCGACCGCTTCACGCCGGGCAGCGCGGCCGTGATCATAGGGCGCGGCGGCGGCGATGGTGACGCCTCGATCGCGAAACTGCTCCGCCGTCATGACGGCGGCGATCTCCGCCGCCCTGATCTCGGACCCGAGGACCTCGTCGGCATCAAATTCACCGGCGGCTCGACGGGACGGCCCAAGGGCGTGATGCAGTCGCTCCGCTGCGTCAACACGGTGATCGCGACGCAGCTCCTCTCTATCGGCTTCGATTCCGGATCGCGACATCTGCTGGCGTCGCCCATCACCCACGGCACCGGCACATACATCGTGCCGACGCTCTCCCAAGGCGGGCGGCTCGTGATCATCGAGCGCGCACGCGCGCGCGACATCCTCGATGCCTTCGAACATCGGGGCGTGACCGGCGTCTTCCTGCCGCCCACGGTGATCTACAACCTCCTGGCGGAGGATGGGGTCGCGGAACGAAGGTATCCCGCCTTGAAGCACCTCATCTATGCCGGCGCGCCCATGCGCCCCGAACAGATCCGCGCCGCGCGCGCCGCCTTCGGCCCTGTCCTCGAGACCAGCTTCGGCCAGACCGAGGCGCCGCAGATCATCACCTTCCAAAAAGCCGCCGAATTCGCGGACGAGGCCAACCTGGCCTCCGTCGGCCGGGCGAGCCCGCTGACCCGCGTCGAGATCATGGCGCCGGACGGCCGGATTCTCGCGGCGGGCGAGGAGGGCGAGATCGTCGTCAAAGGCGACATCCTCATGAAGGGCTACCTCGACCAGCCCGAGGAGACGAAGAAGACCATCGCGGAGGGCTGGCTTCACACCGGCGACATCGGCGTGATCGACGCGCGGGGCTATCTCTTCATCAAGGGCCGGTCGCGTGAGGTCATCATCAGCGGCGGCTTCAACGTCTACCCCGCCGATGTCGAAGGCGCGCTCGGACGCCATGGCGCGGTCAAGGAGTGCATCGTCTTCGGCGTCGAGGACGAAAAGTGGGGCGAGAGAGTCGAGGCCGCCGTCGAATTGCACGACGGCGCATCCATCGCACCCGAGGCGCTGGCCGCGTTCGTCCGCGACGCGCTCGGCCCCATCAAGACGCCCAAGGCGATTCATGTGCTGGACCACCTGCCGCGGAGTGCGGTGGGCAAGGTCCTGCGCCGGGAGACGAAGGCCATGATCCACGACGCGCATCGAGATCAACGAATGGCGGAGAGAAAAACGTGAGCGAATCACCGAAAGCGTCGACGTCCCTCTGCACCTACACAGACGAAGCGATCTATCTTCGCGACAAGAGCCTCGTCGATGACCTCATCGGCAAGGTCGACTTCACCGAAGGGATGCATTTCCTCATCTTCGGCCGCATGCCGACGCGGGCCCAGCGCAGGATTCTCGATGCGGTTCTCGTGACGCTCATGGAGCACGGCCTGACCCCGTCGGCGATCGCGGCACGGATGGTCTATGGCTCTGGCCCCGAGGCGCTCCAGGCCGGTGTCGCGGCCGGCCTTCTCGCCGTCGCGAGCCAGTTCGTCGGCACCATGGAGCTCGCGGCAAAGCTCCTGCGTGAAATCGTCGCGGACGCGGCCGGCATGGAGGCGGCGGCGCGGCGCATTGCCGAGGCTTACCGGCGCGAGCGGCGGCCGATGCCGGGCTTCGGCCATCACCTCCACAAGCCTGACGACCCGCGAACGCCGAAGCTGCTGGCGCTCGCCGAAGCCGAAGGCGTCGAGGGCCGCTACATCGGCGCGCTCCGCATGCTGGCGCTGGAAGTCGACCGCGCGGCCGGCCGGCACATCACCATCAACGCGACGGGGGCGATTGCGGCCGTCCTGTCCGAGATCGACGTCGAACCCGCGATCATGCGCGGCTTCGCGCTCATCAGCCGGGCGGCGGGACTGGTCGCGCATATCCGCGAGGAGCAGCAGAACCCCGCCATGCGCACGATCTGGGACGCGGCCGAGGACGCCGTGCCTTACAGCGGCACGGAAGGCGCGCGCTAACGCCCGCCGGAGACGCGCAGGATCGATCCCGTGATGTAGGACGCCTTCTCCGAGAGGAGGAACATCGTCGCCTCCGCGACCTCCTCGACCGTGCCGGCGCGCTGCATGGGAATGGCCGGGATGATCTTGGCGCCCCGACCTTCGTATTGAATCTCCGTCTCGATGTAGCCGGGCGAGACAGCGTTCACGCGCACGCCTTCCTGCGCCATCTCCTTCGAGAGGCCGAAGGTGAGCGCGTCGACCGCGGCCTTGGACGCCGCGTAGTGGATGAACTCGTTCGGGCTGCCGATCGTGGTCGCGGCCGACGCGATGTTGACGATGGCACCGCCAGCACCACCAAAACGTTTGGCCATGCGCTTCACGGCCTCGCGCGCGCAAAGAAGCGGGCCCACGGAATTCACGTCGAAACTGCGCTGGATGTCGGCGGCCGTGAGCGTCTCGAGCCGCCCGACCGAGGCGACGATGCCCGCGTTGTTGACGAAGGCATTGGGCCGCCCGAATTCGCGATCCGTCGTCTCGAACAGGCGCAGGATGTCCGCCTCGCGGGCCATGTCGCCCTGCACCGCGATGGCGCGCCGCCCCGCACGCTTGATATCCGCCACGACTTCGTCGGCGCGCGCCTTGGCCTGGTGATAGTTGATCGCGACGTCGTAGCCGTCGCGGGCGCCCATGCGCGCGATGGCGGCACCGATGCCCCGGCTGCCGCCCGTGACGATAAGAATACCCCCCATGCTTCTCTCCCCTTCGTGTTATTGCGCCGCGCGCGATGCGCTCGTGGTCTTGGGCCCGAAGACGCGCTCCATCTCGTTGCGGATGCGGACGGCGAGCGCTGTCTCATCCAGCGCCACATCGGCGCGCGTGAGGACGCCGCCCGCGGCAACCGGCCTGAGCAACGCGCAGCCCTGCGCCAGACCGATCGGCAACGCGCCCTGGCGCAGCGACTCCCCGGCCGGCATGAGCGTGCCCCACACGGTGTAGCCGCCCTCGCCGTCGAGCGTCTCGCCGGCCCTGAGATCCCGCTTGGCGGTCGCGACGACGTCGCCGCGAAAACCGGCCGGCGCGCCCGTCGCCTCGCCCCGGAGCGCGGCCGAGGCGACCGAAATGCCGAGCTCGAGGCCGATCAGGTGGTAAGGCCGGTAGAGCGCGGCATAGCGCCCGGTCTCGTCGGTCTTCAAGCCATACTCGCCAAAACACCGCGCGACGTAATCGCTCGGCGCCTCGAACACGACATAAGTGCCCCAGCGCAGATCGCGCGGCACGGGCCCGCCCTCATGCCGTTCGCTCGAGATCACTTCGACCTGGCCCTTGTGGTGAAGAACACCGCCGGCCGAGCGGGGCTTCAACACTCGCGGCAGGTCGTCGACGCCGATCGCGGGGAAGGTAAGGCCGCCCGGCGCCGGCGTGAGCCCCGTCGCATTCGCGACCGCCGCCATCTCGATCCCCGATTTGGTGCCGTCGAGGAAGGAGTTGAACATCTTCGGATTCATCCCGCCGGCCTTGGCCGCCTCGGGTGTCACGCCGTAATAGCCCCAAACCGTGTCGGGGGTGGAGGCATGAAACTCGGGCCGGTACTTCGTGCCCTTGCCGGCGGCGACGATCTCGAATCCGGAGGCGCGCGCCCAATCCACCTGCTCGGCGATGAGTGCCGGCTGATCGCCGTAAGCGAGCGAATAGACGAGCCCGGCCTTCGACGCGCGCTCCCGCAGCAGCGGTCCCGCCAAGGCGTCGGCCTCGACATTGACCATGACCATGTGCTTGCCCGCGGCGACGGCGATGAGCGCGTGGCGGATACCCGCCGCGGGATCACCGGTCGCCTCGATCGCGACGTCGATTCCGCCCGCGTTGAGAAGCACCTCCGCGTCATCGGTGAGGAATGTCGAGCCCTTCGAGAGCGCCTCGTCGAATCCGCGCGCGGCATAGGATTCGGCTGGCCAGCCCGTGCGCCGCAGCGCTTCCGCCGCGCGCGGCACGGAAAGATCGGCGATCCCAACGACATGGAAGCCGGGCGTCGTGCGCGTTTGCGCCAAGAACATGGAGGCGAACTTGCCCGCGCCGATGAGGCCGATGCGCACCGGCTTGCCCGCCGCCGCGCGCGCCGCCAGGAGCGCGTAAAGATTCATGCCGCTTACTCCGCCGCCCGACGCCGATGCGTCCGCGCATAGGCCAGCAGAGCGTCATCGCCCGCAAGCTCGATCGGCGTGAGGTCGCGATTGGCGATCCAGTTCGCGCGCGTGAATCGCCTGATCGCATTGTCGCAGCGATTGAGCGAGAGATAGACGATCCAGCGCGACCACGGCGTCAAATTCGAGCCCGATGCATGGACCAAATTGCCGTGGAACATCAGCATCGAGCCGGCCGGGCCCTTCGGCGCCACGATGCCGCCTCGTTCCACGAGCTTCGTGATGGTTTCATTGTCGATGGTCCAGAGCGGATAGCTGGTCGTCGTGACGTCGTGACCGGCCGCGATACGGCCGCTGCGATGGCTGCCGGGGATGAACATGAGCGGCCCGTTGAACTCGTTCGCCTCGGCGAGAAAGAGGGCGACGTTCATCGCCCTCGGCTCCGGCATGTCGTCGTCGGCGTGCCAGGTCGCGTAATCCTGGTGCCACTGCCAGACCGCGCCGTCGAAGGCCGCCTTCGCATTGATCTTGAACTGATGCATGTAGAGGCGATCCGAGCCCAAGAGCTCCACCACCGGGCCGATGAGGCGCGGATGGCGGGCAAGGAGGCCGAACGGCTCGTTCCAGGTCTGTACGTGGAAGGCCGAGCGCGGCGCGTTCGACCCCTTCTCCCGGATCACTTCGGGCCGCTCCTGGGCGAAGATTCCCGGCACCTCCGCGGTCAGCACGTCCATCTCCGCGGCCGCGAACACGCCCGGCAGGAAGAGATAACCCTCGTCCTCGAAATGGCGAACTTGATCGCGTGAAAGACGCATTGCCGCCCTCCTCGACCGGCCGGGGTTGCAGACGGCTTCAGTATGCGCCCGACGGGGAAAGCCGCCAAGGCCAGGGGCCGGCTATGGGCAAGGCCTAGAGCGTGTCCGGCGCGCCCGCCTTGAGCCAGGCCTGGTATTCGGCGCTCGTCTTTTCGTTCGGCGGATAGGTGCCGATCAGCGGCGCGCCATTGCGGATCTTGAGCGTGACGAAACGTTCCTTGCGCTCCATCTCCCAGCCTTCGGCCGCGACCTCCTCCGCCATCGCGCGCGGGATGCAGACGACCCCGTCGCCGTCACCGACGATAACGTCGCCGGGATAGACAGGCACGCCTGCGCAGCCGATCGGGACATTCACGTCGACGGCGTGGTGGACGACGAGGTTGAGCGGCGCCACGGGCTGGCGAATGAAGACGGGCATGGACAGCTCCGCGATTTCCGCCGTATCGCGCAGGCCCCCGTCGGTCACGACGCCGGCGACGCCGCGCATCATGAGACGGGTCATGAGAATGCCACCGCCCGTCGCGCCGCGAACCTCGCTCCGTGCGTCCATGACGAGAACCTGGCCGGGCGGCGTTTCTTCGATGGCGCGGCGCTGGGGGTGATCGGGCCGCCCCAGGATCTCGATCACGTCGATGTCCTCGCGGCTCGGGATGTAGCGCAAGGTGAAGGCCTGGCCGACCATCGGCAACGACTTGGCGCTGAGCGCGCCGAGGCCGCCCATGAACACGTTGCGCAGGCCGCGCTTGAACAGCACCGTCGTGATGGTTGCGGTGCTGACCTCGCGAAGACGCGTGCGGGTGGTCTCATCGATCGGCGCTGTCATGGTGCCCTCCCCGGCATGAAGCTGACTGATCCCAGCCGATCCGGGCGCGACGCGCAAGCGCGACGGCCGCGGCAGACGCGAAACGAGCCGTACCTATGAGCGCTCCAGCGCCGCCATCGCGGCGGCAACCCCGCGCACCAGGGGATCGCCCGAGCGTTCGAGCGCCGCTTTGACCGAATCCCTGTCGGCGCGGCTTTTGTTCTGCGACAGCTTCCACTTTCCCTCGATCCGGGCGATCGGAATTTCGAACGCGACGATCCCGGGAAGCAGACTCTCGACGATTTTGGGCTCATCCGCAGCCCGCCAAGGCCGCGGCAGGTTTCGCTCCTGGACCTCGACGAGGCGATCGAGCAGGAGACGCACTTCCTCCGGATCATCGACGATGCGCGAGATCCCATAGGCATGAACGGCCAGGTAATTCCAGGTCGGCACCGAGCCGGGCGTGGCGTACCAGTTGGGCGAGACATAGGCGTGCGGCCCCTGGAAGACGACGAGCACCTCGCGATCCGCACCGAGCGACCGCCACAGCGGATTCGCCCGCGCCATATGGGCCAGGAGCGTACCGTGCTCACCCCGCGCGGAATCGAGAAAAAAAGGCAGGTGGGCGGCTTCGATCCGTCCGTCCCGCTCGGCGATGAGGAGCGCGAAGTCATGCGCGCGCATGAGCGCATGCATCGCGGCAAGATCGGTCTCGCGGAAATGGCCTGGCAGATACATCTCTCGCTCCAACGCCGAATGCGCGCGCCGCGGCATCGGCGCGCTGACCCGTGAACGCGAGCTCCGCGTGAGCGGCGCTCAGCGCCGCTCGACCATCATCCGCTTGATCTCGGCGATCGCCTTCGCCGGATTCAGGTTCTTCGGGCAGGTCTTCGTGCAGTTCATGATGGTGTGGCAGCGATAGAGCCGGAACGGATCCTCGAGCTGGTCGAGCCGTTCGCCCGTCGCCTCGTCCCGGCTGTCGGCAAGCCAGCGATAGGCCTGGAGCAAGATGGCCGGGCCGAGATAGCGCTCCCCGTTCCACCAGTAGCTGGGACAGCCGGTCGTGCAGCAGAAGCAGAGGATGCATTCCCAGAGGCCGTCGAGCTTGGCGCGCTCGTCGTGGCTCTGCAAGCGCTCGCGCCCCGGCGGCGGGCTATCGGTCTTGAGCCAGGGCTCGATCGCGCGATACTGCGCGTAGGCCTGGCCGAGATCCGGCACCAGATCCTTGATGACCGGCATGTGCGGCAACGGATAGATCCGCACCTCGCCCTTCACGTCCGCAACGTACTTCGTGCAGGCCAGCGTGTTCGTGCCGTCGATGTTCATGGCGCAGCTGCCGCAGACCCCTTCGCGGCACGAGCGCCGGAAGGTGAGCGTCGCATCGACCTCGTTCTTGATCTTGATGAGGGCGTCGAGAACCATCGGCCCACAACTGTCCATGTCGACATCGTAGGTGTCGAGGCGCGGGTTCGCCCCGCCATCGGGATCGTAACGGTAGATCGCGAAGCGCTGCACGTTCTTGGCACCCGACGGTGCCGCGTGCGCCTGCCCGCGCTCGACTTTCGAGTTTCTCGGCAATGTCAATTGGACCATGTGTTTGCCTCGGCTGTCGCGGCGATGCGTCTCAATAGACGCGCTTGGCGAGCGGGATCGACTGCACTTCGTTCGTCAAGGGCTGAAGGTGGACTGAGCGATAGTCAATGCGCGCCTTGCCGCTCCCGTCGCACCATAACAACGTGTGCTTGAGCCAGTTCTGATCGTCGCGCTCGGGATGGTCTTCCCTTGCATGCGCGCCGCGGGATTCCGTTCGCGCGCGCGCCGAGTGCATCGTCGCGACGGCCTGATGCATGAGGTTGTCGAGCTCGAGCGTTTCCATGAGGTCGCTGTTCCAGATGAGCGACCGGTCGGACACGTTGAGCGATTTTCCCTTTGCCCAGGCTTCGGCCAGGAGCCGGCAACCTTCCTCCAGCACCTCACCCGTCCGGAACACCGAGCAGTTTCTCTGCATGATCTGCTGCATTTCGAGGCGCAGCGCCGCCGTCGACACTTCGCCGTTCGCGTGGCGGACCCGATCGAAGCGATCGATCGGCAGGTTGAGGGCGTCTGCGGCAATGGGCTTGTGCGATTCACCCGCACGGATCAGTTCAGCGCACCGGTTGGCCGCGGCGCGGCCGAAGACGACGAGATCGAGAAGGGAGTTGGAGCCGAGCCGATTGGCGCCATGGACGGAAACGCAGGCACCCTCGCCCACCGCCATCAGGCCGGAAACAACGGCTTCCGCATTGCCATCGCGCTTCGTCACGACTTCCGCATGCCGATTGGTCGGAACGCCGCCCATGTTGTAGTGGCATGTCGGCTGGACGGGGATCGGCTGCTTCGTCGTATCGACGCCGGCAAAAATGCGCGCCGTCTCCGAGATGCCCGGCAGCCTTTCATGGATGATCTTGGGATCGAGATGCTCGAGGTGGAGATCGGCATAATCCTTGTTCGGCCCGCACCCGCGGCCTTCGCGGACTTCGATCGTGATGGCGCGGCTGACGACGTCGCGCGAGGCGAGGTCCTTCGCATGGGGCGCGTAGCGTTCCATGAAGCGCTCACCGTTCGAATTGGTGAGATAGCCGCCCTCCCCGCGCACGCCTTCGGTGATGAGGCATCCGGCGCCGTAGATGCCGGTCGGGTGGAACTGCACGAACTCCATGTCCTGGACGGGCAAGCCGGCGCGAAGCGCCATGCCGTTGCCGTCGCCCGTGCAGGTGTGGGCCCCGGTGCACGAAAAGTACGCGCGCCCATAACCGCCCGTCGCCAGGATCGTCATGTGGGCGCGGAAGCGATGGATCGTGCCGTCAGCGAGGTTCCATGCCACGACGCCGCGGCAGCTGCCATCGTCCGGATCCATGATCAGGTCGATCGCGAAGTATTCGATGAAGAACTCGGCATTGTGCTTGAGCGCTTGCTGGTAGAGCGTGTGCAGCATGGCGTGTCCGGTGCGATCCGCCGCCGCGCAGGTGCGCTGCGCCGTGCCCTTGCCGAAATGCGTGGTCATCCCGCCGAAGGCGCGCTGATAGATCTTGCCCTCGGGCGTGCGCGAGAATGGCACGCCGTAGT
>JBGPGW010000091.1:0-11788 GCA_041484095.1 Alphaproteobacteria bacterium | reverse complement strand
GTTCATCATGATCCAAAGGCCGGCATCGAACGCCCGCACGTCCATAGTCCAGAGAGACATGGCCCAGGCCGAGCTGATGACGCATACGAACCCGCCGGCGAACACGATTCGCGGGTCCATGCGGTCCGAGATCTGGCTGACGATGAGCATGCCGATGAAGATTCCGACGGCGCGCCACGCCAGAATCCGGCCGACGTCCTGGATCCCGTATCCCGCGAGGTCCTGAAGCAGGATGGGCATGAGGAACATCTGGAGATAGATGATCGCGCCGTGGACGAACACCATGAACAGGCCGAAGACGTAATTGCGATCCCGAAAGATCGCGATATCGAAGAAGGGTCGCCGCGACATCGCGAGGTGGAGCCCGAAGAGATAGAAGGCGAGCACGCCGAGACCCGCCTCGATCATGATTTCAGGCGAATCGAACCAGTCGAGCCGCTGGCCGCGATTGAGCATGAGCTGGAACGCCGCGATGCCGACGGCCCCCGGCACGAAGCCGAGCCAAGCGAAGTGGCGGGTCTTGTCGCGCTTGATCTCGGGCACGAAGGCCGCCGTCGCGGCGAAGGCGAGCAGGCCGAGCGGCACGTTGACGAAGAACACCCACGGCCAGCCATGCTCCTCGATCAGCATGCCGCCGAAATAGGGGCCGAGGACCGTGCCCAACACCCCGCCCATGCTCCAGAACGCCACCGCCATGCCCTGCTTGCGCGGCGGAAACGAATCGGCCGCGATGGCCTGGCCGAGGGGAAGGAGGGGTGCGCCGAAAACGCCCTGAAGCGTGCGGAAGAGAATCGCCTCCTCGAGCGTCGTGGACAGCCCGCACAGCACCGACGTCGCGGTGAAACCCGCCGTCGCGATGCAGTAGAACCGCGTGCGTCCGAAGCGAACGGCGATCCAGCCGGAGCACGCGGTCATGATCGTGGTGCCGATCACGAAGGAGGTGAGAAGCCAGGCCATCTGGTCGGGCGCGGCCGAGAAGGTTCCCTGCATGCGCGGCAGCGCGGCACCCGAGAGCGTCATCGTCAGCATGTAGACGCTCAAGCCCAGCATCGTGGCCGAGAGAGCCAGCCACTTCTTGGCTCCGGGAAGGCCGAATTCGACGGCGGTTACGGCATCGCTCATGCGGGCGGTCAGTCCCTGCGTTTCGCCGGATCGATCGCGGTTTCGCGGCGCGCGCGGGCGATGGTACGGACAAAACGATTCTCCGCCTCACCGATAACAGAGCCTAGGGGCCGGCGAGCGGCAGGCCTCGTTCGAGCGCCGTGATGGTCGCGCCGAACACCAGGCCGTTGTGGAGCATATGCACGGCGACGGGCGTCCAGAGCGAGCCGCTCCGCTCATACATCCATGCGAAGACGAGCCCGAGCGCGATCGTGGGCGGAATGACCTCCACGATCATGTGCAGCAGGCTGAAGACGAGCGCGCTCGCGAATGCGCTCGGCCAGAACGACGCATGCCGGCGCAGCCAGCCGAACAGCAGGCCGCGGAACAGGATCTCCTCCGCGAGCGGTGCCGCGAACACGATGAGCGCGGCCAGGATCGGAATCTGCCACGGCTCGGGCGAGCCGAGCGACGGCATCAATTCGACCTGCCGGCCGATGGCGGTCGATCCCGTGATTCGGAACATCAGGTAGACGAGCGCGCCGACCGCCGGCAGGCACAGAAGCCAGATCCCGATCGCCCTGAGGATCGAGGCGGGGCGGACGCGGCGAAAGCCGAGATCGGCCCATCGGAGCCCGCACCAGCGCACGCCGATCAGGCCGACGCAGGTGAGTGTCGCGGCCGGCGGCAGGCCGAGCGCGATGAGCGTCTGGGCGAATGGCGAGATGGACACGCCGGCACGGGCCGTCGCGAACCAGGCGAGAGTAAGCCCGGCCGTGGCAAAGGCGAGGATGCCGGCGAGGATGGCGACGACGTGGCGGCCGGCGATCACGGCGCGCGGGGGGCGCGAGTTGGGGTCACTGGACCTGCCGCAGCAGGAGGGCCAGCGCCGCGTCGACCGAGGCGCGCCTTATGGCACCCCTGTCGCCGGGGAAGAGGTGCCGCTCGACGAGCGTCGGGCGGCCGCGCCGCGCGCTCGCGATGAAGACGAGCCCGACCGGCTTCGCGTCCGTCCCGCCGTCGGGCCCCGCGACGCCGGTGATCGCGGCGCTCGCATCGGCCAGCGAATGGGCCAGCGCCCCCTCGGCCATGGCGCGCGCGACGGGCGCGCTGACGGCCCCCTCCGCGCCGATGATCTCCCGAGGCACGCCGAGAGAATCGGACTTGGCCTCGTTCGAATAGGTGACGAAGCCGCGCTCAACCACGGCCGATGATCCCGGCACGGCGGTGAGGGCACCCGCGAGCAGCCCGCCGGTGCAGGATTCCGCGAGAGCCAGGCGGATGCCGTGTCGTGCGCACGCGTCGAGCAGCGCCTTGGATTTCTCGAACAACGCATCGTCGATCATGAAAGTCCTGCTCCGGGGATGACGGTGCGGATGAGCAAGAGAACGGAGAACGCGTAGATGCCGGCCATTATATCGTCGAGCATGACACCCGAGGCGCCGGGAATGCGCCGCTCGATCATGCGGATCGGCCAGGGCTTCACGATATCGAAAACCCGGAAGAGGACAAAGGCGAGGGCGTAGCCCGCGACCGTCGGCGGGGCCGCGAGAAGCGTCAGCCACTGCCCGGCGACCTCGTCGATCACGACGGCGGAGGGATCGCTTTCATCCGTTCGGCGGAGATAATGCGATGCCGCCCAGAGCCCGCCGCCGAACGCCAGCACGGTCGCCGCAAGCAATCCCGGCACGCCAAGCGTGATCGCGATCGCCCAGGCCGGCGGAAGCGCCGCCAACGAGCCCCACGTCCCCGGCGCCTTCGGGAGATAACCCGCGCCGAACCACGTCGCGACCCAATCCGACGGCTGGCGCGGCCGAGCCCGCATCGCCTCGCGCGCCATCAGCTTCCCGGCAGCCGGACGGTCGCGACGGCCTGTGCCGCAATGCCTTCCTCGCGCCCGGTGAAGCCGAGGCGCTCGGTCGTCGTCGCCTTCACGCTGATGCGGCCCGCCGGCAGGCCGAGGATGGCCGCCACGCGCTCGACCATGCGCGCGCGGTGAGGCCCCACCTTCGGGCGTTCGGCAATGATCGTGATGTCGAGGTTGAGGATGGCGCCGCCGCGTTCGGCGATGAGATCGGCGGCGTGTTTGAGGAAGACGTGGGAGGGCGCGCCGCGCCATTGGGCATCGGTTGGCGGGAAATGCATGCCGATGTCGCCGGCGCCGATGGCGCCGAGAAGCGCGTCGGTCGCCGCGTGAAGGCCGACATCGGCGTCGGAATGGCCGACGAGCCCGTGGCTGTGCGGGATTTCCAAGCCGCACAGCCAGACAGTGTGACCGGGTCCGAAGCGATGGACGTCGAAGCCGAGGCCGGTTCGGATGTCCCAGGGCGCGCCGCTCTCGGCGCCGGCGCGCAGGAGGTCGTCTTCGGTCGTCACCTTGATGTTGTCCTCGCTGCCCAAGACGAAGCCGATCGCCAGGCCGGCCGCTTCGGCGACCGCCGCGTCATCGGTCAGCGCGCGGCCGGAAGCGGCCCGGTGCGCCGCCAGTATATCGCCGTAGCGGAAGGCCTGCGGAGTCTGTGCGCGCCAAAGCCCGGCGCGATCGACCGTGCCGGTGATCGCGCCGTCGGACGCGGCGCGTTTCAAGGTGTCGGTCACCGGCAGGGCGGGGATCGCACCCGCCCAGCGACCGAGTGCCTCAATGGTGCGACGGATGAGCGCGTCGCCCGGACGCGGGCGCGCCGCGTCGTGGATGAGCACGCATTCGGGTGCCAGGGGGGCGAGGCTTTCGAGGCCGAGGCGCGCGGAATCCTGGCGCTCCGGCCCCCCCATGACGGGTTCGAGCAGGTCGAGCCCCTCGGTCGCCCGGGCATAGAGGTCGCGATCATCGGGGTGGATGACCGCGCGGACGGCATCGATAGAGGGGTGCCGGCAGAAGGCCGCCGCGCTGTACCAAAGGAGCGGCTTGCCGCCGAGCGGCCGGTATTGCTTCGGCACGCCGCCGCCGAAACGTTGGCCCCTTCCGGCCGCGACGATCAGTGCGATACATCCTGGCATTGAGGTTTCCGGCTCGGGCTCACGCTGACGTCATGCGGATCGGGGGCGAAACGTTACATCCCGGCCCCATCGTATTCCACTATAATATTGGCCGTTCAATGCGTTATAAGCGATCGCTCAGTCCCTGTTGCGATCCGGCGGGGTTCTGATTTAGGTTGGTATCTCGTCAATCCGCCTAGATTTTAATCACTCGGGACAGTTGCCTAACAAATGAGCATCAAGATCGGACCAATCGCATTGCCTGGGAACGTGGTGCTCGCCCCCATGTCGAGCATCACCGACATGCCGTTCCGCCGCCTCGTGAAGCAGAACGGCGCGGGCCTCGTCATCTCCGAGATGATCGCGAGCCAGGCGATGATCCGCGCGACGCGCGACTCCTTGAAGCGCGCGCAGCATGCGCCGGAGGAGGAGCCGATGGCCGTTCAGCTCGCCGGCTGCGATCCCGCCGAGATGAGCGAGGCCGCAAAGTTGAACGCCGACCGCGGCGCCCAGCTCATCGACATCAATTTCGGCTGCCCGGTCAAAAAGATCGTGAACGGCCATGCCGGCTCGGCCCTCATGCGCGACGAGGTTCATGCGGCGCGCATCCTCGAGGCGACGGCCAAGGCGGTCAAGGTGCCGGTGACGCTCAAGATGCGTCTCGGCTGGGACGCGAAGAACCGCAACGCGGCGCGTCTCTCGGAGATCGCCGTCGCCTGCGGCATTCAGATGATCTCGGTGCATGGGCGCACGCGCTGTCAGTTCTTCGACGGCCAGGCGGATTGGAGCGCGGTGCGCGAGATCAAGGAGTCCGTCGGGGTGCCCGTCTTCGTCAACGGCGACATCGCGACGCCGGAGGACGCCAAACGCGCGCTCGACGAATCCGGGGCCGACGGCGTGATGATCGGGCGGGGCGCGCAGGGGCGGCCCTGGCTGTTGCGGCAGGTGAGCCACTTCCTCAAGACGGGCGAGAAACTGCCGCCGCCGCCGCTCGGGGCTCAGCTCGACATGGTGCTCGATCACTACGATGCGATCCTCGCGCATTACGGCACGGTGATCGGCGTGCGCATGGCGAGGAAACATCTCGGCTGGTACAGCAAGGGATTCGCGGGTGCCGCGGAGTTCCGCGCCGCGATGAACCGGATGGATGATCCGCAGCCCGTGCGTGCGGCGATCCGCGCCCTCTATGAACCGGCCATCGAGAAGGAAGCGGCATGAGGGCCGAGCGCGCGGCCGTTGCCGAGCTGACCCCGCCTGCGGTCGACACCGCGGCCGTCCTGAATGCCCTGGTGGATGCGACGCTGGTGATCGATTCCGCCGGCGCGGTTCGTTACGCCAATGCGGCGGCCGAGCAGCTGTTCGGCGCCGGCGCCGCCCAGCTCTATGGCCACCGCCTGAGCGCGCTCATCCCGGCGGACAGCCCCGCGCTCGCGCTGGTGGAGCAGGTTCGCGCAGAGGGCGGCAGCGTGTCCGAATCGGACGTCACGATCGAGACGCCGCGCATCGGCACGCACCGCCTGACGCTCCACGCGGTGGCGCTGGCGGAGCCGGCCGGCACGGTCGTCCTTCTTCTGCGCGAGCAGTCGATCGTGCGGCAGATCGATCATCAGCTTCTCCATCGCGGTGCCGCGCGGTCCGTGGCCGCGCTCGCGGCGACCCTCGGCCACGAGGTCAAGAATCCGCTCTCCGGCATCCGTGGCGCGGCGCAGCTTCTCGAGCAGGGCGCGCGCCCGGAGGACAGGGCCTTGGCGCGGCTCATCTGCGAGGAGACGGATCGGATCCGCGCCCTCATCGATCGCATGGAGGCGTTCTCGGACGAACGGCCCATCCCGCGCGAGCCCGTCAACATCCACGAGGTGCTCGATCGCGTCCGGCGCGTGGCGGAGAAGGGCTTCGCGCGCCATGCGCGGTTCGTCGAGACCTATGATCCGTCCCTGCCGCCGGTCCTTGGCAACCGGGATTTGCTCATCCAGGTATTCTTGAACCTGGTCAAGAACGCCGCCGAGGCGATTCCGGAGACGGGCGGGGAGATCACGCTGTCGACGGCTTATCAGCACGGCGTGCGGTTGGCGCTTGCGGGCCGCGACCGGCGGCACGTCCTGCCGATCGCCGTGGGCGTCGCCGACAACGGCACCGGCATCCCGGAGGTCGTGCGGGCGCATCTCTTCGAGGCTTTCGTCACCACGAAGGTGAACGGATCGGGGCTCGGGCTCGCGCTTGTCGCGAAACTGGTGAGCGACCATGGCGGCGCCGTCGAATGCGAAAGCGTGCCGCGCCGCACCATGTTTCGCGTCTTGCTGCCGGTCTCCGAGCGAGGCGGCGCGCGGCCATGAGCGGCGAGACCATCATCATCGCGGACGATGACCGCGCCATCCGGACGGTGCTGTCGGAAGCGCTCGGCCGTCTCGGCTATGACGTGCGCGCGGCGGCCGATGCCGGAACGTTGTGGACATGGATCGCGAAGGGGGAGGGCGATCTCGTCGTCACGGACGTCGTCATGCCGGACGAGGACGGGCTCGATCTCCTGCCGCGAATCCGGCGCCTGCGCCCGGATCTCAAGGTCATCGTGATGAGTGCGCGCAACACGCTGATGACCGCGGTCCGGGCCGCCGAGCGCGGCGCCTTCGAATACCTGCCGAAGCCCTTCGATCTCAACGCGCTCACCGATGCCGTGCGGCGCGCCCTTTCGCCCGCGCAGCCGCCCGTCGCGGGTGACGCGGCCGAGGCGGAGGATCAATTGCCGCTCATCGGCCGCTCGCCGGCCATGCAGGACGTCTACCGGGTGATGGCGCGCCTGATGGGCACGGACCTGACGGTGATGATCACGGGCGAGTCCGGGACAGGGAAGGAGCTGGTTGCGCGGGCGCTCCATGACTTCGGCAAGCGGCGAGGGGGGCCGTTCGTCGCGATCAACATGGCCGCGATTCCGAGAGAGCTCATCGAGAGCGAGCTGTTCGGACACGAGAAGGGGGCGTTCACGGGCGCGGGCGCGCGCCAGGCCGGCCGCTTCGAGATGGCGCAAGGCGGCACGCTCTTCCTCGACGAGATCGGCGACATGCCGGCCGAGGCGCAGACGCGGCTCCTGCGCGTCCTTCAGGACAGCGAGTTCACGACCGTCGGCGGCCGCATGCCGATCCGCGCCGATGTGCGGATCGTCGCCGCGACCAACCGCGATTTGAGACAATTCATCCGGAGCGGCCTGTTTCGCGAGGATCTGTTCTATCGGCTCAACGTCGTGCCCATTCGATTGCCGGCGCTGCGCGAACGGCTCGAGGATGTGCCGGCGCTCGCGCGCCACTTCCTCGCCCGTGCGGCCGAGACGGGTTTGCCCGCGAAGACTCTGGAGCCCGCCGCGATCGAGCGCCTCAAATCGTGCCGGTGGCCGGGCAATGTGCGGGAGCTCGAAAACCTCATGTTCCGGCTCGCGGCCCTCCATCCCGCCGAAGCGATCGACGCCGACACCATCGCCGGAGAGCTCAACGACGGCGTCGTGCGGCCCGAGGCCAGAAGCGAGGACGACAATCTCGGGTCAGCGGTCAACCGGCACCTCAAGACCTATTTCGATGCGCATGAAGACAGCTTGCCGCCCACCGGGCTCTATCAACGAATCCTTCGGGAGATCGAGCGCCCGCTGCTGACGCTGAGCCTTGCGGCGACGCGCGGCAACCAGATCCGCGCGGCGTCTCTCCTCGGGCTCAACCGCAACACGCTTCGAAAAAAGCTGAAGGAATTGGACATCGTCGTGACGCGGGACGCGAAATGAGCAGCGAGCCGTCGCCGGTCGTGGTGCCGCAGAATCGTTCGGAACGGGCCGAGAGGCTCGTCCGTGTGCTCCGCCGCTGGGGCGCGTGGTCGCGGCGCGTGTCGCTCGGCCCCCGCGCGGCCTACGGGCTCGCGATCGCGGCGCTGCTCGCAGGCATCGCGACCTACATCATTCTCACGCGTTCGGCGCCGTTCGGCCCGTCGCCGAGCCAGGTTCTCATCCTCGTCAACGTCAACCTGGCGCTCCTGCTCATGTTGGCGGCCGTCATCGCGCGCCGGGTCGTTCAACTATGGGCCGATCGCCGTCGGGGCTCGGCGGGATCGCGCCTGCATGGCCGTCTTGTCATGCTGTTCAGCCTCGTGGCCGTGACGCCGGCGATCATCGTCGCGGTCTTCGCCGTTCCGTTCTTCAATTTCGGCATCCAGTCCTGGTTCAGCGACCAGGTGCGCACGGCGCTCAAGACCTCGCTGGTCGTGGCGAAGGCCTATCTCAACGACCAGCAGGAAGGCATCCGCGCCGACGTTCTCGCCATGGCCCAGGACCTCGGCAAGGAGCAGCCCATCGTCTTTCAGACGCCGATACTGCTGCAGAAGGTCGTCAGCACCCATGCCGCGCTGCGCGGGCTGCCCGAGGTCATGGTGTTCGAGGGCGGCGGCGGCGTGCTTGCGCGCTCGGGCTTGAGCTTCGCGCTGGCGTTCGAGCCGGTTCCGTCCTGGGCGATCGAGAAGGCGCGCCGCGGCGACGTCGCCATCATGACCACGGAGAAAGGCGACCGCGTGCGGGCGCTGGTGCAGCTCGGCAATCATGTCGATACGTATTTATACGTCGGCCGGTTCATCGAGCCGGGCGTGCTCGGCAATGTCGCGAAGCTTCAGGACGCGGTTTTGGCCTACGAGCAGCTCGAGGGGCGGCGCTCCAGCATACAGATCAACTTCGCCATGCTGTTCGCGGTGATGTCGCTCTTGCTGCTGCTGGCGGCGGTCTGGGTCGGGCTCATCTTTGCGACGCAGCTCATCAGGCCGATCGGCAACCTCATTGCCGCGACGGAACGCGTTCGCGCGGGCGACCTGGGCGTGCGCGTGGAGGTGGCGCCGATCGGCGACGAAATCGGCACCTTGGGCCGGGCCTTCAACCGCATGACCAGCCAGATCGAGAGCCAGCAGAGCGAACTGATCGAGGCCAACCGGCAGCTCGACACGCGCCGCCGGTTCACGGAGGCCGTGCTGTCCGGCGTCTCATCGGGCGTGATCGGCCTCGACGAGGCGGGACGGATCAATCTTCCGAACCGGTCCGCATCCACCTTGCTCTCGGCCGACCTCGAACACGCCATCGGGCAGCCCCTTGCCGAGGTCGTGCCCGAGATGCATGGCCTGATCGCGGAGGCGACGAGCCGCCGGCGCGAGTTCGTGCAGTCGCAGATCCGGCTCACGCGCGACCGCCGGTCGCGCACGCTTCTCGTCCGCGTGGCGCCCGAGCGGAGCGAGGCCGAGACGCCCGGCTTCGTCGTCACATTCGATGATATTACCGAGCTGCTTTCGGCCCAGCGCAAGGCGGCCTGGGCCGACGTGGCGCGGCGCATCGCGCACGAGATCAAGAACCCGCTGACCCCCATCCAGCTCTCGGCCGAACGCCTCAAGCGCAAATACCTCAAGGAGATTCAGAGCGACCCCGAGACCTTCATCAGCTGCACGGACACGATCGTGCGCCAGGTCGGCGATATCGGGCGCATGGTGGACGAATTCTCGGCGTTTGCGCGCATGCCGGCACCCGTGATGAAGGCGGAGGACCTCGCCGAGATCAGCGATCACGCGATTTTCCTGCAACGGAACGCGCATCCCGACATCGACTACAGGCTCGAATGCCGGAACGGCGCCGTGCATCTCGCCTGCGACGGCCGGCAGATCGGCCAGGCGCTGACCAATCTCCTGCAGAACGCCGCGGATTCCATTCTGGCGCGAAAGCCCGCGGCGGACGGAACGGTGCCCGAGGGGCGCATCGTCACGCGCATCGGCGTCGAGGACGGCCGGCCGGTCATCGATGTCGAGGACAACGGCATCGGCCTGCCGGACGACATTCGCGATCGTTTGACCGAGCCGTACGTGACGACGCGCGCGAAAGGCACGGGACTCGGTCTGGCGATCGTGCGCAAAATCATGGAAGATCACGGCGGCGAGGTGATCCTCGACGACCGGGAAGACGGCGGAGCCCGCGTTCGGTTGGCCTTCGCCGCACGGGACGACGACGGAGGGAGACGTTCAACGGACGATTCATCGATGCCGAAGACCGGTCTAGCATCCCATGCCTCATGACATTCTGATCGTCGACGACGAGGCGGACATCCGCTCGCTCATCGCCGGCATCCTTCATGACGAGGGTTACGGGACCCGCGAGGCCAGCGACAGCGATACGGCGCTCGACGCCATCGCGCATCGGCGGCCGAGCCTCCTGGTGCTCGACATCTGGCTCCAGGGCAGCCGTCTCGACGGGATCGCGATCCTCGATCACGTGAAACAGGAGCATGCCGATCTGCCGATCATCATGATCAGCGGCCACGGCAACATCGAAACGGCCGTCGCCGCGATCCGGAAGGGCGCCTACGACTTCATCGAGAAGCCGTTCAAGACCGACCGCCTCCTTCTCCTCATCCAGCGCGCGATCGAGGCCGCGGAGCTGAGACGCGAGAACGAAGAGCTGCGGTTCCGCACCGGCGGCGGTCATCAGCTGGTCGGCGAATCCGCGACGATGAACCAGATTCGCCAGGCCATCGAGCGCGTGGCGCCGACCTCGAGCCGCGTGCTGATCAGCGGGCCCGCCGGCGTCGGCAAGGAGGTCGTCGCGCGGCTCGTTCACGCGAAGTCGCGCCGCGCCCAGGGGCCGTTCGTCGTGCTCAATTGCGCGACGATGCAGCCCGAGCGCATGGAGAGCGAGCTCTTCGGCGTCGAGGCGTCGAGAGAGGCCCCGGGCAAGGTGGGCACCTTCGAGCGCGCGCATGGCGGGACCCTTCTCCTCGACGAAGTCGGCGACATGCCGCTCGAGACCCAGGGCAAGATCGTGCGCGTGCTGCAGGAGCAGAGCTTCGAGCGCGTGGGCGGGCAGATGCGCGTCGTGGTCGATGTCCGCGTGCTGGCGACGACCAGCAAGGAACTGCGCGACGAGATCGAAGGCGGGCGATTCCGCGAGGATCTGTTCTATCGCCTGAACGTCGTGCCCATCCGCGTGGCGCAGCTTCGCGAGCGCCGCGACGACATTCCGATCCTCGCCGGGCACTTCATGGAGCTTTCCGCCGCGGTGGCCGGCATGCCGGCGCGCGAGATCGGCGCGGATGCCATGGCGGCGCTCCAGGCCTATGATTGGCCGGGGAACGTCCGGCAGCTTCGCAACGTCATCGATTGGCTTCTCATCATGGCGCCGGGCGATGGCCGGGACACCATCCGCGCGGACATGCTGCCGCCCGAGATCGGCGCCATCGCGCCGCCCGTCCTCAACTGGAACAAGAGCGATCAGATCATGGCGCTGCCGCTGCGCGAGGCGCGCGAGATCTTCGAGCGCGAATACCTCATGGCGCAGGTGACGCGCTTCGGCGGCAATATTTCCCGCACGGCCAGTTTCGTCGGCATGGAGCGCTCTGCCCTCCATCGGAAGCTGAAAAGTCTCGGCGTCGGCGGGACGGACAAGATGTCCGATGCCTAACGCCGGCGCATGCTCGCGCCCCTGACTCGAGGTTTGGAGCCCCCATGTCGCGCATTGCCTATGTCAACGGTCGTTACGTGCCGCACCGCGCCGCGTCGGTGCACGTCGAGGATCGCGGCTATCAGTTCTCGGACGGCGTCTACGAGGTGATCGCGGTCGAAGGGGAGCGGCTCGTGGACGAGGCGGGCCACCTCGACCGGCTCGACCGGTCGCTCGGCGCGCTGCGCATTCCCTCGCCCATGTCGCGCCCGGCGCTGG
>JBGPGW010000090.1:0-11819 GCA_041484095.1 Alphaproteobacteria bacterium | reverse complement strand
CTGATGCCGCTCGACTACGGCTGGTGGCGCCTCCTCGGCTATCTCGGCTGACCGCGGCCCATCCCGTTCCCCGTGATCCCGCCCTTCCCGGCGGTATTTCCGGCCAAAAAGGCGCCAAACGATACGGATTCCGACCCGAGAGGGGTCGAAGAGAGCCGCCGGGGGCTTCCCCCCAATCGATCCGCTCGCGAGGCGAGGCCGGCAGGCGCCGGGGGGCGAGTTAACCCTATTTCAAGGGCTCGGGCCAAGAATTCCCCCTTGGTGGGGCCATCTTTCGTAGTGATTTTTAGCGCCGATGACTCGCGCAATTCATCTTGCCAGTGCGGTTGTCTATATCGCCGTCGCGATTGCGGCGGGATTCGGACTGCCGTTGCTGTTGGACCCGTCGGAAAATTCGATATCCCTCTTGTTCGGCGGCCTCATGCTGCTGACCGGGATCGTCGGCTATGAGATTTTGACGCGCTTTCTGGACGTGCGGAGGCTGACACAGGAGATCGACGTCCAGCGCAGGCTGAATGCCCAGGTTTTGCACGGGCTCAGCGAAATCCTGACGCGATTCGAGCGTCCCAACCAATCGGCCTCTGCCGTTTCGCACGAGCTCCGATCAGCAACGCGTGCGTCCGGCGTCGAAACCACGCCACCCCAGCAGCTCGACAAAGTCATGGGCGAATTCCAGGCGCTTCGCAAGCTGATGGACACCGTGATCGCGCGGATCGATTCGCCGTCGTCTGTCGCCGGAGCCGGCGCTCAATATGCGCGCGATTCGAACTGGGTCCATCGCAGCGCGACCACGCCGGTCGCCGCCCGGACCGGGAATGGCGCGACCGCACTGGTCGTCGCCGGGGCCGGCAATGGCGCAGCCGCGCCGCTCGCCGCAGGACCGCCGCAGGAACACGCGCCCGATCTCCGCGCCGCACAGCTTTCAGGACCCACGGCCGACCCCGCTGCGGCCCCGCTGGCCGCGCCGCCTCCCATCGTGCACGTCCCCAAGGAACCCGACCATATTCCGGACGAGACGCCGCGCGATGCGGCCGAGATCACCCTGTTGAACGGCGTGCGGGAAGCCGTGCGCGCAAATCGAATCGACCTCTTTCTTCAGCCCATCGTGAAGCTTCCGGGGAAGGAGCGGCGCTTTTTCGAGTGTTATTCGAGATTGCACAACGTCTACGGGGAGTACGTGCTTCCTGAGACCTATATTCCCGTCGCCGAGCGGGCGGGACTGATCGGGGCGATCGACAACGCGCTGCTGTTGCGCTGCATTCAGCTCATTCAACGGGTCCAACAGCGTAATTACGGTTTCAAGTTCTTTTGCAATATCTCGCCATGGACGCTGCAGGACACGACATTCCTTGAGGCGTTCACCAATCTGCTCATGAGTCACCGTGAATTCGCGAGCAGTCTCGTCTTCGAGTTTCCTCAAACGGCGATCAATGAATGCCGCGATCCCGTGCTCAAATACCTCAACGAGCTCGGGGATATCGGGTTCACCTACTCGATGGATCACGTCACGAGCCTCAAGATCGATGCGGCAGCGCTTGCCGCAAGGCACGTTCGTTTTATCAAGCTCGGAGCCGAGGCCCTGGCATCGGCCGCGCGCAATGGCGCGCCTGTCGCGCTGGCTGATTTTCAGCAGCAACTCAACGCGCGCGGCATCACGCTGATCGCGGAAAAGATCGAATCCGAGGAGATGCTGGAGACCGCCCAATCCTTGGGGGTCAAGTTCGCCCAAGGCTTCCTCTTGGGAAAGCCCGCCCTCAGCCGCGACCGCTGACGCCGCTCGACCGTCTCCACAGTCAAGCCAGAAAAGCGTCCGTGCCGATCGTCCGGGCTGGCCCCTCATGGCCAGGCGGTGTTAAATGGCGCCGTCCGCCCATCGCCCGTATCCGATCTCATGACCGTCCATCTCATCAAACTGTGCGTCGGCGTCGACGCCATCCAGGATCTTGCCGATTGGCAGCGTCGGCGGGCGGCCGAGGCGCGCCGCAAGGCCCGGAAGCCGATCATCTATCATCGCACGCGGTTCATGCCGAAGCGCAGGGACGATGTCCTCGATGGCGGGTCGCTCTACTGGGTCATCAAGGGTCTCGTTCAGGTGCGCCAGCGCATCGTCGACCTCGTTCCCATCACCGATCGGGAGGGCGAGGTGCTGTGCGAGATCCGGCTCGGTCAGCGCCTGGTGCGCACGATGCTCACGCCGCACCGGCCGTTTCAGGGCTGGCGGTATCTCGAGCCCGACGATGCGCCGTCGGATCAACCGAAAGGCGCACGATCGGACGATATGCCCGGGGCGATGGTCGCAGAGCTGCGTTCGTTGGGGTTGCTCTGAGGTCTTCCAGGCGGAAGGCCCTGCCGGGCAACGCGGCACGCGTGACGAGGAAAAGAGGGATGCGGCAATGATCTTCGAGTCCGACTGGCCCGCACCCACACGGCTCAGGGCCGCGCTCACCGCGGCCTACCGGGCCGATGAGGGTCCGATCGTCGAGGCGCGCCTTGGCGAGGCGGCGATCGACGGGCAGGCGCAGGCGCGCGTTTTCGCGCGCGCTCGCGCGCTCGTGCTCGCCGTGCGCGGTGCCAAGCACGGCCAAGGCGGCATCGAATCGTTCCTCCATGAATACAAATTGTCGACGAAGGAAGGCATCGTCCTCATGTGTCTCGCCGAGGCGTTGCTCCGCATTCCGGACGCCGACACGGCCGACCGTCTCATTCGCGACAAGCTTGCGGGGGCCGACTGGGAACGGCATCTGGGCGCCAGCGATTCCCTGTTTGTCAATGCGTCGACCTGGGCGTTGATGCTGACCGGGCGCGTCATCCGTCTCAATGACCGCGACGGCGAAGACCTCGGGTCGACGTTGCGGCGCCTCGTCGCGCAGGCCGGCGAACCCGTCATCCGCCAGGCCGTGATGCAGGCGATGCGGATCCTCGGACGGCAGTTCGTCATGGGCCGGACGATCGAGGAGGCGCTCGACCGGGCGCGCCCGGCGGAAGCGAAAGGCTATCGCCATTCCTATGACATGCTCGGCGAGGCGGCGCGGACGGCGCGCGATGCCGAGCGGTATTTTGCGGCCTATGACGGCGCCATCGCGGCGCTCGGCCGTGCGGCCGGCGGCCGGCATGTGTTAGATGCGCCGGGCATCTCGGTCAAGCTGTCGGCGCTCCATCCGCGTTATCAGTTCGCCCAGCACGCGCGCGCCGTGCGCGAAGTGGGCGATCGCCTCCTCGCTCTTTCGCGCCATGCCAAGGCGGTCAATATCGGCCTCACCGTGGACGCGGAGGAGGCGGATCGGCTCGACCTTTCGCTCGACGTCATCGCCGCCGTGTCCGGCGATTCGAGTCTCGCGGGCTGGGACGGGTTCGGTCTCGCGATCCAGGCCTATCAGAAGCGGGCGCGGGCGCTGATCGACTGGCTCGCCGATCTCGCGCGCGCACATAAGCGCCGCCTGATGGTGCGTCTCGTCAAGGGGGCCTACTGGGACACCGAGGTCAAGCGTGCGCAGGAACGGGGACTCGACGGCTATCCCGTGTTCACCCGCAAGCTGTCGACGGATGTGTCCTACGTCGCCTGCGCGAAGGCGCTGTTCGCGGCGCCCGATGCGTTCTATCCGCAATTCGCGACTCATAACGCGCTGACGCTCGCGACCGTGATCGAACTCGCGGGCGAGCGGCGCGACTTCGAATTTCAACGCCTTCACGGCATGGGCGACAGCCTCTATGCCGAGATCGTCGGGACGGACAAGTTGGGCCTGCCGTGCCGCGTGTACGCGCCGACGGGAAGCCACGAGGATCTGCTGCCCTATCTCGTGCGCCGGCTGCTGGAGAACGGCGCCAATACCTCGTTCGTCAACTGGATCGTCGATGATGCCCTGCCCGTCGACGACATCATCGCCGATCCCGTCGCGAAAGTGCGGGCGCTGCCGAAGAAACCGCACCCGCGCATTCCGCTTCCGGCCGCGATGTTCGGCGCGGAGCGCGTGAATTCCCATGGCCTCGATCTGTCGGATCCCGCGGTGCTCTCGCCGCTGCGCGGCGCGATGACAGCCGCGGCGGCGCGATCATGGCGTGCCGGCCCCATCATCGGCGGCATCATGACCGGCGGCGCGGGTGAAGAGGTGCGCGATCCCGCCGACCATCGCCGCGTCGTCGGCACTGTCGCCGCGGCGCAGGAGCGCGACGTGGACGAGGCGATTGCGAAGGCCGCGGGTGCTGCCGAATCATGGGATCGCACGCCGGCCGAGGAGCGCGCGGCGTGTCTTGAACGCTTCGCTGACCTTCTCGAGGCGAATCGCGCGGCTCTCATGGCGCTCGCGGTCCGCGAGGCCGGCAAGTCGATTCCGGACGCCTTGGGCGAGGTGCGCGAGGCCACCGATTTTTGCCGGTACTACGCGGTGCGGGCCCGGCAGGATTACGGCCGTCCCCAGTCGTTGCCGGGGCCGACGGGCGAGGACAATACGATCGCACTCCATGGCCGCGGCGTTTTCGCCTGCATCAGCCCCTGGAATTTTCCGCTTGCCATCTTCACGGGACAGATCACGGCGGCGCTCGCGGCGGGCAATGCCGTGATCGCGAAACCCGCCGAGCAGACGCCGCTCATCGGGGCCGAAGTCATTCGCCTCATGCATCAGGCCGGGATCCCCGGCGATGCGCTCCACTTCCTGCCGGGCCCCGGATCGGTCGTGGGCGCGCGGCTCGTCGCCGATCCCAGAGTCTCCGGCATCGCGTTCACGGGTTCGACCGAAACCGCCCGGCTGATCGCGCAGGCCCTCGCCAACCGCTCCGGTCCCATCGCCCCCCTCATCGCGGAGACGGGCGGGCAGAACGCCCTGATCGTCGATTCCTCCGCCCTGCCGGAGCAGGTGGTGGACGATGTGCTCGCCTCGTCGTTTCAAAGCGCGGGGCAGCGGTGTTCGGCGCTGCGCGTGCTCTTCGTCCAGGACGACGTGGCGCCGCGAATCCTCGAGATGCTCGAGGGGGCCATGGCGGAACTGGTGGTGGGCGACCCCGCATTCCTCAGGACCGATGTCGGGCCCGTCATCGATCGCGAGGCCAAGACCGTGCTGGATCGCCATGCGGACCGGATGCGCCGGGAAGCGCGGCTGATCTGCCGGGCGCCGCTTGGGGCGGCAACGCAGCACGGAACCTTCGTGGCCCCGCAGGCCTTCGAGATCGACCGGATCGATCGGCTCGAGCGCGAAGTGTTCGGCCCGATCCTCCATGTCATCCGCTACCGCGCGGATCGCCTGGATCAGGTCATCGACGCGATCAACGGAACGGGGTACGGGCTGACGCTCGGCATTCACAGCCGGATCGACGAGACCGTGCGCCACATCAGCCGCCGCATGCGGGTGGGCAATGCCTACGTCAATCGCAACATGATCGGCGCCGTCGTCGGCGTACAGCCATTCGGCGGCGAGGGTTTGTCGGGAACGGGCCCGAAGGCGGGCGGGCCGCACTACCTGCCCCGGTTTGGGACGGAGCGCGTGCTTTCCGTCAATACGACCGCGACGGGCGGCAATGCCGCGCTGCTTTCGCTTCAGGACGACGAACCGGCGGTCTAGAGCCCCGCGCTTTCGCCGCCCCGCGTCAGCGCCAACCCGCGCGGTCGAAGATGCGGATCGCTTCGGCCTGATGCGCGGCGATGGCGGCGAGCCCCAGCGTATCCGCCTTGAACGGCCCCCAGGCCGCGACAAGGCCGGACGGCTTGATGCCCCGTTTCACCGGAAACTCGTAGACCGCCTCGGCATACAGGCGCTGCGATTCGTCGCTGACGAGAAACTCGAGAAGCTTGATCGCGGCCGCGGCGTTCTTGGCGCTTTTCGTCACGCCGGCGCCGCTGATGTTGACATGCGTGCCGAGACCGTTCTGGTCGGGCCAGAAGAGCGCGATCTTCTCGGCGGCGCGCCGCTCATCGTCGTTCTTCGAATTGAGCATGCCCGCGAAATAATAGGTGTTCGCGATGGCCAGGTCGCAGACACCCGCAGCGACGGCCGCAATCTGATCCCGGTCCCCGCCCTGCGGCGCGCGCGCCATGTTGGCGACGATGCCCTTGGCCCAATTCTCGGCCTTCGCCGCACCTTCGTTCACGATCATCGCGGCCAGCATGGACTGGTTGTAGACGCTCGAGGACGACCGAACGCAGATGCGGCCCTTCCATTTGGGATCGGTGAGGGCGGCATAGGTCGACAGTTCCTGCGGCTTCACCCGGTCCTTGGCGTAAAGAACCACGCGGGCGCGCATGGACAGCCCGTACCAGGCACCGTTGGGATCGCGGAACTCGCTGGGGACCGAAGCCGCGAGCGTGTCCGATCGCACGGATTGCAGCAGTCCGGATTCGCTGGCGCGGATGAGGCGGCCGACATCGACCGTGAGCAGGATGTCGGCCGGGCCGTTCGGCCCTTCGCTTTTCAGTCGCTCGATGAGGGCGTCCTCTCCGGCGCTGACCAGGTTGACCGTGATCCCCGTCTTCTTCGTGAAGGCGTCGAGGAGCGGCCGCATGAGGTGCTCCTGGCGGGCGGAATAGATGTTGACCTCTTCGGCGCGGCCGGCGCCGGGGACGAGGGCGGCAAGTACGGTCAGGGCGAAACTCAACGCCGGGATGGAGGTGGATTTCATTGCTTGCCTCGGTTGTGGCTCTATTCGCAGAGGCGCAATTCTGCCGAAGTTGAGGAATAATTGCAACTGCGAGGCATTCGCATTTCCTTTCGACTCGCTACAAAACCTAATCAGGTCTGAGAACAGACCAAATCAGACACGCGCGACCACGGCAGAGGTCCCCAGGCGGCGGGAGGAAGGGAGATTCGGGGAACCGGCCCCAAATCATCCGGAACCGTGCGCACTTTATCTTGCGGGCCGCGCGAGGCCGGCCGGTCAGCTCAATCGGCCTGCGAAGCTGGCTTCGAGGAGTTGCCGGTGTGTGCGTTCGTCGAGCGGCACCGGGTTGGAGCCCGCGCTCGGATCGGCCGTCGCCATGCGCGCGAGCTCCTCGAACCGCCGATCGTCGACCCCGAGATCTCTGAGCGTATGCGGCACGCCGAGCTCGGCGCGCAAGGCAAGCACCCAATCGAGAAATCCATCGAAGCTCGCGGATTTGAGCCCGATATATCCCGCGAGCTGCGCGATCCGGTCGGCGATGGCCGTCCGGTTGAAGACGAGGACGTAGGGCATGAACACGGCGTTCGTCATGCCGTGATGCGTGTCGTAGAGCGCGCCGACGGGATGGCTGAGCGAATGGATGGCGCCGAGGCCTTTCTGAAACGCCGTCGCCCCCATGGTGGACGCCGCCATCATGTAGGCCCGCGCCGCGAGATCGGCGCCGTTCTTGACCGCGGCGGGCAGCCATTCCTTCACGAGGCGAATGCCCTCGAGCGCGATCCCGTCGGCCATGGGATGGAAGAAGGGCGAGCAATAGGCCTCGAGATTGTGCGCGAAGGCATCCATGCCGGTCGCCGCGGTCAAGGATTTGGGCAGGCCGACCGTCAGGGCGGGATCGCAGATCACGAGCGCCGGCTGAACCCTGGGATGGAAGATCAGGGTTTTCGTGTGCGTTTCTTCGCGGGTGATGACGGAGACGCGCCCGACCTCGGAGCCGGTGCCCGACGTGGTCGGGACGGCGATGGCGGGCGCGATCGCGTCGGCATTCGCGCGCGTCCAATTGTCGCCGACGTCCTCGAAGTCCCAAAGCGGGCGCGTCTGTCCCGACTGGAACGCGATCGCCTTGCCGGTATCGAGGGCGCTGCCGCCGCCGAAGGCGATGACGCCGTCATGTGCGCCGCGCTTGAAGGCATCGACGCCGTCGGCCACGTTCCGTCCGACCGGATTGGGTCGCAAATCCGAAAAGATGCCGACGCCGAAGCCCGCGCTTGCGAGCCCCGTGACCGCGTCCTGGATCATCGCCAGCTTGGCCAGGCCGGGATCGGTGACGAGGAGGGGCTTTCGCATGCCGATCGTGCGGCAGGCCTCGGGCAGTTCGGCGACACGGCCGGGCCCGAACCAGATGCGGGCGGGATAGTTCCAGTTGCCTCTCAGCGTCTTCGGGTCCGGTGTCATGGTGTCTTCGCTCGGAGATGAAATGATGTGGCGGGCGTAACCGGCTGCTCGATGGCCGTAGGGATCGCCGTCATCGGGGTTCAGCCGCGCTCGAAATAGCGGCGCAACTCCCAATCCGTGACCCGCCGGTCGTATTCGCCCTGCTCGATGCGGCCGGTGTGGAGATAGTGATCGACCACGTCATCGCCGAGAGCGGCCCTCAAAACCGTCGACCGATCGAGCTCGTCGAGCGCCTCGCGCAATGTCTTCGGAATTTCGCGAACCTCCTGGGCGTAGAGATTGCCCCGTGCCACCGGCTCGAGCGGCAGCGTGTTCTCGACGCCGTAAAGTCCGGCCGCCAACAGCGCGGCAAAGGCGAGATACGGGTTGGCGTCGGCGCCGGGGACGCGGCATTCGACGCGCACCGACGGACCCTCGCCGCAGATGCGGTATCCCGCCGTGCGGTTGTCCGTGCTCCACACGGCCTTGGTCGGCGCGAAGGATCCGGCCTGGAAACGTTTGTAAGAGTTGATATAGGGCGCGAGGAAAAACGACATGGCGCGCGCAAGCGCGAGCTGGCCCGCGAGATAGTGCTGGAAGATCTTCGACATGCCGTGGGGCTCGCCCGCATCGTGGAAGACCGAGCGGTCCGATTTCGCATCCCACAACGAGTTGTGGATGTGGCAGGAGGAGCCCGGCTGGGCGTAGTCCCACTTCGCCATGAAGGTCACGGATTTGCCGTGGAGGTGCGCGATCTCCTTGACGCCGTTCTTGTAGACGACGTGGCGGTCGGCCATCTCGAGGGCCTCGGCATAGCGGAGATTGATCTCCGCCTGGCCGAAGCCGCATTCGCCCTTCGAGAATTCGACGGGGATGGCGGCGCCCTCCATGCCGAGCCGGATGGCGCGGATGAGCGGCTCCTCCTTGGTCGTCTGGAAGATGTGATAGTCCTCATTGTACCAGCCGGGCGGCACGAGGGCCTTGTAGTCCTTGCCGCGCGCGGCCGCGAAGCTGTCCTCGAAAATGTAGAACTCGAGCTCGGAGCCCATCTTCGCGACGTAGCCCATCGCGCGGGCGCGTTCGATCTGCTTCTTGAGCACCGATCGCGGCGCATGGGGCAGGTCGTGACCGTGATGGTCCTGGCAGTCGCCGAGAACGAGCGCGGTGCCCTCGAGCCAGGGAACGCGCCGGATCGTGGCCAGGTCCGGCTTCATGAGAAAGTCGCCGTAGCCGAGTTCCCAGGACGAGGCCTTGTAGCCCTGGACGGTGTCCATCTCCATGTCCGTCGCGAGCAGGTAGTCGCAGGCATGCGCCTCATGGGCGACATTCGAGAGAAAATACGGGCCCACCACCCGCTTGCCGAGAAGACGTCCCTGCTGATCGGGAAAGCAGGTCAGGATGGTATCGATTTCGCCTGCATCGATGAGGCGCGTCAGCGCGGACAGGTCGAGTTTGCTGCTCATGCACGGACTCCGGTCGCGTTCAGCGTGGGCCACGGCACTTTAGCCGCAGGGTCGGGCACGGTCCATGCGGCAGCTAGCGGCGCTTGGCCCGCCCGGCGTGGTATGTCTCGAAATACTCGACCGCGAAATCCGCGAAGGCCTGCGCCATGCGCGTCAGGCGCCCGCCTGCCGGTTGGGCCAGCACGACGCGCGTCGGAGGCAGATCCTCCTTGAGCGGACGCCGGATGATGCGGCGCCCGTCATACGTGATGTCGGTCTTGGGAAAGGTATTGAGAAGCGCGTAGCCATGACCATTGGCGACGAGCCCGCGCAGCAGCTCATAGGACGATGTGCGCGCGCCGATGAGCGGCTCGAGCCCGAGGCCGTAGAAGAGCGAAAGGAAATACTCGCGGCTCGAGGGCAGATCGAGAAGGACGAGCGGCTCGGCCGCCAAATCCTTGAGCGCGATGCGGCTCATCCGCGCGAGGCGGTGGCCGACGGGCAGGGTGGCATAGGGCGGCAAGGCCAAGAGCGGCCGGGTCGCCATGTCCTTGCCAAGCCCCATGTCGTAGACGAGGGCGAGTTCATAGGCGCCGCTTTCGAGACCCGCGCGGACCGTTTCATGGTGGCCGTCATGGATGCGGACGGTCATGGCGGGGTAGCGCGTCTTGAGCTCGGCCAGGAGCCGGGGCACGTAGACCGGGGCGAGGGTGAGGAAGCAGCCGACATCAAGCGCGCCCTCGAGCGCCTCGCCGAGACCCCGGGCCTGGCTTTCGAATTCGCGGGCCTGTTCGAGGAGCCGCCGACCCTCCGCCAGCATGCGCCGTCCGGCCGGCGTCAGCGACACGCCCTGGGCGTGGTGGCGCCGCATGAGCTGGACGCCGAAGCGGGCCTCGAGCCCCGCGATCGCCGCCGAGACCGACGGTTGCGACACCGCGAGCTCGCGCGCGGCCGCGCTCACGTTGCCGCGCTCGGCCGCCGTCACGAAGTAGCGAATTTGGCGCAGCGATAACGTCATAGGATTTTCCGATCAGTATCATCAACTAAACATATTTTACCTATGATTGATCCCCCGTCAAAGTCCACCCTCGCTCGTTTCGATTCGACGGAGGGCCCTGACGGTGCGCGCGGCGGGATCTGACGAAAGCCAGGGGAATCCGTGGAACGGGGCGTTCCGCGCGGTGGAGCGCGGCGCCTTCATCGACGCCATGCGTCGTGCGGCTTCCGGCGTGACGGTGGTCACGACGGATGGGCCGGCCGGGCGCTTCGGCGTCACGGTCAGCGCCATGACCTCGGTCTCGGCCGATCCGCCATCGGTCCTTGTCTGCGTCAACACGACGAGCCGCGCCGCCGATTCCATCGGTGCCAACAAGCGGTTCTGCGTCAATCTGCTCGCGCACGATCAGACCGAGCTGTCGGACGTCTTCGCGGGGCGTCTCCGGCGCGCGGACCGGTTTGCGGGGTTCCCATGGTCGACGCTCGGCACCGGCGCGCCGGCCTTCGAAGACGCCTTGTCCTGCTTCGACTGCCGCCTCGTGGAGCGCCATGTGTTCGGTTCTCACATGGTCTTCATGGGGCTTGTGGTCGCGGTGCGGAGCGGGGCGGGCGTGCCGCTGGTCTATCATGATCGGGCCTACTGCCGCCCGTTGTCGGTTGCCTAACACCCCGCGAATCGGTCACCATCCCACACGAGAGAGAAAAGGAGCGAACAATGCTTCGCACGGGCGCACAGTATCGCGAATCGATCCGGGACGACCGGCAGGTCTGGATCGACGGGGAGCGCGTCAAGGACGTGCCCTCCCATCCCATGTTCAAGCCCATCGTCGACGTGCGCGCCCGCATCTACGACATGGCGCATGAGGATTCCTATCGCGACGTCATGTCCTATCGCGATGCGAAGACCGGCGAGTCCAACTGCATCGGCCACAAGCTGCCCTACACGCAGCAGGACTGGCACGACAAGCGGCGCGCGGTCGACGCCGTCATGACCGATATCGGCGGCGTCGTCATCCGGGTCGGCGACGAGACGATCGGCGAGATGTGGTCGCTGTTCGACGGGCGCGACGTGCTGAACGAAGTGGATCCGCGGTTCAGCCAGAACATCGAGCGCCACATCCAGCTCGCGATCTACAACGACGTGTTCCATGTCTCGGCCAACACCGATCCCAAGGGCGACCGCTCCAAGCGGCCGCAGGAGCAGGACCCCGACATGCTGCTCCATGTCGTGAAGGAGACGGACAAGGGTCTCATCATTCGGGGAGCGAAGTACGAAACGGCTTCGGCTTACGCGAACCAGGCCTTCGTCAAGCCCACGATCGCCAATTGGGGCGACGACAAGCTGTCCGACTATGCGCTGGG
>JBGPGW010000089.1:0-11822 GCA_041484095.1 Alphaproteobacteria bacterium | reverse complement strand
CGATGATCCCGGACGGTATGAGATCAACGCGGGTGAGCGCCGATGGCGCGCCGCCGGCCGGCTCGGCCTCGAGGTCGTGCCCGCAATCGTGCTCGACGTCGACGACGGCGAAGCCATGGCGATCGCGCTGGTCGAGAACCTCCAGCGCCAGGATTTGAACCCGCTGGAGGAGGCCGAGGGCTACCGGCGCCTACTCGAAGACTATGCCCGCACCCAAGACGACGTCGCGGCAGTCGCCGGCAAGAGCCGCAGCCACATCGCCAACACGCTGCGGCTGCTCAAGCTGCCGGACACCGTCAAGGCGCTGGTCATCGCGGGCCGGTTGTCGGCCGGACACGCCCGTGCGCTGATCAATGCCGAAGACCCGGCGGCGATCGCGACGCAGGTCGTGAATCTGGGTCTCACCGTTCGCCAGACCGAAAATCTTGCTCAGGGCACCGGATCCCCGACGCGTTCCCCGCGCGACCCCGAGATCAAGGTCGTCGAAGCGGAGTTATCGCGCTTTTTCGGCCGCCGCTGCCGGCTCAACATCCGCGGCGGACGCGGTATGCTGAGCATCCGTTTCGAGGGCCCCGACGAACTGCGACAGATCGTCCAGCGCTTGCGACATGTAAGCAAAGAATAACTCCGCGAAGCGCTATGCCGGCAGACGTGCCGTTCAATCTCGACGACCTCGATCCCGACGCTCGCGCCATGGCCGAAGCGGCGGCGAAAGCTGCTGGCATAAGCGTCAGCGAGTGGGTCAGCCGCATTGTCCTCGCCCGCGCGGGCCTGGCCGCCCCGGATCGCGCGATTCCGGCGCACGAGCCTTCGCAGCCGACTGAACCCCCGGAGGCATCACCATCGCCGGACGCATCGGCCGAGGATACCGATCAGACGAGCCGAACCGTCCCGGCCCAGGCGGGCAAGGACAATGCCTCGGCCGCGCCTCTCGACGCTTCGTCCACCGTAACCGTGACGCGCGCCGCACCCGCCGGGAGCGCACATCGGCAGGCCGGGACGACGCCTCTCGGCGCCTCGGCGCGGCAGATTCACGCGCCTCTCTCTGTCGGCACGGATTCCACGACCATCGTCATCAAGCGGTCGGTCGCGGCAGATCGGCCCAAGGCACGCGATGCCGCACCGGTCGCGCCGGCCGCTGAAAGGTCACCAGCGGCAGAGGCCGACGCGTCCGGCGCTCAACCGATGCACGCCGTCGACACGTTCGAAGCGCCCGTCTCCATGGCGTCGATCGAGGGCCAAGGCGATACCCGCCCATTCCTTGCCGACCCTCTCTCCGCGCCGGAGAACGAGGAACCTCTCCGAGAGGCTGATCGGCCAATCTCCGCGACCGCACCGGCGCCTTCAGAGGAAACCGCCGCCGGAGCGATGACGGGCGGATCCACGGATGAAGAGCCGATCGACCCCTCCCTGGCCGCCACATCACCCGAGCGGATTTCGGATCTCAGCGACCTCTCCGTCGACACCGACATCGGCGGGACGGATCTGCCGAGCGGACGGCGCCGGGCGCTCCTGCTCGGAAGCGTCGCGCTGTCTCTCGTGGCAGCCGCAATCTGGTTCTCTTTCGCTCCGGTCTTCGAGTCCGGGTCCGAAGCCCCCTTCAGATTGCCGTCGCTGCTGTCCGCCCTGAAGGTGCCAGCCGAGGAAAAATCCTCGCCGTCCTCGCCGGACGAAACGACCACAAGCCCCCCTGCCACCGACGCACCGTCAGCCGCAGCGGCCACGCCGGCGGCACCGCCAAGCGCGGCGAGCGAACCCTCTCAGCAACTCGCAGCCCTCAGGGCACTCGCCGAAAGCGGTGACGGTACGGCCCAGCACGATCTTGCCGTGCGCTATGCCCGCGGCGACGGAACAGCGCCGGACTACCGCGAGGCCGCGCGCTGGTTTCGCGCGGCAGCCCTCCAGGGAGTCGCCAATGCACAGTACAATATCGGCGTGCTCACCGAGCGTGGCCTCGGCGTCGAGGCGAACCCGCCGATGGCGCTGCTTTGGTATCTGGCGGCAGCGGGAAAGGGACACAGCGCCGCCGAGTACAACATCGGGCTCATCTATGCCGAAGGCAAAGGGGTCGACGTGAACCCCACGGAAGCCATGAAATGGTTTCAGCGCGCGGCCGAACGAGGGTTTGCCAGGGCTCAATACAATCTTGGCGTCATGCATGAGCGGGGCGTTGAGAACCGAATCGACCTCATCGAGGCCTATCGCTGGTATCGAATTGCCGCAGCCGGCGGCGATAGCGGGGCCGAGATTCGGCTCGCCGAGATCAAAGGACGGATGAGCCCGGGCGAAATCGTCAAGGCGGAGGAACTGGCCCGACAACCGCTGAACCCGTCCAAGCCATAGACCTGTCCCAAAACGGCCGAACGGCGCCAGGCCAGAAGGCCGGCACGACGCGATCAGGGACGTGTGCTGCCGATTTCGGTGAGGAGCGGCGCCGCCACGCTCCACCAGTTCGGATTGTCCCGCTCGATCACCGCCGCAGCCGTCATCGCTTGTTCCATGTGCGCGAAAAGGCCGAAACACGTGGCGCCGCTTCCAGACATGCGCGCGAGGAGACAGCCTTGGGTCGCGCCGATCCCGGTCAAGATGTCGGCGATCTCAGGCATTCGACTTGACGCCGCTTCGGTGAGATCGTTCCCGCGCTCACGAAGAACGAGCGCCAACGCCTCCGCGTCCTTTGGCGCCTCCGCGAAACGACCGGGCGCCGAATACGGTCCGCGCCGCGCGGCGAAGACCGAATTCGTCGGCAACGGTTTAAGCGGATTGACCAAGACCAGCGCCACCTGCGGCAGGGGCGGCGCCGGCGCGATCGCTTCGCCGATGCCGCCGACGAATGCCGCACGGGCGAATCGACATACCGGCACGTCAGCGCCGAGCCCGAGCGCAATCGCATCGAGCGTCGCGGCGGGCGGTTCGATGCCCCATAAACGACAGAGAAGATCGATCGTAGCCGCCGCATCGGACGATCCGCCCCCGATGCCGGCCGCGACGGGCAGCCGTTTCGTGAGACGGATGGCGGCGTTGGGCTCGATCGCCGCCGCCTCCGCGAGACTCCGTGCGGCGCGCATCACGATGTTATCACCAGAAGAGGCTGGGCCCAGCGCCGCGGCGAACGGCCCCTCGGTTTCGAACCGCAGGCCGATGGCCGGCGCGACCTCGATCGTGTCCGCGATTCCGGCAAAGACGATCAGACTGTCGAGAAGGTGGTAGCCGTCTGCCCGACGGCCGGTGACGTGCAGGTAGAGGTTGAGCTTGGCCGGGGCCGACGCGCGCAACACAGCGCGCGCCGCCCGATCGTTGTCCGATTTCACCCGCTCTTCGCAGCCGGGCCTGACGACAGTCCGCGATCGAGCTTTTCCTTGATCGCCGTGACCAGGTCGGGCGCGGCATCGAGCGTCAGCGCCCGGCGCCATTGGGACTGCGCTTCCACCTTGCGCCCGATTTGCCAATAGGCATCGCCCAGATGATCGTTGATCACGGGATCGACCGGCCGCAATTCGACTGCCCGTTCGAGATGATTGACCGCTTGCTCGAACTCGCCCGTCCGATAGTAGAACCAGCCCAGGCTGTCGACGATATAGCCATCGTCGGGACGCAATTCGACCGCCCGTTTGATCATCTCCCGTGCCCGATCGAGGTTCACGCCTTGATCGATCAACATATAGGCGAGGTAGTTGAGGATGAACGGCTGCTCTGGGCGAAGCTCCAACGCCCGCAGCAGGTCGCCCTCGGCGCGCTCGAACCGGTGCGCCCGCTCGAGGGCCATGCCGCGCGCGTAATAAAGCGCCCAATTCGTCTGCCGCACCGATTCCGCGCGCTCGAACGCGCGGTCATAGGCCTCGATCGCCTCGGGATAGCGTTCGTGCTCGCGCAGGAGATTGCCCAGGCGGAAATACGCCTCGTAGCCGTCGGGACGTTCCTTCGCCATCGCGCGCAAATGCGCCAGCGCCTCATCCACGCGCGTAAGATCGTTGAGATCATTCGCGATGCGAAGTTGTGCCTCCCAGTAAAACGGCGACTCGGACGGAACCTGACGGTAGAGCGCTATCGCCCGTTCGAAGTGCTTCATCGATTCCAAAGTCTCGGCAACGAACATCATGTTGACCGGAAACTCCGGACGCGCGTGCAGCGCCAACTGCCCGAAGAGCAGAGCCATCAGCGCCTCGCTCTGCCGGAAAACACCGCTCCCGATATCGAAGAACGATTCCGCGATGCCGTCGCGCCCGTTCGCAACCAGCCGTCCGTAGGGCGTGGGCGAATCGAGCCGGGTGAGGAGAGTCTGAATGAGAGATGATTCGGGATTCTCGGCGATCAGCGGCTTCACGGCATCCCGCGCCGCCTGCAGATTGCCGTTACGTTGATAGAACGCGGCCAACGCCTCGATGAATCGGAACGGCGGATGCTGTCCCGTGCCGACACTCGCAAGATAACTGTCGCGCGCTTCATCGGTGCGGCCCGCGAGGTCATAGATGAAGGCGGCGTGCAGCCTCTCGATCGGACGCGCGGGCCGCGATTCACCGAGCGTCTTGAGAGCGCCCAGCGCCGCATCAGGCCCGCCATCCTCAAATCGCAACCATGCCAGGAGCAACGGACCCATGAGGCCGCCGATTCCATCCTTCGGCAGCGATTCCGCGCGCACGATGCCGGCCTTGAAATCGCCGGTCCGCGCCGCGTCCGCAATTAAGACGAAGCTGGCGACGACGTCCGACTTGTCCGTGTCGGCGGCAATCGGGACCGCCTCGCCGATCCGGCCGGCGCTCGCCAAGAGCAGGATCGCGCGGCGTCTCAGTTCCTGATTGTCCGGATCGAATTTGAGCGCCTCGACGATGAAGTCGGCGGCACGGTTGAGGTCGTTCAGCGATTCGGCATGGCGGGCCGCGAGAAAGGCGCCCGACGAGGTGTTGAGATCATAGGGCGCCGCCGCCAGGCTTGGCGCCGCGCGGGCCGCCCAATCATCGACCCCGTTCAGGTCCACGACCGGCCCGCTGGCGATCAGCAGCGCTGCTACGACAATCCCGGCTCGACCAATCGTTCTCACGTTCCTACCGCCAAGGTTATGATGCATTTCTGGCACGATTTAATACTTAGGATGGAAAAATACTAATGGAGGCGGCCCGGCCACGCCACGGCTTTAGCGGTATTGGGTTCTCGTCTTCGTGGCCCCGGCTCACATGTTGGGGTAGTTCGGCCCCCCACCGCCCTCTGGCGTCGTCCAGGTAATGTTCTGCCGCGGATCCTTGATGTCACATGTTTTGCAGTGCACGCAGTTCTGCGCGTTGATCTGCAGCCGCGGCGCACCGCCCTCCCGGATAATCTCATAAACGCCAGCTGGACAGTACCGCTGCTCCGGCGCGTCGTATTCCCTAAGGTTGACGTCGATCGCGATCGACGGGTCCCGAAGGCGGAGATGGACCGGCTGATTCTCCTCGTGATTGGTGTTCGAGAGGTAAACGGACGACAGCCGGTCGAACGAGACAACGCCATCCGGCTTGGGGTATTCGATTTTCCGCGATGCGACCGCGGGTTTCAGGGACTCGTTGTCCTTGTGGTGATGGAATGTCCAGGGTGCACGGCCCCTGAACACATAGGTGTCGAGCGCGGAATAGCCGAGACCCGCCCACATTCCCCGCCGGAACGCGGGGCGGATGTTGCGAACGCGATGCAGCTCGTTCCAAATCCAGGACGCCTTGAGGCTTAGAGGATAGCCCTCGATCGCCTCGTCCGAAGACTCCTTCAACGCCTTGAAGACCGCCTCCGCCGCCAGCATCCCCGATTTCATGGCGTTATGGCTGCCCTTGATCTTCGGCACGTTCACGAAACCAGCCGCACAGCCGATGAGGGCGCCGCCGGCAAAAGTCAGCTTCGGGATCGATTGAAAGCCGCCCTCGTTGATCGCGCGCGCGCCGTAAGCGATGCGCCGCCCGCCCTCGAAGGTCGGCCGGATGGCGGGATGGGTCTTGAAGCGCTGGAATTCATCGAAAGGCGAAAGATACGGATTGTCGTAGTCGAGGCCGATCACGAACCCAACAGCGACCTGGCGGCCCTCCAAGTGATAGAGGAATGAACCGCCATAGGTTCGCCGATCCAACGGCCAGCCCACGGTATGAACGACGCGGCCTTCGTGGTGTCTCGCCGGATCAACCTCCCACAGCTCCTTGATGCCGATACCATAAGTCTGGGGATCGACCCCATCGCGAAGACCAAAGCGCTCGATCAGGGATTTGCTCAGCGATCCCCGGCATCCCTCGGCAAAAAGCGTCCACTTCGCGCGGAGCTCGATCCCCGGCTGGTGATTGGCGGTCGGCTGGCCATCCTTGCCGATGCCCATGTCGCCCGTTGCCACACCCGCCACGCGGCCTCGTTCATCGTAAAGAACCCCGGCAGCGGCGAATCCGGGATAAATCTCGATGCCCAATTGCTCAGCCTGCTGGCCGAGCCATCGGCACAGATTGCCCAGGCTGATGATGTAATTGCCCTCATTGTGCATCTGCGGCGGGGTCAGCAGCTTGATGGCGCGCTTGGCCGTGAGGAAAAGGAACCGGTCGTCCGTTGCCAGCGTCTTGAGAGGTGCGCCGCGCTCTTTCCAATCCGGGAGCAACTCGTCGAGAGCGCGTGTCTCGAACACGGCACCTGAGAGGATGTGGGCGCCGACTTCCGAGCCCTTCTCGAGCACGCACACGCTGGTGTCGGTACCCGCGGCAACGGCCAGCTGCTTGAGCCGGATTGCCGCAGCAAGACCGCCCGGCCCCGCGCCAACAATCACGACATCGAATTCCATGACGTCCCGAGCCATTTGCCTTTGCCTCGCTCACCATTCTGTCGCACCGCCCGGCGCGCCCCGAGCGCGACGCCAAGATAGACAACTTCTAGGCCGCCGGCACAGGCAATGCTACGCTAACTCCCATGCACGCGAACGCGGATCTTCTTCCCATCCTGGCATGGCAAATCGCCGCCGGCGTCGATGAGACTATCGGCGAAGTGCCCCTCAGCCGGTACCAGACATCCCTCCAGAAGCCACCGAGCCCACCCCCCGCTGCTGCGCCCGCCCAGCCGCGCGTGGATCCGCCTCTCAAAGCCGCGGCCGAGGCACGCGACGACGCGCGGGATTCGGCGGGTTCCGCCCCCACGCTTGATGAACTGCGCGCAGCACTCGATCGGTTCGAGGGCTGCCCTCTCAAGCACACCGCCATGAACCTCGTTTTCGGCGACGGCAATCCCGATGCCTCGATCATGTTCGTCGGAGAGGCGCCGGGCGAAGAAGAGGACCGGCGCGGTCTTCCCTTTGTCGGGGTGAGCGGCAAGCTCCTGGACCGGATGCTCGGCTGTATCGGCCTTGATCGAAGCTCCTTCTACATCACCAACACGGTCTACTGGCGCCCCCCCGGAAACCGCCACCCCACACAGGCCGAGATCGCGGCCTGTCTGCCTTTCCTTCGCCGGCACATCGAGATCGTGAATCCGCGCCTGCTCGTTTTCGTGGGTGGAGCGGCCGCCTCGGCCCTCCTCGGCCGTTCGGAAGGGATCGGGAAACTGAGGGGACGTTGGCTCAGCTATGAGAGCCCAGGGCTGATTCATCCGGTCTTGGCGCTCGCCACCTATCATCCAGCCTTCCTTCTACGGTCGCCCGGGCAGAAGCGGGAGGCGTGGCGTGATCTACTCTTAATCAAAGATAAGCTAAGGGACATCAGTGGTACCCACAATATCTAGTATTTTAATAATAATTTATCCACAACCTGTGGATAAATATTCCGACTCAATTCTTGCCAAGGCTTCCTGAATCGCGCTAAGAGCGCTCGATGGATCAAATCATCGAGCGCTCTTTGCGGACAACTTCGGGCAGCCGATCGGCGGTTTTCATCGCCGTAGGCCTCGGTGCCATGATCGGTCTCAGCGGCGCCGTTCACGCCGGCTCCGCCCGGACGCAAACCGCCGCGCTGCCCCAAGGGGGTAAGGCGAATGATGAGGGTGTGGCGCTCCCGGCGATCTTGAGCCCGTCAGACGTCAGCGCCTACCGCGCCATCTTCCTCGCACAGGAAGCCGGGAATTGGGCCGGTGCCGACAAGGACTTCAAGTATCTTAGGGATGGGCGCCTTCTCGGGCACGTCTTGGCCCAGCGCTTTCTCGATCAGCGCTATAGCCCCAAATACGATGAGCTCTCGCGCTGGCTCCGCCAGTATGGCGACCTGCCGGAGGCGGCAGCCATCTACAAGGCGGCGGTGGCACGACACGCGAAAGGCGCGAAGCCGCCCCGCCCGCCAAGCCCCGTTGGAACCATAGACGCCCTGGCCGGAAGACCCGCTGGCCAGAAGCCGCCCACCCCGTCCCAAAGCAAGCCTGAGACAAGCCTTGAAGGATGGCTCCCGGCAGAGCTGGCTGACCAGGAACCAGTCCCCGACGATGCCACGGCAGCCTATTTTTTCTCCGGACGGCATAAGGACGCCCTGGCGCTTGCCGAATCGGCGGTCAACGGATCTGGCGACCGCGCCGATTCGGCGCACTGGATGGCTGGCCTCGCGGCATGGCGGCTCGGTCTCATGGAACGCGCCGCGGAGCACTTCGGAGAACTGGCCGCCTCGACTTCTGCTTCCGGCTGGAGCCGTGCCGCCGGTGCCTATTGGGCGGCGCGAGCCAATCTCGCTATCGGGAATTCCGAGACTGCCGCCGCCTGGCTCCGCGTCGCGGCCAAATATTCGCGAACATTCTATGGCCTCCTGGCGCAGCGCGCGCTTGGTCTTCCCACGACCTTCGATCGGACCGCCCCGATCCTGACCGAGTCCGACATCGCCGGCATCGCCGCGCAGCCCGCGGGCGGGCGGGCCTTCGCCTTGCTTCAGATCGGTGAGCGCGCATTGGCGGACCGCGAACTGCGCCAAATCCGCGCGGACGGTTCGACGACGGCACGATCGGTCATGGCCGTCGCGCTCAAAGCCGACCTCCCCGCCCTTGCGATGACCGTTGGACGGCTCGTGGCGAGGGTGGACGGCCAACAATTCGACAGCGCCCTTTACCCCGTCCCGGCCTGGCGGCCAGTCGGCGGGTATTACATCGACAAGGCCCTTGTGTTCGCGCTCATGCGGCATGAATCGGAATTCAAGACCACCGCGTTGAGCTCGGCCGGCGCGCTCGGCCTCATGCAGCTCATGCCGAGCACCGCAAGCTTCATGGCGCAGGACGCAGACCTCAAAGGCAACGGCAAACACCGCTTGTTCGAGCCCGAGTTCAATATCGCGCTGGGACAGAAATATGTCGCCCATCTCCTGGAGCATGAGACGGTCCAGGGGAATCTGTTCAACATGCTCGCGGCCTATAATGGCGGTCCCGGAAACCTGGCAAAATGGCAGCGCGTGACCGATCACGGCGATGATCCCCTGCTTTTCGTCGAATCGATCCCTGTGCGAGAGACGCGGGTCTTCGTGCAAAAAGTCCTGGCGAGCTACTGGATCTACAGCGCGCGCTTCGGCCAGGCGGTACCGTCTCTCGAGGCGATCGCCGCGGGCGAATGGCCGTCCTACACGTCTCCGGGCGGCAAGGCGGCGGCCAAGAATGCCCGGCATTGACGAAAATCGACCCTTCATTCCCGTCAATATCGCTGTCCTGACGGTCTCCGATACGCGCTCGGCGGCCGACGACAAATCGGGCGACACATTGGCCGAGCGAATCCTGGGAGCAGGGCACCGGCTCGTCGCCCGCAAGATCGTCCGCGATGAGCAGGCCGCGATCGAGCATCAGCTTCGCGCATGGATCGCGGATCCGGAGGTCGACGTCGTGATCGCCACGGGCGGCACGGGCCTGACCGGGCGCGATGTCACGCCCGAAGCGTTCCATGCCGTCTATGAGAAGGAGATCGCGGGCTTCGGCGAGCTTTTCCGCATGTTGAGCTACGAGAAGATCAAGACCTCGACGATCCAGTCGCGCGCAACGGGCGGTGTTGCGGGCGGGACTTATCTCTTTGCGCTGCCGGGCTCACCGGGTGCCTGCCGCGACGGCTGGGACGATATCCTCCGCTGGCAACTCGACAGCCGATGGCGCCCGTGCAACTTCGTCGAGCTCATGCCGCGCCTTCTGGAGCATGTGAAAGGCTCGGCCGCCTGAGGGAAAGCGTCGCCGTCCCGCGCTCTGCCCGCCGGAGACGTTCATAGCCCGCCGCATCATCGACATCCCAAAGCGCGTCGATCAAAGTGACGCTGTGGTGCGATCCGATCGCGGCACGGGTATCGCTGAGCGCCCATTCGGTCGACCAGCGCACGCCATCGAGGGCAATCGATCGCGTCCGCCTTCGCGCCAAGCCGATGAGCCAGTAGCCCCCGTCGATCGCGGGACCGAACACGACATCGGCCTGGCCGAGCGCGCGGAAGGCGCGTTCCACATGGGCCGCCGTCAGCGATGGGATGTCCGAGCCCACGAGAACGACGGGGCCCGGCGGCCGTTCGCGCAGGGCACGGCTCATCCGCGCGCCGAGATCGCCCCCGCCCTGAGGCCTTCGCGCGAGACCCCGCGGCCAAAGCCATCCCGCGACAGCGAACCGGTCGGGCGTGACATAGATGGACGTCTGCCAGCGCTCGTCGCGGGCGAGGCGCGCGAGGGTGCCCCGCACCGTTTCCCGGTAAAATCGCCACGCCGCGACATCGCCGATACCGGCGGCGAGCCGCCGTTTTGCTTGCGCAAGTTGCGGTGCCTTGACGAAGACCAGGAGCTGGTGCTTCACGATCGTCCGCGCGCGGCATAGAGGCATGCGATGAGGCGCGGCGGCAGACCCATGAAATAGAGCCCGAGGCAGGACAGATTGCGAAGCGGCCGCAGGATCCATCCGCCGTGACGGTACCGCTCGGCGGAGGTCAAGGCTTGCGTGTCGAGAAAGACGAGCCGCCGACGCCCGAGCCGGCGCACGATGTCGACGTCTTCCATGATGGGTATGCGCCTGTAGCCGCCGAGGCGGCGATAGAGAGCGGCGGGGATGAGAAGGCCCTGGTCACCGTAGGGCAGGCCCAAGGCGCGCGCGCGCCACGCGACGATCGATTCGAGGCGGCGCGCAGGCGCGCTTGGATCGTCGAGGGCGAAACGCAAGACGGCCGCGCGGCCCCGGTTCGCCGGGTCGGCCATGAACGATCGAAACGTATCGACCCAGCCCTGGCCGGGGATCGTGTCCGCATGAAGAAAGAACAGCCATTCCCCCCGGGCGGCCTCCGCGCCGGCGGCCAATTGGGCGCCGCGGCCTCGATCGGCCCGCAGGATGCGCGCGCCGTAACCTCTCGCGATTTCAACGGATCGGTCGGCCGATCCGCCGTCGACAACGATGACCTCGCGGATGAGGTCATCCGTCTCCGCTCGGACAAGCAGACCCAGAACCGCGGGGAGATGCCGTGCCGCGTTGTAGGTCGGGATCACGACGCTGAGAAGCGGAACCATCGCGATGTCTTGCTGGCCACGAAGGGGACCGGGGTGATGATATGCTCGCCCGATGCGGGACGCACGCGGCGGGACGCTCGGCAAGCACGGAACCGGACGATGAATACGAGGCAAGAGCCGGGTTCGCCACCCGATTCCCGCCGTGCCGTGGCGGTCGAGATCCTGAAGCGACACGTTACCGATCACCCCGATTTCAGGGACGCGTGGGATTGCATCGTCGAGCCGCTTCCCGTCAGAGGCCTTCAGCACCGCCACTATCGCCTTCGCGGGGTTCGGCGCGATGGCGCGACCCTCCTCCTCCGCGTGCCGCGGCAAAGCTTCTGGCGCCTCACGCCGGGGGACAACCTCGCCTATCAGATCGCGGCATTCGAACGGACCGCGCCGTCGGGGAAGACGCCCCGGCTTTTCGGCTCGAT
>JBGPGW010000088.1:0-11854 GCA_041484095.1 Alphaproteobacteria bacterium | reverse complement strand
GTCGCAGAATCGTCCGGCGGGTTCGTGGCGTCCTGGTCATTGCCAGGCGTCATTGCGCCCGAACGGAGCATCCTGTGCGGGCGGGTGCGTCCGGGGGTCGCTGTTTGGCGATACGAGTGACAGGGATGCATCACGATACTCCCGCTCTGCTTCGAGGGCCCGGGATGAAGGGGCCAAGCGGGATCATTGGGTCGAATTATTAATCACGGTATAATGAACGCGGGAATTCATTGATCAGTTTCTGAAAAAATGAAGACTATTATCGACGCAAAACCAAATTACGGTGTCGCTTGACTTTCCACGATTTGAAATATCACACAATAACAAATGTTATTATTTATGGCGCGGCTGCGCTTTGCTGGAGATAGAATTTGATTTTTGGGTTGCGTCTCCGAGTGTTTTGATATTGGTCAAGTGCTTGGCTCATCCGGGGGTAAGTCGGGAGACGAGCGGTGCCTCGAATTTTGCCGAGAATCACGAGAATCACATGTCTTCGCGACGACGACGGCAGGTCTGATGGTTTTTCGGCGGCAATGGTTATGGGATTCATATCGTGAAATCGGCAACAAATGCCTCGGTCACATCCTCGAAAAGGCCGGCCAATAGACGACTATCCAAGTCGGCCGCATCTTCCGAGCCTCCGGATTGCCGGAGTTGTCCGCTAAAGCCGTTTACGCTCTACCTCGGCGACGGTGCCGGAGACGTGTCGGAGATTCTCGCGCTGCGGACGGGCGTCAGGGTTGTCGCGAAGAAGACGGTCTTGTTTCGCGAAGGCGACCCGTTTAGGGACTTCTACAGCGTCCGCGAGGGGTGGGCGGCGTGCTACGGCCTGTCGGAGAGAGGCACGCCGCGCATCTTCGACTTCATCCTTCCCGGCGATCCCGTCAATCTGTCGTCAATTCGCCTGGAGGCATCGCATTCGACGATGGAAGCGATCACCGACATGGTTCTGTGCGCCTTCCGGTGTTCCGACCTGGCCCGGTACATGCACGAGACCGAAGATCGCTGGCGTCGTCTCGAGAATGTATTGATCGGTGAGTTCGTGGCATCCAAGAAGAAGTTCATCGAGTGGGCGACGAATTCGAGCATGCAGCGCGTCGCGCGGCTGATCTTGAGTCTGGCCAAGCGGCTGGATGAACGGGGTCTGGTGCAGAACGGGTCGTTCCAATTTCCTCTGCGCTATCGGCACATTTCCGACGCGCTGGGGATGACTCAGGTCCATGTGAACCGGGTCATGGCCACGCTCCGCAATCAGGGGATTATCGAGCTCGAGAAACAAATCCTGCACATCAGGCAGCATCGAGAGCTGGTCGCGGTCTCGAAATAATGCCGGCCGTCGCCGGCCGATCCGCATCTCGCCGTTCAACCCCAAAGCGATCGCCACCGGCGCATCAGGGGCCGGCGCTGGACAGGGGGGGTGAAGTTTTCTATAAGCGGCCACCCGTGCCCAGGTAGCTCAGTTGGTAGAGCAGCGGACTGAAAATCCGCGTGTCGCTGGTTCAATTCCGGCCCTGGGCACCATTCTTTTCAATGCCAGTCCGAGCGCTCGAGAGGCGCGTTCGCCGGATGAGGCCGCCTTTCACCGGGGCGATCGAGGCCGGCGGCACAAGAGCCTTACAGATAGTAAGGGCTCCGCGGCCTGGGATAAACTGCACCCTCTACGGTTTCTTGCGTCTGCGGGGCGTCTCGTTCGGAACGCCGCGCGAGCCTCGTGGCGCGTTCCGGGGAGTTGAGTGATGCCCTATTTCCGCGTGTCGCCCGAGCAGGAGCGGGCCTTCCGCCAGGACGGCTATCTCCATGTGCGTGGCCTCCTCGACGGGGAGGAAGCAAACCTTCTTCGTGAAACCATCGAGCGTGATCGCGAGGTTGAGGCCAGCATCTACGAGCGGGCCGATGCGTCGGGCGCCAAGGCCAAGCTCTCGCTGTGGACGGAGCCGGGCGACGATCTCTACGGCATGATCGCCCGCAGCCGCCGCGTCGTGGATGCGATGGAGCGTTTCCTCGGCGATGAGGTCTACCATTATCACTCGAAGCTGGTGGCCAAGGATCCGCATGTCGGCGGCGGCTTCGAATGGCACCAGGATTACGGCTATTGGTACCACAATGCCTGTCTCTTTCCGGACATGGCGGCGTGCATGATCGCGATCGACCGTACGGACCGCGAGAACGGCTGCCTTGAGGTTCTCGCGGGCTCGCATCGCATGGGCCGGATCGATCACGTGGCGCTCGGCTCCCAGGTGACGGCCGATCCCGAGCGGGTCGATGAGGCGACGAAGCGCCTGCCATCGGCCCTGATCGAAATGGCGTCGGTAGACGGCCTGTTTTTCCATGCCAATCTATTGCACCGCTCCGCCCCGAACCGGTCGGGCCGGCGCCGCTGGGTGCTGATCTGCGCCTACAATGCGAAGAGCAACGATCCCTACAAGGAGACGTATCTTCCTCGCTACACGCCGCTCGTGAAGGTCGAAGACGACAGGGTCATGGCGGCGGGGCGCAAGGGTGCTGCGGCCGACAAGCCCTTCGTGCGCAGCCCGCAAGGCGTCGGCCCCAAATCCGGGACTGCGGCGGATCAGATCGCGCCGACGGTGCGCGATTAGCTGGCTCGCCGCGAATCCGCTTGCTCGATTTCGAGGCAATCACGCCCATCTGGTTTGATGCCCACTCGGCCATCGCCCTTTCCTTGACAGGCTCGATTCGATGCCCGAACGATGGCGCCGTCCGACAGGGGAGGGGGAAGTGAAGTTCGTGTTGCTCGTCAAGGTGAGCGCCTATGGCGCGAAGAAATTTAGGGAGCGCGGTTCGCGCGCGAAGGCGATGGCGGACTCGCTCGGGCTCAAGGTGCTGTTCATGTGCTACACGCAGGGCGAATACGACCTCGTCGAAGGCATCGAGGCGCCGAGCGCCGAGGCCATGCTGGCTCACACCACCTGGTACGCGAAGCAAGGCTACGGCACGATGGTTACCATGCCCGCGCACGACGTGACGGTCATGCGCCGCGCGGATGCGATCGCGAGCCGGCCGCCGCGCCAATCGCGCGGGCGCACCATACGGCGGCGCTGAGCGGCGTGCCCCTCTGATCATCCCCGGCCAAGCGTGCGAGAGCGCTTGGGCCGGAATGGCCCCGGGGCGTCGGCGACATCGTCCTGGAACCAGGCGTTCCATGACGCCGGGTGCCGCGCCTGGCGGGAACGCGGCGCCCGGCGCGTGCTTCTGCTAGGATCGCCGCGGCACCGAGCGGCTTGAGCCGGGGGCTGACGACAGGGGGTGATGGTCATGACCATGGCGATGGCAAAGCGTTCGCAGTCACCGGCCTTGAGCGTCCCCGCCATTATCGCCGCGGTGGCGCTTCTTCTCGCGGGATTGCCCGTTGCCGCGTGGCTCGACTTGCGGAACCTGTCGGAACGCTCGATGGTCACTCAAGCCAACGACCTCAACACGGTCATCAGCGGCGTGCGCAACTTTTACGCACGCAATGTCGTGGCGCGTCTTCTCAACACGGTCACGGCCCCCAAAATCGTGCACAACTATGCGGAAGTGCCGGGCGCCATTCCGATTCCGGCAACGCTCTCGATCGAGCTCGGCAACGTCATCAGCACGGACGACGGCAGCATCCGCTACCGCTTCGTCTCCGACTACCCCTTCGCGAGCCGTGATCCGCATCTTCTCGATAACTTCGAACAACGGGCGCTGAGCGCGCTTCGCCGCAATCCGAAGGAGCTCGTCTACGATATTTCCGGGTCGATCTTCGACCAGCGCGTTCGGCTGGTGGCGCCGGTGATCATGGGCGAGGCGTGCGTGGCATGCCACAACAGCCATGTCGAAAGCCCAAAGCGCGACTGGAAGGTTGGCGACGTCCGCGGCATCCAGGAAATCATTCTCCAGCAGTCCATCGCGACGAACATCTTCGCGTTCAAGTACCTCTTGTCCTATTTCGCATTCGCCGCCGCCGTCGGAATCGCGTTCATCCTGCATCAGCGACGGCAGGCGGGGCTCATCTCCGGAATCAACCGCGATCTCGAAGTGGCCAACGACTTTCTGGCCTCGGTCTCCATGAAGATCGCCAAGTATCTCTCGCCACAGGTCTACAAGGGCATTTTCAGCGGCCAGAAGGACGTCGTGATCGCGACGGAGCGAAAGAAGCTCACGATCTTCTTCTCCGACATCAAGGATTTCACGGCCACGACCGAGCGCCTTCAGCCCGAAGAAATCACGAATCTTCTCAACGAATATTTGACGGAGATGTCGTCGATCGCGCAGACCCACGGCGGCACGCTTGACAAGTTCATCGGCGACGCGATCCTCGTGTTCTTCGGCGATCCCGAAACCAAAGGCGTGGCGGCGGACGCGCAGGCGTGTCTTCGCATGGCGATCGACATGCAGCGCAAGCTGGCCGAGCTCAACGCGAAATGGCGCCAGCGCGGCGTCGAACAGCCCTTGGCGATCCGCATGGGCATCAATACGGGATACTGCAATGTCGGCAATTTCGGCAGCGACGACCGGATGGAGTACACGATCATCGGCGCCGAGGCGAATTTGGCCGCGCGGCTGCAGTCGATCGCGGAACCCGGCGGCATCGTGATGAGCTATGAGACTTATGCGCTGGTTCGCGACATGGTGCGCGCCCGCCCGCTCGATCCCATCACGATGAAGGGGATCAGCCACGCCGTCGTTCCCTATGCGGTCGAGGGTCTTTTGGGCGAATTGGGCCAGCGCACCCAAGTCATCAGCGAGCACGCGACGGGCCTCGACCTGTTTCTCGACACCGAGGTCGTCGACGACCGGGCGGCCGAACATGCACGGCGCGTGCTGCGAGACGCGATCGCGGCTCTGGACGCCCGCCGGCCGTGGGTGCAGCCGGGGTAGCGGTCGTCGATCTCCGTGGCCTCGACGCTGGGTCGACCTAGAAACGATAACGGTAGCCGACGACGGCGAAATTGGACTCTGCGCCGGCAGGGCCGAGGAGCCCTAAGATTCCGCTTCGATGCTCGAGCCGAAGAAACAGCTCACGCTCCGGCCGGTTTGGAAGTGCGAAAGTGATTTCCAGGTTGGCTTGATTGAGAACGTTCGTATCGCCGCCGTGGTCGGCCTCGAGTCGCGGAACCCGGGTCGTGAAGCTCGGCCCTATTCCCAGCCCGAACGAAGTCACAAGCCACTCATTCCAGGGGAAGTCGTGCCAGCGACCGATCAGTGCAACGGCGAACTCATGGTAGCGCTGCCGTTCGAAATGATATCCGTAGGATCCCTCAAGTTCGAATCCGAGGGCGCCGTGACCGACCCGCCCCAGTTCGCGCGCGAGGGCGAGGCCGACAAGGCGGTCGCCCGAATCAGGCGCGTTCCAGGGGCGCGTCGCGATCCCGCTGAAGTGCTTGTCGGTTCCGAATCCTCCGAACGCAGCGATGGAGTTGGCTGGCCGCGATATGCCGGATGCTTCCCAACGCCACCAACCGGCGGTGGTCGACGGTTCGGGAGGCGGAGACCCCCCTGCCCACGCGCTGGATGCCGTTAGCCCCGACGAGACGATCAGGGTCAACCTCCAGGCGCGCCACGCCACGCACTGCGGCGGCCGCGTGGGACGATCCCGCGTAGGTGGCGCTGCGACGGTGGAGGGGGCGCGATTGACGGCGGTGATGGAGCGCAAAATGATGATCTCAAGGGTGAGGCATCGCGGGGAAAGGCCCAGGGGCGGCGACTTCTGACGAGTCAAATTGTCCATAATCGCGCTATCGCGCAAGGGCTCCATGAGACGTGGATCGTCAGCACGGCGCGAGCTCAGTTGATCGGCACGGACAGTTCGATCCGTGGTCCCGGCGGAGGCCGTGCGATGCGGCCGGCCGCCCATCGGTCCGACGGTCGCGTGCCGACTCGCGTTCGTTGCGCAACTTCGGTTAACATCGAATGGATATCACTCCGCGCAGACGACAGATGGGTGGCCGGTCGCGTCCCGCCGCGGAATTGTCTCGGGATGGCATTGGGCGAGGATCACGTGGGATGACCGCAATCGGACGGTTCTTGTCGCGATTGGGACGGCGCGGTTACGCGGCCGGCGCCGGGTCAAGCCCGCCGGCATCATCCGCAGCGCGGCTTTCGGCCGAGAGCGAACAGGACAGGGCGCGGCGCGAAATTCTCCTCACCGAATGGAAGGAGATCCGCGAATCGCTCCGGTCTTTCGGCAACAGGCGCTTCGCCCGCTTGACGGTGTTCCTCGCGGCGAATGCGCTGCTCCTCAATGCGGTCTATAGCGGACCAAATGCCCTTGGGCGCGCGGCCGCCGGCCTCGTCGCACTCGTCGTGGCGCTTCTCTTCCTGGTCCTCGAATACGATTCGTGGCGGCGCGGGAATCGTTTCGCCGAGCGCGGCCGGCGCATCGAGCAGCAGCTCGTTCATCTTGAGCTCACTCGTTACTACCGGCCGGTGTGGGATGCGGCCGCTTGGGCCGCTTATGCGTTCTATCTCCTCACCGCTATCGGATGGGCCTATATCGGCTGGTGTCCGAAGACCTAGGCGCTCTCGTCCCTGGTGTCCTTTGCCCGTGTTCGGCTAACATCCCTCGTGTCCCGGTTTTGACCGACGCGCTGGGGGGCTGGTGCGAGCCGGGACGGCGCACGGGGATACTCGATGTCTTCAGCGACAAGTCCGGGGTCGAGCGACCTCCAAGCCTTCCGCCAAGAGGTGCGGCGCACCATCCGCGCGAAGCTGCCGGAGGACATCCGCCGCAAGGTCGCGCGCGAGCAGATGGAGATCGGCCGCGACGAGCAGCTTCGCTGGCATCGCATCCTCTATGAATGCGGCGGATGGAGCTGCCCCAACTGGCCCAAGGAGCATGGCGGCCCCGGCTGGTCCTACGACCAGCAATATATCTTCGAGCGGGAGCTGGCGCTCGCGGACGCGCCCCGCATCATGGGCTTCAACGTGTCGATGCTCGGGCCGACCATCATGCATTTCGGCACCGAGGAGCAGAAGCGGCGCTTCCTGCCGCCCATTCTCAAGGGCGAGGTGTTCTGGTGCCAGGGCTTCTCGGAACCCAATGCGGGGTCGGATCTGGCCTCGCTCAAATGCAGGGCCGATCGCGACGGCGCGCACTACGTCATCAATGGCACCAAGTTCTGGACGACCGAAGGCCACATGGCCGATTGGATGTTCGGCGTCTTTCGCACCGATTCCTCGGGCAAGAAGCAGCACGGCATCACTTTTCTCATGTTCCCCATGACGACGCCGGGGATCACGGTTCGTCCGATCCTCACCTTCGACGGCACCCACGAGGTCAACCAGGTCTTCTTCGACGATGTCCGCGTGCCCATCGCCGATCGCTTGGGCGAGGAGCACAAGGGCTGGACGGTCGCGAAGTATCTCCTCAGCCTCGAGCGCATCGGCACGGCGGAGGTCTCGCGCTCGCTCGCAAGCCTCGGGCGCCTGAAGCGCCTCGCACACGATCCTTCCCTGGCCGGCACGCCGCTCATCGACGATCCACTGTTCGGCCAGCAACTCGCGATGTGCGAGATCGAGCTCATGGCGCTCGATCTCGCCGAGCAGCGCATCCTGTTCGGCGCGGGCGATCCGGGTGAGGCCGGGGCGGAGGCATCGCTCTTGAAGCTCGTCGGCACGGAGGTGCAGGGGCGCCTCCTCGAACTCACGATGCGTGCGATCGGCGCGCCTGCGGTGTTCGACGGCGAGGTCGGACAAGAGCTTGCGAGCGGCGCCTTGCCGGTCGAGATCGGCCGCGTCGCCAAGACCTACTTCAACATGCGCAAGGCGCTGATCTATAGCGGGTCGAACGAGATCCAGAAAAACATCATCGCCAAAGCCGTGCTGGGTCTCGGCTGATGCAACGCTTCGCGCTCTCCGAGGAACAGGCCCTCATTCGCGACAGCGTCGCGAGGTTCGTGCACGACGACTACGCCTTCAATCGGCGGCTCGAAATCATCGAATCGCCCGGCGGCCATGACGAATCCCATTGGCGGCGATTCGCCGGGCTTGGCTGGCTCGGCCTCCCGTTTCCCGAGCGCTACGGCGGGCAGGACGGCTCTCCGCGCGATCTCGCCGTCGTCATGGAACAGTTCGGGCGCGGCCTCGTCGTCGGTCCCTATTTCGCGACCGTGGTCCTCGGCGGGCATGCGATCCTCTTCGGCGGGAGCGAGGCGCAGAAGGCGGCGATCTTGCCGCGCGTTGCCGACGGGACGCTCAAGGTGACGCTCGCGCATGACGAGCCGAAATCGCGCTACCGCCTGGACGCGGTCGCGACGCGGGCGAAGCCGGAGGGCGGGGGTTATCTCATCGAGGGAACGAAGGTCGCGGCTCCCTATGCCGCCTTGGCCGGCGAGATCATTCTTTCCGCGCGTACGGCCGGGGAGGCGGGCGATGCCGCGGGCATCACCCTGTTCAGGGTGAAGGCCGACGCGCCCGGGCTCTCGGCGACGCATTATCGGACCCATGACGGCGGAACGGCGTCGAACCTGCACCTCGACGGCGTGCGCGTCTCGGCCGACGACGTCATCGGTCCCGTCGGCCAGGGCTTGCCGATTCTCGAGTGGACGGCCGATCACGCGATCGCGGCGCTTTCGGCGGAAGCGGTCGGCTGCATGTGGTCGATCTGCGATCTCACGACATCGTATTTCAAGACACGCGAGCAATTCGGTCAGACGATCGGGAAATTCCAGGCATTGCAGCACCGGCTCGTTGACCTCTACGTCAAATGCCAGCTCGCCCAGTCGATGGCGGGCGCGGCGGTGGATGCGCTCTCCCGCACCGATCCGGCGGAGCGCGCGAAGGGCCTGTCCGGCGCCAAGGTGCTGATCGGCCGTTATGGCCGCGAGATCGGCGAGGAAGGGGTTCAGCTCCACGGTGGCATCGGCATGACGCGCGAATATCCCGTCGGCCATTATTTCAAGCGCCTCACGCTCATCAATCTTTCCTTCGGCGATACCAACTATCACCTCGAACGGTATCGCCAGCTTCTCCGCGAGGCGAAGCCGTGAATGACCGTCGCGCGCCGCAGCACGATGCGGCGCGGCCGCGATCGACGGGCTGTGGGCACAGGCTCGCGCCGCTGTTCGAGCCGCAAAGCGTCGCCGTCATCGGCGCGAGCGGCCGGACCTTGCGTCCCGGACACCAGGCGCTTCTCGTGCTCGAGGCGATCGGATTCGCGGGCTCTGTCTTTCCGGTGACGCCGAGTTACAAGGAGATTCGCGGGCATTCCTGCTTTCCCGCGATCGAGGACGTGCCGGGGCCCGTCGATCTCGCGATCATCGCGAGCGCTTCGGACCGCATGGAGTCCGAACTCGCGCGATGCATCCGGGCCGGCGCGCGCTCGGCGCTTATCTTCGCGCATGCGCTCCTCGAGCATGATCGAGAGCCCCCGATCCTCGCGCGCGTCGCGGCCATGGCGCGCGAGGCGAAGCTGCCGCTCCTCGGTCCCAACACGATCGGCTACACGAACTACGTTCACCGGACGGCGGCATCGTGGATCCTCCCCCCCGACTCGATCGAGACGGGCTCCGTCGCCCTCATCATCCAATCCGGCTCGACCTACGGCTTCGCCAACACGGTCGAGCCGCGGGTGCGCTTCAGTCTCACCGCCCAGCCCGGGCAGGAAGCGGTCCTCACTTTCGCCGACGTCGCGGACTACGCACTATCGCTGCCCGAGACGAAGGTGCTCGGTCTCTTCATCGAGACCGTGCGCGACCCCGCAGGGTTCATCAAATTGCTCGAGACGGCTCGCGCGCGCGCGATCCCGGTCGTCGTGATGAAGATCGGGCGGACCGATGCCGGCGCCCGCCACGTGGAGAGCCACGCCGGGCGGCTCGCGGGATCGGCGACGGCCTTCGATGCCGTCTGCCGCCGCCACGGCGCCATCATCGCCCTGTCCATGGACGAATGGTGGTCGACGCTGCTGCTGTTCAGCCATGTGCGCGAGCTCGGCCCCGGCGGTGTGGCCGCCGTGACCGATTCGGGCGGCCAGCGCGCGCTCCTGACCGATCATGCAGAAGCGATCGGCCTCAAATGGGCCGAGATCAACGACACGACGAAGCAGCGCCTCGCGAAGCGTCTCGCCTACGGCCTGCCCGCGACGAATCCGGTCGATTGCTGGGGCGGGGAGGCGGATTGGATCGGCGTGTTCAGCGACTGTCTCGAAGCCGTCGTCGAGGATCCGGATTCGGCGATCGGCGTCAACTTCACGGACTACGGCGCCTCCGATACCGACAAGTGGCCGAGCGGATCGGCCGAGATCTGCCGGCGCGTCGCCGCGACGTCGAAGAAGCCGATCATCGCCGCGACCTTCACCAGCCGCCATTTCTATCCCGAAGTCGTTCGCGCGCTTGTCGCCGACGGCATCCCCGTCCTCGATGGCGGTCTCACGGCGCTCAAGGCGATCAAGAATCTGTTCGACCTGCGCGATTCGCGGTGCCCCGTCGCGGTCGATGCACTGACCACCGTGCCGGCCGCGCGGCTTGCCCATTGGCGCGCGCGGCTTGCCCGTCCCGAGACGTTGAGCGAGCAGGACAGCCTGTCCCTCCTCTCGGATTGCGGCGTGCCGACCGTCCGCTCCGCCCTCGCGGCGAGCGAGGGCGAAGCCGCGGCCCAGGCGCAGACCATCGGATTCCCGGTCGTGCTCAAGACCGCGGAAGGCCTTACGCATAAGAGCGAACAGCGGGGCGTTCATCTCGATCTTCGGGATGAGGCGGCGTTCCGCGCCGCCTATCGCGACCTCGCCTCGCGCCTGGGCCCGCGCGTGCTCGTGGCCGCGATGGCGCCCAAGGGCATCGAGATCGCGTTCGGCATCGTGCGCGATCCGCAGTTCGGCGCGCTCGTCATGGCGGGTGCGGGAGGCGAGTTGGTCGAAGTTCTCGACGACCACGCCTTCGCGCTCGCGCCGATCGGGGTGGAGGAGGCGAAGCGTCTTCTATGCGGCCTCCGCGTCGCGCGCCTTCTCGCGGGCGTGCGGGGGCGGCCGCCGGCCGACCTCGCGGCCTTGGCGCAAGCGCTGGCCCGGCTGTCCGCTCTGGGGGCGGCACTGGCCGACCGAATCGAGCAGATCGATGTCAACCCGATCATCGCGCACGACCGTGGCTGTGTTGCCGTCGATGCACTCGTTACGATCAAGCCGATCTGAAACAAGGGGAGAGCGATGACCGATCCTGCGGCCGTCAGCCGCGTCGCTTGCGTGGGTGCCGGCCTCATCGGGAGCGGCTGGGCCGCGCATTTCCTTCGCCATGGTCTCGACGTCGTGGCCTACGACTTCGATCCCAAGGCCGAGGCAACTCTGAGGCGTCGGGTCGAGCTCGCCTGGCCCGTCGTTGAGCGCCTGGGCTTATCGCCCGGTGCCTCGATCGGCCGCCTCACCTTCACGACCGACCTCAAGACGGCTCTCGCCGGTGCCGAGTTCGTGCAGGAAAGCGCTGCCGAAGACGAAGGGATCAAGATCGGCCTCCTGTCCACCGTCGACGCGCTGACGGCCCCTGGCGTGGTGATTTCATCGAGCTCGTCGGGTTTTCTGGCGGCACGCCTCCGCAGCAAGTGCCGGCATGGCGGACGCGTCATCGTCGGCCATCCCTTCAATCCGCCCTATCTCATCCCGCTCGTCGAGATCGCGGGCGGGGAGGGCGTCGACCCCAAGGCGATCGAATGGGCCGTCGCCTTCTACAAACGCGTCAACAGCCGCCCCGTCGTTCTCAAGCGCGAGATCGACGGCTATATCGCCAATCGCCTCCAGATGGCGGTGTTGCGGGAGATCTATTATATGGTCGGCCAGGGCGTCGCCTCGGTCGGCGACATCGACGACGCGTTGACCTACGGCCCGGGCGTGCGTTGGGCCGTCAAGGGCCCTGTCCAGATCTTCTATCTCGGCGCACAGACGCCG
>JBGPGW010000087.1:0-12058 GCA_041484095.1 Alphaproteobacteria bacterium | reverse complement strand
GTCGGCGTCCACGTCTCCACCGTCCACGGCGAGTTCGCGCCCGAATTCCGCAAGGAGATACCCGGCGCGGAAATCGATCCGCGCTTCTTCGCGTCCGGGATTTCGCTCATTGCCCACCCGCACAATCCGCACGTTCCGGCGGTGCACATGAATACCCGCTTCGTGGTGACGACCAAGGCGTGGTTCGGCGGCGGCGCGGACCTGACGCCGGTGCTCGACCGCCGCCGCACGCAGGACGATCCCGACAGCAAGGCGTTTCATGCGGCCATGAAGGCGGCCTGCGGCGCGCATCCGGCCGTCGCGCCATACGACAAGTTCAAGGCCTGGTGCGACGACTATTTCTATCTCAAGCATCGCGCCGAGCCGCGCGGCGTCGGCGGCATCTTCTTCGACAATCTCGACACCGGCGATTGGGCGAAGGATTTCGCGTTCACCCAAGACGTCGGCCGCGCTTTTCTCGAGGCCTATCCGCGCATCGTCCGCCGTCACATGGACAAGCCGTGGACGGACGAGCAGCGCCGACACCAATTGGCGCGGCGCGGGCGGTATGTCGAGTTCAACCTCCTTTATGACCGCGGGACCCGGTTCGGCATCATGACGGGCGGCAACCCCGAAGCGGTTCTCATGTCGCTGCCGCCATTGGCGGCATGGCCGTGACGGCAGGCGCAAAGGCGCCGGGAACCCGGGAACATCGAAACGCGTGACGTGACGGGTCGGAATGCGGCCGCACAGTTGACGAGGGGGAAACGATGAAATTCCGAACAGGATTGCTCGCGGTCGGTTGCTGGATCGCTCTCTGCCTGGGTGCGGAGGCGAAGGATCTCGACCTCAAGACGTTCTATGGGAAGTACACCGGCGGCGGCGTGGCCAATTCCGAGGATAGTCTTTATTTCGGCGTCACGGTGCGCGACACCGACGTCGAGATCAGACCGACAACCGATGGATTCCGCGTGAGCTGGACGACCGTGCTGCGCCAGGGCGGCGATCCCTCGAAGCCCGATGTGCGCCGCCGATCGTCCACGGCGGATTTCGTCTACGGCGCGCGCCCGAGCCTCTTCCTCGGCAAGGGGCATGGCGATCCGCTCGGCGGCGGCGAGACGAGCTGGGCGCGGATCAGCGGCAATTCGTTGATCGTCCACATCCTCACGATCAGCGAGGACGGTCTTTATGACGTCCAGACCTATGTGCGGACGCTCACGGGGTCCGGCATGGACCTGGTCTTCACGCGCGTGCGCGACGGCGAGCCGACGCGGACGGTCAAGGCCAAGCTGACAAGACAGTCAAACTGAATTCGGGCAAACTGAATTCGGGCAAACTGAATTCGGGCAAACTGAATTCGGGCGAAACGAATTCGGGCACCGGTCGCCTTAGCCCGCTCCCTCGCGACGAAAATCGTCGACGAGCGCCCTGAGACGGACGAGAGCCTCTTCGCGCCCAGCCCGAAAATCCCCCTCGGCCCACCACGCTTCGAGCGCGCCGAGGATATGACCGACGGCGGGCCCGCGGGCGATGCCGAGCGCCACGACATCGCGCCCTTTGACGGGCAGTTCGACCTTCTGCCAGGCATCGGCATGCGCCAGGAGCGCTCGCCAAGCCCCGGCTTCATCCGCCGCAGGCGCGCGCGCGATCGAATCCGCCCAGGCCTGCACCACGCGGTCCCGAAATCTCTCTCGGCCGATGCGATAGAGGATGCCGCGCGCCTGACGCGCGTCGAGACCCGCATGGATCGGCGGTGCCGTCTCGGCAATACCCACGAGGCGCGCGCGTTGGTCGTTCGAGAGCCGCAGGCGCGTCGCAACCGCCTCGGCGGCGGCGGGACCGCCCTCGATCAGCGCGGCAAGGCGCCGCACGGGATCGACGCCAAGGCCGAAACCTTCGACCGCGGTGAGGGCATTAAGGCGGCCGAACGCCCGCGCTTCGGGCAGGATATGGACAAGGATGTCCGCCTCGGCCATCGCCGCGACGATCGCCGGTGCATCGGGCGCGGAGAGAATCTTGAGAACCTCGCCCGCAACGCGTTCGCCGGAAAGGCCCGGCAGAAGATGGGCAAGGCGCCGGCACGCCGCGAGACCGTCAGGGTCAGGCGCCCCCTGCCCGTAATGGGCGTGAAACCGAAAGAAGCGCAGGAGGCGCAAGACGTCTTCGCGAATGCGCTCCTCCGCCGTGCCGACGAAGCGCACGCGTCCATGGCGCAGATCCTCGGCACCGCCGAACGGATCGTAGAACGTGCCGTCGGGATCGGCGTAAAGCGCATTGATCGTGAAGTCCCGGCGGGAAGCGTCGGCGTCCCAATCATCGGTGTAGGCTACCCGCGCGCGCCGCCCGAAGGTTTCGACGTCGTGGCGAAGCGTCGTGATCTCGAAATGCTCCGAGCCGATGACGGCCGTGATCGTTCCATGCTCGAGGCCGGTCGGAATCGCCTTTATTTGGGCCCGGGACAGGAGCGAGAGAACCGTCTCCGGCGTCTCCGGCGTCGCGAGGTCGATGTCACCGATGGCGCGCCCGAGAAGGCCGTCGCGAACGCAACCGCCGACGAATCGCACGACACCCCCCTTCGCCCGGAATGCGCGGACGAGTGCGCCGATTTCCGGCGCCGCCAGCCGGCCGAGCGCGGGCAATCGACCGGCGGGCTTCACGAGACCGCCCTGCCGACATGTCGCGCATTCCTTGCGTCTCGCTCTCGCGCGACGGAGCGCCCCCGCCGCTTGAGCCAGCCATGAGCGCCGCCTCGGCGGATACGAACCATCAAACCGATCCGTCCTTCAACCGGAAAGGACTTCGTAGAGATTGATCAGCATGCCGGCCGTCGCCCCCCAAATGAATCGCTCGCCATAGGGCATCGCATAGTACGACCGTTGCCGGCCCCGCCAGAACCCGCTCCGGCGCTCATGATTGTTCGAATCGAGAATGAAGCTGAGCGGAACTTCGAACACGTCCGCAACCTCGTAGGGATCCGGCTTGAGCGTGAACGGCGTCCGGACGAAGCCGACGATGGGCGTCACGAGGAAGCCGGTTCCCGTCTCGTAGTCGTCGAGGCGACCGATGGGCTCGATCAGCGCCCGGGGCAAGCCGATTTCTTCTTCCGTCTCGCGGAGCGCCGCCGCGACGGCGTCGGCGTCGCTTGTTTCGATGCGCCCGCCGGGAAAGCTGACTTGTCCCGCGTGGTCGGAGAGATGTTCGGTTCGCTGCGTCAAGAGCACCGTGAACCCGCCATCCCGCTCGACGAGCGGCACGAGAACGGCGGCCGGAGTCCGGGGCCGCTCGGGTTCGGGCAACGACGGATCGAAGTCACGGTCCCCCCGCCGGCGCGTGCCGGCCGCCGTGCGGATGCGCTCCTCCGCACCGGCCGTCTCCGCTCTCAGACGTTGGAAGATTCGGACACGCGTGATCATGGTGCCCCAGCTTGGCCCAATGGGAAAAACGTCCCGCAGCTCCAAACACCGTAGAGGCGGTTGCCTGCGATATCGTGCTCCGCGCCGGCATCGACAAGCTGATAGTACACGGAGCGGAGGATCAGCGCTTCAAGTCGTTCGCGCACGAGCACATACGGCCTCGGCTCGCCGCGCTCGCCCGAGACGACGACGCGGATCGGATGCGCTTCATCCGCAACGACTTCGTCATCCACGTTGGTCCGGAATCGCAGCACCTGTCCCGCCCCCGTCCCCTCGACAGTCAATTCGACGGCCGTGAACGGCGCGTCGTCAACCTCGATCACGCCGCGTTCCGCCGGCGTGATCAGCCAGAATAATCCGGCATCATCGCGATGAAGAACCGTCGAAAACAGGCGGATGAGCGATTTGCGGGCAATGGGGGAGCCATGATAGAACCAAGTCCCGTTGCGGGCGATCCGGAGACCGAGTTCCTGGCCAGCTATGGCCGCGGAATGCGATGGGTCCCGGGCAGATGCGTCATGAGCGGCGCGTTCGGCGAGCCGTGCCGCGAGCTGCGCTGGGTCCGGGGCTTTTGTCGTCATTGCCGTGACCATAACGCCGAGGAGAAATCGCCTTGAACGTCGCGCCGTCCAGCGTTCCCAACAACGAGCCCGCCAACCCCGCGCTCGCCGAGATCGAGAAGCTCGGCGAGCAGATGGCGGCGGTGCGGGAGCGCATCTCCCGCGTGATCTTCGGTCAAAGCGGTGTGGTCGATCAAACCTTAATCACCCTCCTCTCGGGCGGCCACGCCTTGCTCATCGGCGTGCCCGGATTGGCGAAGACGCGCCTTGTCGAGACTCTCGGCACGGTGCTGGGGCTCGACGACAAGCGAATTCAGTGTACGCCGGACCTCATGCCGGCCGATATCCTGGGGTCCGAGGTGCTCGAGGAAGCCGACACCGGCCGCCGGACGTTTCGGTTCGTCCCCGGGCCGGTGTTCTGCCAATTGCTGATGGCCGACGAGGTCAATCGCGCGAGCCCGCGCACGCAGTCGGCCCTGCTCCAAGCCATGCAGGAGCATCGCGTGTCGATCGCCGGCCAGTATCATGCCCTGCCGAGGCCGTTTCACGTCCTGGCCACGCAGAACCCGCTGGAACAGGAAGGCACCTATCCGCTGCCGGAAGCACAGCTCGATCGGTTCCTCATGGAAATCCGGGTCGGCTATCCCGACCGTGACGCCGAACGCCGCATGCTGCTGGCGACGACCGGCGCCAGCGAGGAGATGCCGTCCCAGGCCATGAGCGCGGATGATCTCTTGCGCGCGCAAAGACTGCTGCGGCGCATCCCTGTCGGCGAAAGCGTGGTCAAGTCGATCCTCGACCTCGTCCGGCTCGGCCGACCGGAGTCCACCGAGATCGACGATATCAAGACGCAGATCGCCTGGGGTCCCGGCCCGCGGGCGAGCCAGGCCCTGATGCTGGCGACGCGCGCTCGCGCATTGCTCGACGGGCGCCTCGCGCCCTCCGTCGAGGATGTGCTCGCCTTGGGCGCTCCGGTCCTGCGCCATCGCATGGCGCTGACATTCGCGGCGCGCGCCGACGGCGTGACGATCGAAGACGTCGTGGAGCGTTTGTGCGCCCGTATCGCTTGACCTGAAGCGAGCGGACCGCGCAGTTTCCGGTGATCGAGATGCCCGACGCCCATGAGCTCCGCTACCGCGCAGAGCAACTGGCGGCCAAGCTGCCGCCCCTCTTGGTCGCCGCAGAGCGTGTCGCCGCGACCGTCTCGCAAGGCATGCATGGACGACGCCGGGTCGGCCAAGGCGAGACATTCTGGCAGTTCCGTCAATACCAGCCCGGCGATTCCGTTCAAGCGATCGATTGGCGCCAGACTGCCAAGCGCGACCGCGTTTATGTCCGGGAGACCGAATGGGAGGCGGCGCAGACCGTCTGGCTGTGGCGTGATGCGTCGGCGTCGATGAACTACCACTCGCACCTCTCGGCCGTCGAGAAGCGTGCGCGAGCGGATCTCCTGCTCTTGGCACTTGCGGCCTTGCTGGTTCGCGGCGGGGAGCACATCGCGCTGCTCGGCGAGCCGAAGGCGCGGCTGTCCGGCCGGTATGCCGTCGAGCGCATCGCCCTCGCCGTGGAGCGGGAGAGCGACGCGAGCCATGGCTCGGGGCTGCCGGAGATCGCTGCCTTGCCGACGGATGCGCGGCTCGTATTGTTCGGCGACTTCCTCGCGCCGATCGAGGCCATCGAGCGCATCGTCCCGGCCTATGCCGCGCGCGGCGTGCGCGGCCACATTCTTCAGGTCCTCGACCCCGCCGAGCAGACGCTCCCCTTCGAAGGACGCAATCTGTTTGAAGGCCTTGAAAACGACGGTCGCGTCCTGGTCCGGCGCACCGAGACTCTGCGCGCGGCCTATGCGGACCGCATGGCCGCGCACCAGGACGCCCTGTCGCGCCTGGCCCGCTCGGCAGGCTGGAGTTTCGCCGTGCACCACACCGACCGCGCGCCGGAGCTTGCACTGCTTGCCCTCTATACGACGCTCGCGGACGATCGGAGACGCTGAGCCATGCTGACGCTCGGCTCGCTGGCCTTCGCCGCGCCGTGGGTTCTGGGGGCGCTCGCGGCGCTGCCCGCATTGTGGTGGCTCCTGCGGGTCACGCCGCCCACACCCCGGCGGCTTCGATTCCCGGCGGTGCGCTTGCTCCTCACGCTGCGCCAGGACGATGAGAGCCCGGCTCGAACGCCGTTGTGGCTGCTGGCCCTGCGAATTTTTCTCGCCTCGCTCGTCATTCTCGCTCTCGCGAAGCCGATTCTCAATCCAGGGCAGCCACTGACGGGCAGCGGGCCGATCGTCATCGCGATCGACGACGGATGGGCCGCCGCGCGCAACTGGCCCGAACGGCAGGGCCAGCTGGCGGCACTGATCGATCACGCCGAGCGCGCGACGCGCGCCGTCGTCTTGATTACGACCGCACCAACCATCGGCCAGAAGGCGGCCAATATCCTGGGTCCGATCGACGCATCGAGCATGCGCGAACACGCATTGGGTTTGATGCCGAAGCCATGGCCAATCGACAGACGCGCGGTTCTCGGTGATCTCTCTCAATTGCGCCTGGCCGAATCCGCCGAGGTGTGGTGGCTGAGCGACGGGCTCGATGACGGGGCCGCGCGCGAATTCTCGGCCCAGCTCTCGCGCCTCGGCGCGGTGACGATGATCGAGGATGCGGCAGAGCGCCGGGCGCGCCTGATGCTGCCGCCCGTTGCCGAAGCAAAGGGCCTGGTGGCGCGTGCGATGCGCGCCACGCCCGAGGCCGCCGAAACGATCGAAATCCGCGGCGTCGCGGAGGATGGCCGGATTCTTCTGCGCGAGCCCTTGCGCTTTCAAGCCGGCGAGGCGACGGCTTCGATCACGCTCAATCTTCCGGCCGAAGTGCGCAACCAGCTCGTGAGAATCGAGATCGAGGGCGAGGCCAGCGCCGGCGCGGTCGTCTTGTCCGACGAACGGTGGCGCCGCCGGCTCGTCGGTCTTGCGGCGCTCGAGGCGAGCGAACGGGACCTCCCTCTGATCGGCGAGCTGTACTATCTCGAACGGGCTCTCTCGCCCTTCAGCGAGACGCGCAGCGGCACGCTCGCAACTCTCCTCGCCCAGCCGCTGTCGCTCCTCGTCCTGCCCGATGCCGGCACGCTGTCGGACGGCGAGACGCAAAAGCTCAACACGTGGATTCAATCCGGCGGCGTGTTGGTCCGCTTTGCCGGCCCGCACCTCGCCCAGGGTGGTGACGCCCTCATCCCCGTCGCATTGCGCCAGGGCGGGCGCGCGCTCGGCGGCGCCATGTCATGGGGAGAAGCCGCGCGTCTGGCGCCGTTCGCCGCGACGAGCCCCTTTGCCGGGCTCTCGATCCCCGGCGATATCGAAGTCCAGCGGCAGGTCTTGGCCCAACCCTCGGCAGATCTCGATGCCAAGACCTGGGCTCGGCTTCAGGACGGCACGCCGCTCGTGACCGGCGAACGCCGCGGCAAGGGCTGGCTCGTTCTCTTTCACGTGACGGCCAACCCGGAATGGTCGACCCTTGCGATCTCGGGCTTGTTCGTCGAGATGCTCCAGCGGCTTGTCGGCCTCAGCAGCGGCACGACCCAAGATGGCAGCATCGCGTCCCTCCCCCCCATCGAGGTGCTCGACGGCTTCGGCCAGCTGCAGACACCGGCCGCGGGAATCCGGCCAATTCCCACGCAGGACTTTCCTCAGACGAAAATCGGGCCGGAAACACCGCCCGGTCTCTATGGCACGGCCACTTCACGGCGTGCCCTCAACCTGTCGAGCAGCGTGAGCACCCTTCCCCTCCTGCCGCCGCTTCCCGACGGCATCGTCCGGCGAAACTTTGGCGCGCGCGGAGAAGTCGAATTGATGCCGTGGCTTCTCATGGCCGCACTGGTCCTGGCGCTTGCCGATCTCCTCATCAGCCTCGCTCTCCGCGGCCTCCTGCCGCGCCCGTGGAATCGGCTGCCGCGAAGCGATGCCGGCGGCCCTGGCGCCTCTCCCTCCCCAGCGCAGAAGGGCCCTGAAGATCGCTCGGCTCGCGCGGGACGCGCGGCGCTCTTTCTTGCGCTCTGCCTGTCGATGACATCGATGCCCCAACAGAGCCGGGCACAGTCGGACTCGGACCCGACGATGGCGCTCCGGGCAGCCAATCAGATGCGCCTCGCCTATGTCCGAACGGGCGTTCCGGAGGTCGATCGCATCAGCCGCGCGGGCTTGCAGGGCCTCCGAAGGGTCCTCCACGAGCGCACGGCGGTCGAGCTGGGGGATGCCGTCGAGGTCGATCCCGCCAGTGACGAGCTGGCCTTCTATCCCCTGCTTTATTGGCCCATTACGCGCGCTACCAGCCCGCTTACGCCGGATACGGCATCAAAAGTGTACGCGTACACGAGAAATGGCGGCGTCATTCTTTTCGATACACAGGACCAACAGACCTCCGGCATGGGGGTAAGCGGCGGCAATGCGGCGGAGGTTCGATCGGTCCATAGGCTTCTCGGCCGTCTTAGCCTCGGCCCCCTCGTTCCTGCGCCCCCCGATCATGTCCTTGGCCGTTCGTTCTACCTCATGTCCGATTATCCCGGGCGCTGGGCCGGGGGCACGGTCTGGCTTGAGGCCGTGAACGAGAACGGGACAGAGGAGGCCGTGTCATCGGTGATCGTCGGCAGCAACGATTGGGCGGGCGCCTGGGCCGCGGACGACCAGGGCCGGCCCCTGTTCCCCGTCGTCCCCGGAGGCGAGAAACAGCGAGAGTACGCCTATCGCTTCGGCGTGAACCTGATGATGTACGTGCTCACCGGAAACTATAAAGCCGACCAGGTTCATCTCCGCTTCATCCTGGAACGGCTGGGCCAATGAACGGCAGCGTGGCGAACCTCGTCTGGGCCCCCTTGCTGCCCGCCGAGCTGCTCGGCGCGGTCGCGGTCCTGTTCGCGCTTGCCTGCAGCTACGGGCTGGTCCGGCGGGCCCGGGGAATGGTCTGGCGAACCATGGCCGTCGCGACGTTTCTCCTCGTCCTGTTCAATCCCTCGCTCCTCATCGAGGACAGGGAGGCCCAAACGGGAATCGTCGCCGTCGTCCTCGACGAATCGCCGAGCCAGGACATCGGCGAGCGGCGCAAGCGATCGGAGGCGGCCGTCGCGGACATCACCCAGCAGCTCAAGGGCGCGCGCGATCTCGAGCTTCGCGTGATCCGGGCCGGCCGTCGCGACGATGCGGTCGCTGCCGACACCGGCACCCGCCTCTTCGAGGCGCTCGCGCGCGGGCTGGCGGACGTGCCCCAGCAACGCCTTGCCGGCGTCATCCTCGTGACCGACGGTCAGGTCCACGACGTCGCAACGGCGGAAAGCCTCAATCTCGAAGCGCCCGTCCATGTCCTTCTGAGCGGCGAGCGCGGGGAAGTCGACCGCACGCTCACCGTCGCCAGCGCACCGAGCTTCGGCATCGTGGGCAAGCCGGTGACGCTCACCTTCCGCGTCGAGGATGCCCCGCAGTCGAAGACGTCCATCCGCGTCGCCGTGCGGCGCGACGGCGTCCCTGTCCAGACCCTATCGGTCGCGGCGAACAGTGAAGGCAAGATCGACATCGCCGTCGATCATGCCGGGCCGAGCATCATCGAGCTCGAGGCGCAACCGGGCCCGCGCGAGCTTACGCTCGAGAACAACCGCGCCGTCGTGACGGTGAACGGCGTGCGCGATCGCCTCAAGGTCCTGCTCATCACCGGCGAGCCGCATCCCGGCGAGCGCACCTGGCGCACGTTTCTCAAATCGGATCCCTCCGTCGACCTCGTGCATTTCACGATCCTGCGGCCGCCCGAGAAGCAGGACAGCACCCCGCTCAACGAGCTCTCTCTCATCACCTTTCCCGTGCGTGAGCTGTTCGAGGTCAAGCTCACGCAATTCGATCTCGTGATCTTCGATCGCTATCGCCGGCGGGGCGTCCTGCCGCAGAGCTACTTCACCAACATCGCGGATTACGTGAGAAAGGGCGGCGCCCTCCTCATCGCCGATGGCCCGGCCTATGCGTCGCCAAACAGCCTGTTTCACACGCCGCTCGGCGAGATTCTCCCCGCCGAGCCGACGGGGCAGGTGATCGAGGCGCCCTACCGGCCCGCGCTCACCGGCACGGGCAAGCGCCACCCCGTCACGGCCGAGTTGTCGGGAGCGCCGCCAGGAGGCGAGAAGTGGGGCCGCTGGTATCGCCTGATCGAAGCCAATGCAAGGCGCGGCCTGACGCTCATGAGCGGCCCGGGCGACCGGCCGCTTCTGGTGCTCGACCGGCAGGGGGAGGGCCGGGTCGCCGTGCTCCTCAGCGACCATATCTGGCTGTGGGCGCGGGGCTACGAGGGGGGCGGGCCGCAGGCCGAGCTTCTCCGCCGGCTTGCCCACTGGCTGATGAAGGAGCCCGAGCTCGAAGAGAACAATCTCCGCGCGACAGTGCGCGGCGGACGGCTCGAGATTGCCCGCCGGTCGCTCGAGCCGGGCCGCGCGGGCGTCTCGGTCATCGATCCCGCCGGCAAGCAGCAGCGCGTCGAGCTGAAGGACCAGGGCGGCGGGCGCGCCGCGGGGTCGATGCCGCTCCATGGACCCGGGCTCTACCGCGTGAGGGATGGCGAGCGGACGGCGCTCGCGGCCGCCGGCTCCCCCAATCCTCTCGAGACCGCCGACATGCGCACGACCGACGAGCATCTCGCGCCACTGGTCAGGCGGACGGGCGGCGGCGTGGTCTGGCTCGCGGAGCGCGGCACGCCCGAGATCAGGCGCATGCCGGGCGGGCTCGGCTATGCCGGCCCCGCCGGCACGCGCGATTGGATCGGGCTCAAGCCGCCGGGCGATTTCGTCGTGCGCGGCGTGCGGCGGATGCCGCTCCTTCCCGGCCTCATCGTGCTTCTGGCCGGGCTCGGCACCCTTGCCCTGGGCTGGTGGCGCGAAGGGCGGTGAGGCGATTCGCACCCGCGGCGATCCTTGCACTGAAATTGCGGCGAATACGCAGTGCCGGCAACCGACCCATTCCCGAACCCGTCCCGGGCGTGCCCCGGTCCAGGCGCGTGAGGCACAAAAAAAGCCGGCCCCTCGCGGGGCCGGCCATGACAACGAAAGTCCTACGTTTCGTTAGAAATTGTACTGCATGCCGAGCTGCACGCGGCTTGCATGACCGTCCTTGTCCTGGGCGAAGCCAGTGACAGCGGCGGTGTAGTTGTCGCCGTGCATGAACTCGAGACCGATCGTCACGCGCGAGACCGGATTCCACATGACGTTCGCGTGGATGGTCCGCGTGTGCTCCGTCTGGCCGTTGGCGGCCGGACCGAGTTTCGCCGTGTTGACGTCGTTGTACCCCGTGGCGTAATAGGCGTTCGAGCGCAACGAGTCAGTCCAGTAGTGCGTGAAGCCGACCCACCAACCCAAGGCCGTATTCAGAGTGACGTTAGCACCGCAGCCCGATTGCATCGCATTTCGACCGAGACAGTTGGCTGACGTCGTGTCCGAGTTAGTGACCACGTAGTCACGCGCACCGGTACCCGTGAGGTAACGGCCGAGGCCCTTACCGCCGTTGATGACGGCACTGATGGCGTCCTGCTTCCCGGTGAACGGCGTCTTGACCGTCACACCCAAGTGACCGCCGCCGCCGAATGCGGAATCCGTATTGCCGACGCCGTCGGAGTACTTGAAGTACCGCCCGACGCCCGTGAGGTTGACAGCACCCCAAGACGGACGGTAGCGCAATCCCGCCACGAAATCCGGCGCCTTGTCGACGAAATTTGTGTTCGTTGACAATGTGCTAGCACCAGTACCGATCGTATTCCGGATATTCGTCTGTTCCGGGTTTTCGATGGCGAGGTCCAAGGACGCCACATCGCCCAGGCCCGTCGAGTAACGGATCTGTGCCTGACGCAAGAATTCCTGGCCGGCCACACCGAAGAAGTCGACCGTATCGAAGAACGTGTCCTGGTCCATGAAGGTCGACCAGGTCTGGCCGCCCAGCACCGGGCCCAACTGGCCGTAGGCTTGACGGACACGGAAGGTGGACGAGTTCGAGAACCGCTCGTTACCGCCCGTGCCGAAGAAGTCGCCTTCGATGCGGGTCCGCAGTGAACCCCAATCGGTCGGCGTCCGCGTGTCGAAGCGGACACGCGACTGTCTTGC
>JBGPGW010000086.1:0-12060 GCA_041484095.1 Alphaproteobacteria bacterium | reverse complement strand
TCGCACACGATGACGCGCGGCTCGGCATCGGCGATGAAATAGGCGAGCTCCGCCGCGCGGTAGGCGATATTGAGCGGCACGTAGATGGCACCCGAGCGGAGGCAGGCGAGATAGAGGAACAGCGCCTCCGGCGATTTCTCGACCTGCACCAGGACGCGGTCGCCCTTCGCGACGCCGGAATCGCGCAAGAGACGCGCGAAGCGTCCGGAGATCGCCTCGAGATCCCCGTAGCTGTAGTGGCGGCCGTCACCGGTTTCGATGAAGCTTCGCCGCCGATCCCCGGGGAACCGCGAGTGGAGGAGCGCGTAGAGATTGCCTTCGGCCGTCGTCACGGGCGGATTTCGTAGGTCAGCCATTGGGTCTTGGTCGCGATCCGGTCGTAGAAGGCGCGTCCGCGGTAGTTCGTCTCCGCCGTGATCCAGCGGATCACCTGCCATTGCCTCTCGCGCGCGATGTCGCCAAGGCGCGCCATCAGCGAATCCGCGACGCCCGATCCGCGCGCCTCGGGTGCGACGAACAGGTCGTCGAGAAAGGCGCCGACCGCGCCGGCCAGCGGGCGCGCCATCGCCCGGAAATGTGCGAGCCCGACGAGGCGCCCTTCGGCATTCTTCGCCACCAGCGCCTCGACCTCGTGGTTCGGGTCGTGAATCCATCCCCAGACGGTGTCGGCGATCTCGTCCGTCATGGGGACTTTGTAAAAGGCCGCATACCCGTTATAGAGCAGGCGCCAGCCGGGCTTGTCCGCCTGTTCGGGTGTGACGATGGTCAGGCCGCGCGGAGGATTCTTCATGGCATTCACGCGTTGGAAGGATGCTTTGCTTCGTCGAGTCTCGATGGCTGGACGGGTATATCCGGAAGCTCCCATGGAGTCACGCAGCCTCGTGGCGCTCGGCGCAGGCGGGTTTCATCGCATCGCCTATACCGAATGGGGCGCGCCGGACAATCCGCGCGTGCTGGTCTGCGTGCACGGCTTGACGCGCAACAGCCGGGACTTCGACGAGATCGCGCGCGCGCTTTCCCGGCATTACCGTGTCGTGTGTCCGGACGTGGTCGGGCGCGGGGCGAGCGACCGGCTCGCCGACAAGACGCATTATAGCTACCCCCAGTACTGCGCCGACATGGCCGCGCTCATCGCGCGTCTCGGGGTGGCGGAGGTCGACTGGCTCGGCACCTCGATGGGCGGCCTCATCGGCATGCTCCTGGCCGCGCGAGCCAACGCGCCCGTCCGGCGTCTGATCCTGAACGATGTCGGCCCGTTCATCCCTCGGGCCGCTCTCGCGCGGCTCGGCACCTATGTGGGAAAGGACCCGCGATTCGCCGACGCGCGCGAGGCGGAGGCCTATTTCCGCCGCGTGATGGCGCCGTTCGGGGCGCTCACGGATGCGCAGTGGCGCCATGTCGCCACGCATGGGGTCGAGCCCGACGGCGAGGGGCGATGGCGCCTTCGCTACGACCCCGCGATCGGCGAGCCGTTCCGTGCGGGCGTCTTCCAGGACGTCGACCTCTGGTCGATGTGGGACGCGATAAGGTGCCCGACCTTCGTCATCCGCGGGGCCGAGTCGGACCTGTTGATGCCGGCGACCGCCGAGGAGATGATGCGCCGGGGGCCGCGCGCGACCGTCCGCGAGATTCCCGGCGCCGGCCACGCGCCCGCGCTGATGAACGAGGCTGAGATCGCGATGGTCGAAACCTGGCTGATGGAGGAGGGCACCCGCCATGGCTGAGCGCTACGACGTCGCGATCGCGGGCGGCGCCGGTGTTGGCAGTGCGGTCGCCTATTTCCTCGCCGCGGAGCCGTCGTTCAAGGGCTCGATCCTGGTGGTCGAGCGCGATCCCAGCTACGAGTTCTGTTCGAGCTCGCGCGCGACGGGCGGCATCCGCCAGCAATTCTCCACACCCGAGAACATCGCCATGACGCTCTACGGCGCGGCCTTCATGAAGGCCGTCGGCCAGCATCTCGCGGTCGAGGGCGAGGCGCCGGACATCGGGTTTCGCGAGAACGGCTATCTCCTCCTCGCGACGGCGGCGCAGCTGCCCGTCCTCAGCGAGAACCACGGGGTTCAGCGCGCGCACGGGGCCGAGATCACCTTCCTTCCGCCCGATCGGCTCAAGGAGCGTTTCCCCTGGCTCAACGTCGACGACCTCGCCGGCGGATTTTTCGGCGAGCGGAACGAAGGCTGGTTCGACCCGCACGCGCTGGTGATGGCGTTCCGGCGCAAGGCGCGGGCACTCGGCGTTCACTACGTGGCCGACGAGGTGACGGGTCTCGTCCGCGACGGCGCGCGCATCACCGGCGTCGCGCTCAGGGCGGGCGGGCGGATCGATGCAGGCGCGGTCATCGACGCGGCGGGGGCGCGCGACGCGGCGAAGGTCGCGCGCATGGCGGGCGTCGATCTGCCCGTCGAGCCCAGGAAGCGCTGCGCCTTCATCGTGAGCTCGGCCGTGCCGATTCCGCCGAGCCCGCTCATCCTCCACACCAACGGCGCAGGCGTCCGGCCGGAGGGCAGGCATCTTCTCTGCGTCATCTCGCCGCCCGAGGATGCCGATCCGCCGACGGAGGATTTCGACGTCGATTACGCGCTCTTCGAGGATGCGATCTGGCCGGAGCTCGCGGCGCGGAGCCCTGTCTTCGAATCGCTCAAGCTCGTGCGCGCCTATTGCTGCCACTACGATTACAACACGCTCGACCAGAACGCGCTCATCGGGCTCTATCCCGGTCTCGCGAATTTCTACGTCGCGACGGGGTTCTCGGGTCACGGCATCATGCAGGCGCCGGCGACGGGCCGCGCGGTGGCCGAGCTCGTCACCTTCGGCGGCTACCGCACGCTTGATCTCGCACGCTTCGGCGTCGAACGCATCTTAACCGGCGCCGCCATCCGCGAGACCGGCGTCTATTAGCAGAGATCGCCGATTGCCGGGATTGAGTCCCTCATCCTTCGACAAACTCAGGATGAGGACCGTGAAACAGTTTCCTCATGCTGAGCTTGTCGAAGCATGAGGGGCGAAGGACGCAAGGCGATATCTTAAATCCCGTCAACAGGGGACCATCATGGCACTGACGCTCAATCCCGCTCCGAGCCCGCTTCTCACGGACCGCGTCATCGCGTCGTGGCGGGGGATTCCGGCCGCGATCGTGACCGACGAGCTCAACCGCGCGGGCGCCATGGAGGCGGCGATCAAGCCGGTGGCGCCGGGATCGAGCTTCGTCGGCCAGGCGTTGACCGTCGAATGCATGGTCGCGGACAACAGCGCGCTCCACTACGCGCTCACCGTCGCCTGGCCGGGCGCGGTGCTGGTGGCCGATGCCGGCGGATTCCTCGGCACCGCCGTGTGGGGCAGCATCCTCCACCGGGCGGGCGAGCTGAAGGGCCTCGCCGCGGTCGTCATCGACGGCGCCGTGCGCGACTTGGCCGAGCTGCGCCGCTCGCGCGTGCCGGTCTATGCGCGCGGCGGCGTGCCGACCGGTCCGCACAAGGCCTGGGGCGGGGCGATCAACGCGCCCATCCAATGCGGCGGCGTCGCGGTCGCACCCGGCGATCTTCTCATCGGTGACGACGACGGCATCGCGGTGATCCGGCCCGACCAGATGGCGGGGCTCCTCGAGCGCTGCCGTGCGCGCATGGCGAAGGAGGAGGAGATCGTGAAGGCGATCGAAGCGGGGGCGCGCACCGTCGACCTCATCGGCCTCCCGGCCTGGAACAAGGTGGGCAAGGGCTGACCCCCACCCGCTCGCTCCGCTCGCCTCCGTCGATCCGCTTCGCGGCTCGACCCTCGCAGGGTGAAGTGAATCAAACACGTCATCCCTCTCCGTTGCGGGGGGAGGCGAATCAAGTATGTCATTCCTCCCCCTGAAAGGGAGGTCGAACCGCAAAGCGGTTTGACGGGAGGGGGTCGGCGACGCGCCGGTCGCACGCGCGCATTTCGATCAATGCCTCTTCGCGATCCGATTCGGTTTTTGCACTCGACGGCCCGAGTCTTGAGGACGTTCAGGGTGAGGTTTCATCCTTCGACAAGCTCAGGATGAGGGATCGCATATTCGCCGCCCTCGTCCTGAGCCTGTCGAAGGACGAGGGCATTGCGACATTGGCCACGTTTGCTCCTCATGCTTCGACACGCTCAGCATGAAGGTTTGTGGCGTCGCAGCCGCGATCCGCCTCGCGCTCAACCGGCCTTCGTTCTCACATGCTCGGGCGTCCGCACATGCTCCGGCCGGAAGCCCATGCCGATCATGCGTGAGGGAATCCGGCGAAGCGGCGGGATGTGTCGCATGGCCTTCACGAGAAGCGGCGGCCTGACCGCCTGCGCGCTGGCGAGCACGGAGCGGATGACGCGGTCCTGGATGAACACCTGAAGACGCTGCGTCATGCGCACCGGCCATTCGCGCCGCGACTGAACCGCGCGCAGATCCTCGACGCCAAGGCGACGCTCGCGGAGCGGCGTGGCCAGGATATTGGCGGCGGCGACCGCGTCCTGGATCGCCAAATTGATTCCGACCCCGCCGACGGGCGACATGGCGTGGGCGGCGTCGCCGATGCAGAGAAGCCCCGGGCGATACCAGCGCCGCAGGCGGTCGACGCAGACGCTCAGCAGTTTCGCATCGTCCAGCGCCGCGATCTCATGGACTCTGTCCCCGGCGAAGGGCGCCGCCTTGACGACGCCCGACCGAAACGCGTCCAACCCGTCCTTGCGCACCCGTTCCAGCGCGCCCTTCGGGATGACATAGGCGCACTGCCAATAGGCGCCGCGATTGATCATGATGAAGATGCGCCCGGGATCGAACCGGCCCATCGTATCGGCGGGATCGCTGGCCCGGCGCGAAAGGCGAAACCACAGCACGTCCATGGGCGCGCCCAACGCCTCGACCGCGAACCCCGCCTTCTCGCGGACCGTGGAGTGGCGGCCGTCCGCGCCCAGCACGAGGTCCGCGTGCAGATCGAGAGGTCCGTCGGCGCTCAGGGCGCGGACGCCCGCGACGCGATCGCCCATCTCGATCAGGCCGGTCACCTCGGCCGAGGTGTAGAGCTTGAAGGGGGGATAGCGCCGCGCCTCGGCCGCGAGGAAGTCGAGAAAATCCCACTGCGGCATCATCGCGATGAACTTGCAGCGCGTGGGGAGCGAGGCGAAGTCCGCGACCTCGATCACGGTGTCGCCGAATTGCGCGTTGAGCCGCGGGACCTTCTGGTGCGGCAGCGCGAGAAGCCGCTCGAGGAGGCCGAGCTCGCCCATGACCTCGAGCGTCGAGGGATGGATCGTGTCGCCGCGGAAGTCGCGCAAGAAATCGGCGTGCTTCTCCAGCACGACGACATCGACGCCCGCGCGCGCGAGCAACAGCCCCGCCATCAATCCGGCGGGGCCGCCGCCCGCGATGCAGCACCGCGTCGTCATCGTCCCCGTGGCCATGGAGGCGCCTCCGTTCATCCCGCACGCAAAACCGGCGTGGCAGCGTACGCTTGGGCCGAGCCGTTCGCCAATCGGGCCCACGGCTCAACGCGCGGTCGAGCCGCCGTCGACCGAGAGAAGCGCGCCGGTGATGAAGCTCGCGCGGGGCGAGGCGAGGAAGAGGATCGCGTCCGCGATCTCCTCGGGCGCGGCCACGCGTTTCATGGGCACGTGGTTGGCGAGGCGCGCGAGGCCCTCGGGCACCGCCATGCCGCGCTGGATGATCGCGGATTCGAGCATCGCGGTGTGCACCTCGCCGGGACAGACGGCGTTCACGCGGATGCCGTCCTCGGCATGGTCGAGCGCCATGGATCGGGTCAGCTGCGCCACCGCCCCCTTGGTCGCGGCATAGGCGCCGAGGCCCTTGGCGCCGACGAGACTCGTCTCGGAGGCGACGTTGACGATGGCACCGCGCGTCTTCGCTGCGCGCATCGCCTTGATCGCGGCGCAGGAAAGCACGAACACCGCATCGACATTGACCCTAAACATCTCGCGCCACTGCGCCTCGCTCGTATCGACCGGCGCCGTGCGGTGGAGAATCCCCGCGTTGTTGACGAGAATGTCGAGCCGTCCCAGGCGCCTCGTCGCCTCGGGCACGAGCGCGCCGGTGAAGGCTGCGTCCCTCAGATCGCCCGCGAGAAACGCGACTTCGGCGCCTTCGCATTCGTCTTTGACGCGCGCGCCGCGCGCCTCGTCGCGCCCGGTGAACAGGATGCGCGCGCCGACGCCGGCGAAGGCACGCACCGTCGCGGCGCCGATGCCGGAGGTGCCGCCCGTGATGAGCGCGGTCTTGCCCTTGAGTTCCATGGGGGATCGCTCCTGGCGGGATCGGCCCTGCCGCGTCGAGTGTGCCGCCGCCGCTCGATCGCGGCAATTGATTTGGCGCGTCCCGCGCCTCAATATGAGGCGATTCCATGCTGGAGATCGTCAAGAAATCCGATCGCTTTCGGCCGCGCGCGCCGTGGTGGGGCGGCGATCTGCAGACGCTGCGCAATTTCCTCACGCGCTCCAGCGCGCCGCTCGATGCATGGCCGGCGGAGCGCCTCACCCTGCCTCTTCGCGACGGCGACGCGCTCGCCGCGTCCTACCATGCGAACGGACAAGCAAACCGGCTCCCGCTTGCCCTCATCATCCATGGCCTCGCGGGCAGCGAGGACAGCGCCTATGTGCGGGCGAGCGCCCGATGCCTCCTCTCGGAAGGCTTCCCCGTGCTGCGGCTCAATCTCAGGGGTGCGGGGCCGAGCCGCGCCTTCTGCCGCGACCAGTACCATGCCGGGCGCTCGGATGATCTCAGGCAGGCGCTCGCGGCGCTGGCGCCGTCTCTCATGGCGAACGGAATCGTCGCCATCGGCTTTTCGCTCGGCGGCAACATGCTTCTCAAATATCTGGGCGAGGAGGGGGGACAGGCGCCGTTCCGCGCGGCCGCGGTCATCTCGGCCCCCATCGATCTCAGGGAAGCGGGCGCGCATCTCATGGCGCGGCGGAACGCGCTCTACCATCGCTACATGATCACGGCGATGAAGGAGGAGGCGGTCGCAGCACCGGCGGAGCTGACGCCGGGAGAGCGCGCCACCATCCGCCGGGTGCGGAGCGTCTATGCCTTCGATGACACCTTCATCGCACCCCGCAACGGCTTTAAGGGCGCCGACGATTATTACGCGCATTGTTCGGCGGTGAACTATCTCGACGGCGTGCGCGTGCCGACGCTCCTCATCCACGCGCTCGACGATCCCTGGATTCCCTCCCGTCCCTATCACGCCTACGATTGGACGCGCAATCCGGCGCTCATGCCGGTGCTGACCCCTTCGGGTGGTCATGTCGGATTCCACGCCCAGGGCCACGCCGCCCCCTGGCACGACCGAACCATCGCGCGGTACCTCTCCGCGGTGGCGTCGGGCTAGGCCCGTATCGAGGGTCAGCTCGCGACGGGAGCCGGGCGCCGGCGAGGCGCCGTGAGCAAGCCGATGCGAATGTATCCGGCAGGGGCGATGGTGTAGATTTCGCCGCGGGAGGGTCCATGCAGGCAAGTGGAGAGGGCAGCGTCGAACGGCGGCTGGCCGCGGTTCTCGCGGCGGATGTCGTGGGATACAGCCGGCTCATGGGCATCGACGAAGAGGGCACGCTTGCGCAGCTGAAGGCGCACCGGCGCGCACTCGTCGATCCCAAGATCAAGGACCATCGCGGCCGGATCGTCAAGACGACCGGCGACGGGATGCTGGTCGAGTTCGCGAGCGTCGTCGATGCCGTGCGTTGCGCCGTCGAGGTGCAGCTCGGCATGGCGGAGCGCAATGCCGGCGTGCCGCCCGAGAGGCGCATCCAATTCCGCATCGGCATCAACATCGGGGACATCATCATCGACGGCGATGACATTTTCGGCGACGGCGTGAACATCGCGGCGCGTCTCGAGGCCCTCGCCGAGCCCGGCGAAGTCTGGGTGAGCCGCACGGTGCGCGAGCAGGTGCGCGACAAGCTCGCCTTCGCCTTCGACGACATGGGCGAGCGCGAGGTCAAGAACATCGCGCGGCCGATCAAGGTCTATCGCATCGCGGCGAAAGAGCCGGCAGGCGCGGCGTCGTCCCGCGCGTCCGGTGCGCCGTCGCTGCCGCAAAAGCCGTCGATCGCCGTCCTGCCCTTCACCAACATGTCGGGCGATCCCGAGCAGGAATATTTCGCGGACGGCATGGTCGAGGACATCATCACGGCCCTCTCGCGGTTCAATCAGCTTTTCGTGATCGCGCGCAATTCGAGCTTCACCTACAAGGGCCGTGCGGTCGACATCCGCCAGGTCGCGAAGGAGCTGGGCGTGCGCTACGTGCTCGAAGGCAGCGTCCGCAAGGCCGGCAACCGGGTGCGAATCACCGGCCAGTTGATCGACGCCGCGACGGGTGCCCATCTCTGGGCCGACAGGTTCGATGGCGGCCTCGAGGACGTCTTCGATCTCCAGGACAAGATCACCGAAAACGTGGTGGGGGCGATCGAGCCGACGGTGCGGAAGGCGGAGATTCAGCGCGCGCGGCGTCAGCCCGTCGAAAATCTCGACGCCTACGATCTCTACCTTCGCGCGCTGCCGCATCTTTACGTCTTCCGGCCCGACGAAAACCTGGTGGCGTTGGATCTCCTCAACAAGGCGATCGATCTCGATCCCGACTTCGCGCTGGCACTGGCCTATGCCGCCTGGTGCCTCGAGCAGCGGGTGGTGCGGGGATGGCCGCCCGTCGGCGCGGACGATGTGGGAACGGCGACCGCGCTCGCGCGCCGGGCGATCGCCGCGGGGGGCGAGGATGCGATGGCGCTGGTCGTCGGCGGCTTCGTCCTGGTGATGGTGGCGCGCGACTATGACGCGGGTCTTGATGCCGTGCGCCGGGCGCTCGCGCTCAATCCCGGCTCCGGCTTCGTCACGATCCAGTCGAGTGCTGCACAGATTTTCGCCGGCGATCCCGAAGAGGCGCTGGTCCAGGCCGAACGGGCCATGGCCCTGAGCCCGCTCGATCCCGGCTTTCACCTGTATCTCACGATCGTCGGCTTCGCCCATCTCCTCGCCGGCCGGCCGAACCAGGCGTTGGAGTGGGCCAAGAAATCGGCCGCCCTCTATCCCGATTGGGACACGACGTATTGGGTCCTGGTCCCGGCGTGCGTCCAGCTCGACCGCATGCCGGAGGCGCGGGCGGCGCTCGCCAAACTCCAATCCCTGTCGCCGGGATTGACGGTGTCCGGCGCCCGCCAGCGCCTGCCGATCAGGAACCCCGCGTCATTGGAGATGATCCTCGACGGCTTCCACAAGGCCGGCCTGCCGGCGTGACGGGAGGGATTGCAATCGGTCGCCCTTGAGCGGTCCGGATCGGGGCGCGGTGCGCGTCGGTGCTGACCCCTTCGGGCGGCCATGTCGGATTCCACGCCCAAGGTCGCGCCGCCCCCCGGCACGACCGAACCATCGCGCGGTATTTCGCCGCGGTGGCGCCGGGCTAGGCGGGCATTGAGGGTCGGCTCGCGACGCGGCGCCGGGCGCTTGGCCGGGCGCGTGGATTGATGCTGGCTATCCCGGGACTGGAAGGCGAAGCGTGACAGTCGTGCCGATCCCAACGCTGCTTTCAAAGTCCAGCGTTCCACCCGCACGGCGTACGAGATCCTGGCATAGTTGCAATCCCAATCCTGTTCCCAATTCCCCCGCCGTTCCCGGGGATGACGGCGGATGCGATGCACCCCCGATCGCGTCTAACGTCTCCCGCGTCATGCCTGCGCCCGTGTCCTGAATGATGACGCGGATATGATCCGCGCGGCGCTCCCCGCTGACCAGGACATTGCCACCCTCAGACGTATACTTGATCGCGTTCGCAATGAGGTTGCGCAGCACGGTCGTCAGCGCAATCGTGTCCGACGCGGTCGAAAGGGATGTGAGCCTGCTGTGCAGGGCGACACGCTTCCTCTCGGCGAGCGGTGCGAGGAGGGCAATGTTTTCCGAAACCAGGTCGGCCAGGTCGCAGCCGGCGGTTACAGGGGCCGCGCCGCTCCTCAACGCAACGGACCATTCGAGCAGACGATCGAGCGTCTCCAGTATCCTATGGGCCGAATTCCGAATCGCCGTCGCGTACTGCGCAATCGTGGTCGCGCTTAGGTTGCGGGAGTCGGCGGCCAGCAGATCGCAGTAGCCGATCAACGGATTGAACGGCGCGCGCAAATCGTGTGCGACGATCGACAACAACTGATTCTTTTGTTGGGTGAGCCGCGTCAGCGCAGCGACCTTCTCCGCAAGAGCGGATTCCGTCAATTTCCGTCGATCGATCAGCCATGCAGTGACTGCGAGAAGCACGATCGACACCGCGGCATTGATATTGGCGATGGCGTCCGCACCCGAGTTCGGCAGCGAAGGCTCGCTCAATGCGACGCCCAGGACCGTGAGCAAGGCACCAGCGGCCGCGAAGCACCATGTCAACCAACGCGCTCGGCACACGAGCGCGAGGAACATGACGGACAGATACGGGTATCCGTCCACGATTCCTCGCTCGAGCGAGAGGTCGAGCCAGAACAATGCTCCCAGCGCCACGAGTCCAGCCAGGATCAGCCAAACATCTCTCCGGGACACGATCAACTGATGGTCCATGATTTTCACCGCAAATCGGGTGTGGAGGACCGCGGGCCTGCCGAGCGCCGGAGACTCGCTCGCATCGAGCCTTTCCGCGGCAATGAAATTGCCTCATACCAATCGCGTGCCGGGGGTCTTCTACCACAGAAGCGGGAGGGATTGCATCGTTGGCCGGCATCGCGGCGGGACGTCGAGTGACAACCGACATGAAACGTTCACGGTGGTCTGAGAATTTTCTTCCCTCGGGCCGCTCGGTGGCGATCGCGGCCAGCGCGCGCAGCCCTCATGCCGGCCCGGCCTGATGGGCCCCGGTTCAGAACGAGCAGTGAGGACGAACAGGTGAGAGAGCAACATTTGACGCGCATGTCCCTCTTTGCCGTGGCGGTTTCCGGTATTGCGAGCGCGCTGCCGGCGCCGGTTCAGGCCGGCTCCATCGATCGCATCCAGCACATCGTGGTGATTTATGCCGAGAACCGCAGCTTCGACAATTTGTACGGGCTGTTTCCCGGCGCGCGCGGCATCAAGGACGCGATGACGTCCTATGTCGCGCAAACCGACCACGATGGCGCCGTGCTCAGCGTGCTGCCCCCTGTCTGGTCGGAGAAGGCCGCCGCCGACAAGGACAGCAAAGAGATCGAGCCGGGCTTTCCCACCGGGTTGCCGAACCGGCCGTTCCGGATCGACCGGCCGCCGATCGGCAAGCCGCTCGACGTGCCGACGCGCGATCTCGTGCACCGCTTCTACCAGAGCCAGGAACAGATCAACGGCGGGCGCAACGACCGCTTCGCCGCGATGTCGAACGCGGGCGCGCTTGTCATGGGCACCTATGACGGCTCGAAGCTTCCTCTGTGGCCGATCGCCAGACGCTACACGCTGGCCGACAATTTCTTCATGGGCGCGTTCGGCGGCTCGATGCTGAACCACTTCTGGCTGGTTTGCGCGTGCACGCCAGAATTCGGGGCGGCCGATGCGGCGATCCGCGCGAGGCTCGATGGCGAAGGCCGGCTCGTTCGCATGCCCAACTCGCCGCAATCCGCGATGAATGGGCCGGTACTCTTGGCCGACGGGGCCGTGACACCCGATGGCTTCGGCGTGAACACGCTCCAGCCGCCCTACCAGCCGAGTGCCATCAAGCCGCCGCCGGATGGCGATCAGCGATTGGCCGATCCCCTGGCCAAGACGCGCATGCCGCCACAGACCGCGCGCACCATCGGCGATACGCTGTCGGAGAAGAACGTGTCCTGGGCATGGTATGCGGGCGGATGGAACCGCGCGTCGGCCGATCGCGCGCTGATCTACAACGGCGGCACGATCAACTTCCAGGCGCACCACCAGCCCTTCAATTATTTCGAGCGCTTCGCGCCGGGCACGCCCGATCGCGCGGACCACCTGAAGGACGGTGAGGACTTGCTCCGTGACATCGATGCCGGGACGGTGCCGCAGGTCGTCTTCTACAAGCCGCAGGGCGACCTCAACGAACACCCCGGCTATGCCGAAATCCTCTCGGGCGATCGGCACATCGCGTCGATCATCGCGCGAAT
>JBGPGW010000085.1:0-12177 GCA_041484095.1 Alphaproteobacteria bacterium | reverse complement strand
GGGGCCGCGCACCTGCCCGGCATGGTCGCATCGCTCACTACGCTGCCGGTGCTCGGCGTACCCATCGAGAGCGCGGCGCTCAAGGGCATGGACAGTCTTCTCTCGATCGTGCAGATGCCGGCCGGCATTCCGGTCGGCACCTTGGCGATCGGGCGCGCCGGTGCTGTCAACGCGGCGTTGCTCGCCGCCGCCATTCTCGCACTCGACGACACGGCCCTCCGCGTTCGGCTGGATCACTGGCGAACGGAACAGACGCGGGCGGTCGAATTCGCGCCCGACACCCACCGCGCGCGTCGCTGAATTCGATCGCGGCGTTACTCGATTCATGACGACAGCACGACGGCGTCGCGCACCCCGCCCCCTCGAACCTGGCGCCGTCATCGGTATTCTCGGCGGCGGCCAGTTGGGACGCATGACGGCCTTGGCCGCGGCGCGGCTCGGATACCGCTGCCACATCTTCTGCCCGGAGCCCGATAGCCCCGCCACGCTCGTCGCGGCCGAGGCGACCATCGCGCGCTACGACGACCGCGCGGCCTTGCGGCGATTTGCGGCAGCCGTCGACGTCGTGACCTTCGAGTTCGAAAACGTTCCTCATGAATCGCTCGCCACCCTGGCGCGCCACGCGCCGGTGCGCCCGAACGCGCGCTCCCTCGAGGTGAGCCAGGACCGCCTTCGCGAGAAGCGCTTCCTCCGCTCGATCGGCGTGCCGGTGGCTCCCTTTCGCGCGGTGAGGAGTGCCCGCGCGCTCGCGCGCGCGCTCGGCGATCTCGGCGCGCCCGCCATCCTCAAGACCACGCGCCTCGGCTATGACGGCAAAGGCCAGTACGTCATCCGGCGCCGCAACGAGGCGGAGGCGATCTGGCGGCGATTCGGGGCCAAGACCGGCGTTCTCGAGGCGCGCATCGATTTCGCCTTGGAAATCTCGGTCGTGCTCGCGCGCGGCCTCGACCGCAGGATCGCCTGTTACGTTCCGGTCGAGAACCGTCATGTCCACGGCATCCTCGACACCACCCTGGCGCCTGCGCGCGTATCGAAGGATGTCCAGCGAACCGCCATCGCGCTGGCGCGGCGCATCGCGACGCGGCTCGATCTTGTCGGCGTCCTTGCCGTCGAGATGTTCGTGACAAGGGACCGGCGCGTGCTCGTCAATGAGTTGGCGCCGCGGCCGCACAATTCGGGCCATTGGACGATCGATGCGTGCCTCACGAGCCAGTTCGAGCAGCAGGTCCGCGCCGTCTGCGGATTGCCGCTCGGCTCGACGGAGCGGCATTCGAACGCTCGGATGGAAAACCTCATCGGCGACGACGCGCGCGCCTGGCGACGCTATCTCGACGATCCCCGGGCGCATCTCCATCTCTATGGCAAGACCGACATCCGTCCGGGCCGCAAGATGGGGCACGTCACCTGGCTCAAGCCCAAGCGCTGACGAACGGCGCTATTCGCCGAGCATCGCGGCGACATGGTCGCCGATCGCGATGCACGAGGTGAGGCCCGGCGATTCGATGCCATAGAGATTCGCGAGGCCGGGCACGCCGTGCACGGCATGGCCCTGGATGACGAAGTCCGGCGCGGGCACGCCCTTCGGCACGATCCTCGGCCGGATGCCGGAATAGCCGGGCTGGAGCGCACCATCCGGCAATCCGGGCCAATAGCTCCGAACAGCGGGGTAGAACGACGCCGCGCGCGTGGGATCGACGTCGTAGCTGCGCTTCTCGACCCAATCGATGTCGGGGCCGAAGCGGACCTGGCCCGCGAGATCGACGGTCACATGGATGCCGAGCCAGGCATCGACCGGCATGGGGTAGATGAGCCGCCGGAACGGCGGCGGCCGGCCGGCGAGGGTGAAGTAGCAGCCCTTGGCCCAATAGGCCTTCGGCACCGTCTCTTGCGGCAGGCCTGCGATCGCGGCGCCCAAGGCCGGCGCATCGAGCCCGGCGGCGTTGATGACCGTGCGTGCGCCGACGCGAATGGGGTCGCGGCCGCCGACGTCGAGCTCGAGGCCTCCTTCGACCACGGCGCCACCGCGGACGGGCGAATCGAGAACGATGGTCGCCCCGTGAGCTTCGGCATCGCTCGCAAGCGCGGCCATGAGACCGTGGCTATCGACGATCCCTGTCGACGGCGAGAGGATCGCGGCCGCACAGACGAGTTCCGGCTCGAGCGCCCGGGCGTTCGCCGCGCTCAACGCCGTCAGATCGTCCACGCCATTCGATTCGGCGTTGCGGCGAAGCGCGTCCAAGGCCGGCAGCTGGTCGGGCTCGGTCGCGACGAGTAGCTTGCCGACGTGTTTATGTCCGACCGCATGCTCCCTGCAGAAGCGATAGAGCGCCGCCTTGCCCTCAACGCACAACCGCGCCTTGAGGCTCCCGGGCTTGTAGTAGATTCCGGCGTGGATCACTTCCGAGTTTCGCGAGCTGATTTCCGTGCCGATCTGATCGGCCGCTTCGAGGACGACCACGTCGCGGCCGGCGCGGGCCAGCCGCCGGGCAATGGCCAGGCCGACGACGCCGGCACCGATGACAACGCAGTCAAGAATTTCGACCATCTTCGCTCGCGACGGGTGGCACGACGACCGAGCATAGTCCAGCATGGGGACCGCGGTCGAACGAAGCGGAATGTCAGGGAATGTCGAACTTGGTGCGCACTCGCCTGCCCCAATCAAGCGATGAGCCGGCCGACCCCGCGGCGTCACGACGTCGAAATCACGCCAATGCCGCTGCCGTCACCCCCAAAAAGAGAGACCGCGAATGATCACGGCGGCCGCGATCGCTCTCGTCATCGTCACTTTTCTCGTGCAGGCCTATGCCTGGTACTGGCCCCACGAATTGCGCGGCCTCCTGGATGAGACGTGGCTTCTCGTTCTCTCGGCCGCGCTCGCGGCGCTCGTCTCCGTGTCTCTCCGCCTTCTGCGCAACGCACCGCGCCATGGCATCCAAGGCGCCTCGATCGCGTTCGCATGCCTCTATCTCGGCGCGATCCTTGCGGAGGTCCGCATGCACTTCCCGGCCGATATCCGGATCGCTTCTCGAGCGGGATATCTCTACGCGGCGGACGGTTGCGAATTTGCGGTTCGGTTTCCGCGCCGCCCGCACGAATCCGCCGTGATCGTCGCGCTCGGTGACGACACCGTGACGGCGACGGTCGCAACGGAGAGCGATGTGGGCCGCGCATCGTTCTACCGCGCCGAATGCGTTGTCTTTGAAGCACCTCTCGCTCCGGTGCAGCGCACGGCCCTCGCCACCGCCGCGCCGCAACACATGACAAGCTGGGCGGCTGGCGGCAGGGTCACCGTCGAGAGCGTCTCGGCCGACGATTCGGCCGACCCGACCGTCGTCATGCGGGGACGAATCGAGACGGTCGACGAACTCAATCAGCCGCGCATCGCCCGCATCCAGGCCCGCACGCTCATCGGACGCGTCTCGATGCTTACGCTCCTCGTCTCGGAGCTTGGCGCGAAGGATGCGGCGCCGGCCGCAGCCGCGGCCTTCCTTCTCTCCGCCGAACGGCGCTAGGCGCCGGCTGGCCAAGCGCGCGCTTTGCCACTACCGTTATGCCCGACACAGGGGAGGCCGACATGCCGACGCGCTCGCACTTTTGGCCGCCGGGCCATTGGGACTGGCTCATCCATCTGCCGTTCAAGCACGGCATCCGGTGCGGGAAGATGATCTATCTGGGCGGCCAGGTGGACAAAGACGCAAAAGGCCTCTGCCTCAATCTTTACGACCTCAAGGCGCAGACGGGCGTCGTGATGAAGCACATCAACACCGTGCTCGCCGGATTCGGGGCCGACCATCGGGACGTGGTCAAGCTGGTCGCGTTCTATGTCAACGACGGAACGGTGGATGAGCAGGAATTCCTCGCCGAGATCGCCCGTCACCTCGATCCCGGCTCGGCGCCGGCCATCACACTCGTGCCGCTTCCCTGGCTCGCCTATCCCGGCATGATGGTCGAGATCGAGGCCGTCGCCATGCTCGGCGAGGACGGCAAGCGCCTCGACAAGACGCGCGCCAATCCCCAATCGCACTGGCGGCTCAACGAGCCATTCGCCCACGCAGTGCGCTGCGGCGAGATGATCCATGCGAGCGGCCAAGTGCCGCGCGACGCCGCCGGCAAGCTGGTGCATCCGGGCGACGTCGTGCGTCAGAGCGAAGCGGTGATGGACAATCTCGCCAAGGTTCTCGCCGATTTCGGCGCGACGCTCGACGACGCCGTGAAGTTCAACATCTACTATCTCGGCGACGGGACGGAGCCCAATTGGCGCCGCGCCGCGGAAGTCCGCGCCCGCTATTTCAAGGAGCCGGGCCCATGCGCGACCGGGCTGCCGGTGCCGTGGCTTCCGCCGGGCGAGACCATCCGCATGGAGATCGTCGCCATGCTGGGCCGGGATGGGCGGCACCTGCCGCGCACCCATGTCTGGCCCGAAGGGCACTGGGACTGGCCGATTCACCTTCCCTACAAACAAGGGCTCAAATGCGGCGACATGGTCTTTGTCGGCGGCCAGGTCGCGATGGATTCCAAGGGCAACGTCCAGGACAAGGGCGATCTCATCAAGCAGGCGCACACGGCCATGCAGAACATCGCCAAGGTGCTCGCCGGTTTCGGTCTCACCCTCGATGACGTCGTCAAGAACAACGCGTTCTATCAGGGCACGGCGGGACCGGACACGATCGTTGGCAACCAGCGCGTCCGTGCGAGCTATTTTAGGGAACCCGGACCCGCCTCGACCGGAGTCCCCCTCAAATTTCTGGCCTATGAGGGCATGATGACGGAGATCGAAGTCATCGCGATGACGCGCTGAGGCCCATCGTTAACACTTTCTTCAACAAATCGGTTCGGACTCATCCGAGCATGCGGCGCCTGCGACGGCCCCCTGCCGGAACACCAGGGTACCTTATCCGGGTTGGCAGGCGGCGGGACCGGATGCTAGTAATTCCTTGCGGAACCAGACGGAGACACGAGGAATGCCCTTAAGCCTGAACCGAATGCGGCGGCGTTTCCTTGGAAACGGCCTTGCGGCCTGTGCGGTGCTCGCGGCGGCCCCGGCGCGCGCGGTCTATGCGCCGCGCACGCTCGGCTTCCTCAACTTGCATACCGACGAACACGCGGCGGTCACCTACTGGGCTGATGGCGACTATCTCGGCGAAGCGCTTCGCGAAATCAACTGGGTCCTGAGGGATCACCGAACCAATGAGATTCTGCCCATCGACACGACGCTCCTCGATCTATTGCATCGACTGAAGCAGCGCCTTGAGACCACTGCGCCGTTCCACGTCATTTCGGGTTACCGGTCGCCGGCGACGAACGCCAAACTCGCGGAGGCCGGGCACGGCGTCGCGCCGATGAGTCTTCATACCGAGGGGCGCGCCATCGACATCCGAATTCCCGACCGCAATTTGGTGACGGTGCGCGCCGCCGCGCTGAGTCTCGAGGCCGGCGGCGTCGGATATTATCCGAAGAGTGAGTTCGTTCACGTCGACGTCGGACGCGTGCGGATGTGGTGACGCGATGGTGTCGTTGGCTCACCCCTGCATTCGTGTCGCCTTGCCCCTGCGTATGCTGCTGCCGACGTTCGGAGCGGCGGCATCGCTTTTTCTCGCCATAGCGGCGCCGCATGGGACGGCGCACGCCGGCCCGCCGCCCGATGCCATCGTCGTCGGACGGCTGCACGCGCCGAGCGTCGAAGTCGATGACACCGCAACCGAGGCTTCCGCGTCCGCGACGGTCGATGTCGAGAAAGCCGATCGCGTTCTCGTCGTGAAGAGCGCGCGGCGGCTCTATCTCCTTAGGGATGGAGAGCCGATCAAATCCTATCGCATCGCGCTCGGCCGGCGACCGGTCGGCCCTAAGGTCAAGGAGGGCGACGGCCGCACGCCGGAGGGGATTTACGTTCTGGATTGGCGCAACCCTCGGAGCCAGTTCTATCGGTCGATCCACATCTCCTATCCGGACGCCGGGGATGTCGCATTCGCGCATCGGCGCGGCCTCTCTCCCGGCGAGAACATCATGATCCACGGTCTCTCATCGGACTTCGAAGTGCTCGGCTCCCATCACATTCGCTTCAACTGGACCGAAGGCTGCATCGCGGTCACGAATGAGGAGATCGACGAGATCTGGGCGGCCGTCGACGACGGCACCCTGATCGAAATCAGGCCCTAGGGCCGGCCGAAGACAAGATCGTGCAGGTCTGCGCTGGACTTGACATGCGTCAATGCGGTAACAAAGTCTCCTGGAGTTCCATTGTTTGACACGCCAATTCTGATGAGGAGGGGTAGCATGAACGTAACCCGTCGAAACACGTGGACGGCGGCTCGTCTGATGCTGTTGTCGGTTCCCGTCGTCCTGTTGACGGCGGCGTGTGCGTCGCAGACTGAAGTCGATGCGCTGAAAGCCGATGTGCAAAAAGCGACTCAGACCGCGAATGAAGCCAAAGCGACTGCCCAGCAGGCCCTCGATGCCGCGAAGGCGGCTGACGCCAAGGCCAACGGGGCTCAGCAGGCCGCCCAGCAGGCTTCTGCCTCCGCTCAGGCAGCGGCGAGGTCTGCGGCCGATGCGAAGGCTTCAGCCGACAAGATGGAGCAGATGATGAAGAAGGGGATGCGCAAGTAGCACCCCCGGCCACGCGCTGACCGCCGCTTGCGGTCAGCGCGTAATCTTCACGGGTACGCCGCTTCGGTCTTTGGCGGTACGTGCAACGAGTTCCCAATCCAGGCGGCCGGCATGTTCACCGGCCGCCTGTTTGATTCGTTCGACGAGACTATCGATCGCGCGCGTCGTGAAACGCCGCTTGTCTTCAAGTTCATCGGCCTGGGCCTGAGTGGGATGAATCTCGAGATAGAGATCGCCTTTCGACCAGCCGAGCTTGACCGGCTCATCGATCACCGTCACCGGCGTGCCGATCGAAACCATCGGATAGAGCCGCGCGATATCTTCGGGATAAAGGCGAATGCAGCCCGCGCTTAAGCGGCGGCCGACGCCATATGGCCGATTGGTGCCGTGGATGAGATAACGCGGCCACCCGAGATAGAGCGCAAAATCGCCCAGCGGATTGTCCGGCCCCGGCGGGACGATCGCAGGTAAATCCGGGTCCTCCGCGCGCTTTGCGGGCGGCGGATACCATGTCGGGTTCGGCCGTTTGCTGACGACGCGCGTCGTGCCGACGAGCGTTTCCCGTCCCTCGCTTCCGATGCCGATCGGAAACGAAAGGACCGCTTCATTGGGCCGGAAATAGTAGAGCCGCATTTCGGACAGGTTGATCACGATGCCGCGGCGCTCCGTGTTCGGCAGAAGATGCACGGTCGGCAACGTCAACGCCGTGCCGTCGCCCGGCAACCACGGATCGACTTCGGGATTGGCCGCGACTATGGCCACATAGCCGACGTTGAACTCACGCGCGATCTCGAGCAGATTTTCTTCGGACTTCGTGACGTAAACGCTTGGCGCGCCGATGAGGTCGTTGCGATCGATCGCCACGGGTTTCGGCATGGCCGCGGCCACTGCCAGCGCGAACAGGGCCGCGCCCGCCGAGCACGCGGCGATGAGAAAACGAACGAATATTCGCACCAGCTCCGACCTCCTTTTCCCGCTCGCCCGCAGTGGCTTTGCCAAGCGCAGGCAAGTTTCGCGGCTTACCGACAGCGGGGCGACTGAGACAGGGACGCATCGATGACGGCATCACAACGCCGATCTGCCTCGGCCCCACCCGGACAGGCATCATACGGCGCGAAGGTTGACAAATATTGTCCTGACTCGTCAACGTCTTAGTCATGCTTACGGCGCCGATGGCCGCTTGCCCAGGGCCGGTCGCGAGCGCGCACGGCGCCGGGCGCTCACATTCGCTGCGCAGACGCTCCCGGCGTATGGTCTCGAAGGCTCGGCATTCAAGCGAGCGCGTGCCTTCTTGAGTCGGCTTCTCGAACGGGAGTAGAACGCCAAGACAGACACAGGGAGGACCGTGATGCGCGAAGTCGAATGGGGGAATCTGAGGGCGCCGGAGCTGCGGGCGCTCGGCTCGCGCGATGCGATCGCGGTCGTGCCGATCGGCTCGATCGAACAGCACGGACCGCATCTTCCGGTCCAGGTCGACACACTGCTGGCCTCCGAAGTCGCCCGGCGCGCCGCGCGCCGCGTCGCTGCGACGCAGCCGATCGTCGTGACCCCCACGGTCTGGTCCGGCTTGGCCGAGCATCATATGTCGCTCGGTGCGACGATCACACTCGACTTCGAGACCTTCGCCGCCATCCTTCGCTGCATCTGCCGATCGCTTGTTCGGCACGGCTTCCGCCGCATCGTCCTGCTCAACGGCCATGGCGGCAACATCACGGCGCTGAACGTCATCACCGGTGAGCTCGCGCGCGAGTTCGATGCCCCGATCACGACGGCGACCTACTGGACGCTGACGGGCACGCAGAAGCCGTACCAAGCTATTTTGGACAAGCAGAAAACCGTGCGGCATGCCTGCGAAGCCGAGACGTCGATGCTTTTGGCACTCAAGCCCGGCCTCGTGGACAAGAAGGCCATGAAGACAGTCAAGGCGCCGATGGACGGTCTCACCGCCGAGGGCGGCGTCTATCGCTATCGCCCGATCGAACATTGGACGAAATCGGGCGTCATCGGCGCGCCGGCGGCCGCGACGGCCGAGAAAGGCGAGCGGCTGCTCAATGCCGCGGCCAAGGCCCTTGCCGAGGTGCTGGTGAGCGGCTCGCTCTGGGGTGCATCGAGCGGCGCGCGGCGAGGCAAGCGCAAACGGCGCTAGGGCGCGACGGCTTGCGAATCGGAGCGTCCGTGCAGCGAGTCGTGGCGATCGGCGAATGCATGGTCGAGCTGCGCTCGACCGCGCCCGGCCGGTTTCAGCAGACCTTCGGCGGCGACACGCTCAACACGGTCGTGTATATGGCACGGCTCGGCCCGCCGGAGGCGCTCTCACTCGCCTATGTGACGGCGCTCGGCGATGATCCCTTCAGCGACGAAATGGTGGCGCGCTGGCGCGAAGAGCGGATCGAGACCGATCTCGTCGCGCGTCTTCCCGGCCGGCTGCCGGGCCTCTATGTCATCGCCGCGGACGAACGGGGCGAACGGCGGTTCTACTACTGGCGGAGCGCCGCCGCGGCGCGCGACATGCTCCGCGCGCCGATGGCCGATCGATTGCCGGAGCGCCTCCGTGCGGCCGATCTCGTCTATTTGAGCGGCAACAGCATGGCGATCCTCGATCGGGAGAGCCGCGCCCGCCTGCTCGACTTTCTCAAGATAGCGCGCGATGGCGGCGCCCGCATCGCCTTCGACAGCAACTATCGACCCGTCAACTGGGCGAGCCGCGACGACGCGCGGCATTGGATGGGCGAGATCGTGAAATCCTGCGACATCGCCTTGCCGTCTTTCGACGACGAGGCGGCGCTGTTTGGAGACCCAACACCCGAGGCGACATGCGCACGCCTCCTGGCACTTGGCGTCAGGGAGGCCGTGGTCAAGAACGGCGCCTTGCCATGCCGGATCGCATCGAACGGCAGACAGGAGGACGTTCCCGCCGAGACGGTTGCGCACCCCGTCGACACCACCGCCGCCGGCGATTCGTTCAACGCGGCCTATCTCGAGGCGCGCCTTGCCGGCGCATCGCAACCCGAGGCCGCCCGGCGCGGCCATCGCTTGGCCGCCGCCGTCATCCTGCATAAGGGTGCCATTATCCCGCCGGGCGCGATGCCCCGCGCCTCTCCCCCCGAACGCTGAGCGGGCGAGCGAGGCCTAGCGCGTGACGCTCCATGCCGTGCGCGGCCTCAGGCCGAGGCGTTTCATGCGCCGCTCGACCGAGGATTTCGCGGCAGCGAACACCACGTCCTCGTCCACGCGCGTCGATCGGCCGTCGCGGAAGACGACATCGCCGTTGATGATGACGGTATCGACCGATCCCTCCCGGCTCGTCAGCGCGAGCTGATGGACCGGGTTGACCGCGGGGTAGGACTCCGCCGCCGATTCCGTGCGGATCACGATGTCCGCGCGTTTGCCCGGCTCGAGGCTGCCGATCATCGATTCCATGCGCATCGCCTTGGCCGCCGAGATCGTCTGCATCTCGATGACGTTTTCCGGCGTGATCGGCTGGTGCAGCGTCGACGAGACGAAATAGCTGGCGGGCCCACCGTCGCCGATCGTGCAGTCCATCGCGCCGTCCGTGGCGATCGCGACATTCACGCCTTCCTGCGACAGACGCGGGATCACGCAATCCACCTGATCGGCGATAGCCAGCTTCAGATACGCGAGCGGGCACCAAATGATCGAAGCGCCCGTTTCGCGCACGACCGCCACATCGTCATCGTCGAGCGCGTACATGTGGACGAGGGCCGCGTTCTCGTCGAGGACGCCGATCTCGCCGAGATGCACGAGCCGCGACTTGCCGCCGAGATTCTCCCGGTCGGCCTCCTTGGCCGCGGGCACGTAGCATTCGTGCTGCTGGAACGAGACCTTGTGCTTCGCCGCGAGCGACTTCGCCGCCTTTTGAAGCTCGTCGGACGCCGTCCCGAGCCCATAGATGCACACGAAACCGCGCACGAGACCCTCGGGGTCCTTGTTGCGATGGAGCTCGGCGCCGAGCTGATCGAGGCAACGCCCGAGCTTCGGCGGCGCCCGGTCGTAAAGCGATTGTCCATCGAGACCGCCGAGATGCTTCATGATCTCGACCTGGTCCCAGAGATAGCAGCCCGCGAGAAGGGCGCGCACGCCGACCGTCTCCGCCGCCCTGGCCACGGCATCGGTCTCGAACGCGCTGCCGGGCTCGAGGAAGGTGGTGAAGCCCCGGCGCAGCATCTCGACGGTGGCGAGCGCGGTCGCGTCGAACTCGTCCTGGCCGGTTACACCCGCCTTCCAGTCGGCGAAGGACGGCTTGCCCTTTGCCGTGGCCAGCGAGGCGCCGAAGATGCCGCGGCAGGTGCCGTGGACGATATGGACGTGCGGATCGATGAAGCCGGGATGGACGACGGCACCATGCGCGTCGAAGGTGCGCGAGGATTCATACTTCGCGAGAATCTCGCGCTCGGAGCCCACCGCCGTGATCCGCGTCCCCGTCACCGCGATGGCTCCGGGCGAGAAGACGCGCCGCTTCGGATCGAGCGTGACGAGATAGGCGTTGTGAACGAGAAGGTCGCACGACGTCTTGCGGCCGGATTCGTTCCTCGCCTGGGCCCGCCGCGCGCCACTTGCCTGCCTTGCCACGCTCATCCTCCCTCAATCGCTCATGAGACGTCGTTATATCACTTGCGCGCGGCAATGATTTGCGTCGCACATGCCGCCGCCCCGGCCGGAACGGTCGGCCATGACCTGTCGACCCGGCATCCGAAGCATGCCAAGTTTGTCGCCGCAGTAGAAGCGTCCATAAGACGGTTTGACCATGGCATCGCGACCGATCAAGGCCCTGACGTTCGATGTCTTCGGCACCGTCGTCGATTGGCGCGGTAGCGTCGCGCGCGAGGTCGACGCCTTCAGCCGAGGACGGGGGCTCGCCATCGACGCGGTGGCCTTCGCCGACGCATGGCGCGATCTCTACGATCCCGCGATGGACGATGTGCGCACCGGGCGCCGTCCCTGGATCAAGCTCGACGATCTCCATCGGGAAAGCCTCGTGACGCTGCTCCCCCGTTTCGGCGTGAACGGCATGAGCGAGGCGGAAATCGACGATCTCAATCGCGCCTGGCATCGCCTCGACCCCTGGCCGGATGTCGTCGCCGGCCTCGGAAGGCTGAAGCGCAATTTCATCCTCGCCACGCTTTCGAACGGCAATGTGGCGCTCATGGTCAACATGGCGAAGCGGGCCGGGCTCCCGTGGGATGTCATTCTCGGCGCGGAGGTGGTGCGGCACTACAAGCCGCAGCCGGAAGCCTATCTCCGCACCGCCGCGTTCCTCTCGCTCGATCCCGGGCAGTGCATGATGGTCGCCGCCCATCCCGGCGACCTTGAGGTCGCGGCGCGCTGCGGCTTCGCGACGGCCTATGTCCCGCGCCCCCTCGAACACGGGCGAGGCCGAAATCCCGAACGCCCGGCCGGCCGGCATTACGATTTGGTCGCAGCGGATTTCCTCGATCTCGCCAATCAATTGGGGTGTTGATCGGCGTCACGGCAAACAGCCCCGCCACCGGCTGCGTGTCATTGACCCCTTGGCCGTAAGGGATTTGTGCGACCCAGCTGAATCTTGCCAGT
>JBGPGW010000084.1:0-12341 GCA_041484095.1 Alphaproteobacteria bacterium | reverse complement strand
TCTGAGACGAGGCGTGGTGAACATCATGCGCAAGCCTGCATCGATTCTGGTCGCTTGGACGGTCGGCGTGGTCTTGGTTGGCGCGCTAGCGCTGTCGGTCCGCGCGCTCGAGCCGGCGCGCGTGTCCATTCCCGGAATGCCCGAGGGCACCGATTTCGGGCTCGATCGGCGCGAGCAGTCTCGTCAGAGTCTTGCCGCCGAGGCGGCCGGCGGCCGTCAGTCCTACATGGTGGCACTCGGCAACACCGCCTTCAGCTCGCCCATGCTGTTCGGCGCCAAGGCGCGCGAAGCCGGCCTCTCCTGCGATACCTGCCACGTCCAGGGCGACGTCAATCCGCGCTTCTTCATCCCTGGCGTCTCGGCGCGTCACGGCGGCCTCGATCCGACGACGGCCGTCTTCAATCCCGTGCAGGACGACGGCGTGGCGAACCACGTCGACATTCCAAGCCTTCGGGGCATCCGATTTCTCGCTCCCTATGGCCGCGACGGGCGAATCGCCTCGCTTCGGGAATTCACGCGCCACGTGATCGTGAACGAGTTTGCCGGCGCGGAGCCGGAGCCGCGTCTCCTCGATGCGCTCGTCGCCTATATGGACCAGATCGAGTTTCTCCCGAACCCGAAGCTCGGGCCGCTCGGCCGGCTGGCGGCCGGCGCGAGCCCGGGCGCGCGGCGCGGCGAGGCGCTGTTCAACAAATCCTTCGCCTCGATGGGAGGGAAAAGCTGTGCGAGCTGCCACAGTCCGGACTCGCTCTTCACGGACGGCCGCCGGCACGACATCGGCAGCGGCGGCTGGTTCAAGACGCCGACGCTCCTCAATGCCGATTTCACGGCTCCTTACTTCCACGACGGGCGATACGAGACGCTCGATGACGTCGTCGACCATTTCGATCGCACCTATGCGCTCAAATTGAAGCGCGGCGACAAGACGGATTTGGTCGCTTACCTCAGGGCGGTCGGCGATGGCGAGGAGCCGTTCGAGCCGGTGACGCGCCAAAGCGAGATGAGCGAGGTGGCCTCCTATGTCGCCGCGCTCGACCGTGCGATCGACGCTTCGGACCGGCCGGCCGTTGCGCTCATCGTCGACACGGTCAATTTCGACCTGGCCCGAATCGCGCGGCGTTTCGACAATCGCAACCCGGCGATCGGCCAGCCGCGCCGCCCGGATCGGCCCGACGTCGCGAAGATCGCGTTCCGGCTCATCGACGACATGACTCTCGTCAAGTCGCACGCCGAGGCGGGACGGATCGCGGAGGCCAAGACCGCTCTCGAAGCCTATCGCGGCCATGCCCGGACGCTCGTCTACGCCTATCCCGCCCAGAATTCGCCCGCCCAGAGTTCGATTAAATAGAGCGCGCACAGCTCGGCGCAATCGAGTCCGGCGCGATCGGCCTTGTTCGTCTTCAGCGCGTATGGCCGATCGCGCCGTCTTCGGCCCGCAATCGGAGGCGCGGCCGCGAAGACCGCGACGAGCGGGGGCATCGTCCGTTGTCGCCGCCGGAGGCAGATCCTATGATCCCTATCCCTCAAGGACACAGGGCACGTGAGCGGTCGCACCCGGACGATTCTCGACACCAAAGGCCTCAACTGTCCCTTGCCCGTGCTGAAAGCGCGGCGCGCGCTGCGCGAGATGGCGACGGGCGAGGAGCTGGAGGTGCTGGCGACCGACCCGGGCGCGGTGAAGGATTTCGCGACCTTCGCCGAGGCGGCCGGCCATGAGCTCCTCGAGCAGCGCGAGGCCGAAGGCGTCTATGTCTTCGTGCTGCGGAAGGGTGAGCGCCGATGACCACCGCCCTCTTTACGCATCCGGCCTGTCTCGATCACGACCCCGGCCCCCATCATCCGGAACGGCCGGCGCGGCTCGAGGCGATCCTGAAGGCGCTCGATGGCAAGGAATTCGCCGCGCTCATCCGGCGTGAAGCGCCGCGCGCGGACGACCGCCAGCTCGAACGCGTGCACCCCAAGCTCTTCGTCCAGCGGATCTTGGGCGCGGTGCCGCATGCGGGGCGTGCGCGCATCGACGCCGACACGATCATGTCGCCGGGTTCGGGCGAGGCGGCCTTGAGGGCCGCGGGTGCGGTCTGCGCCGCGGTCGATGCCGTCGTCGCGGGCGAGGCGAAGAACGCGTTCTGCGCGGTCCGCCCGCCCGGTCACCACGCGGAACCCGGCCGCGCCATGGGGTTTTGCCTCTTCAACAATGTCGCGATCGGCGCCTTTCACGCCCGCGCGCGCCACGGCCTCGCGCGCTTGGCCGTGGTCGATTTCGACGTCCATCACGGCAACGGCACGCAAGCGGCATTCGAGCGCGATCCCCAGGCCTTCTATGCCTCGACGCATCAATGGCCGCTCTATCCCGGGACGGGGGCCCTCCACGAACGCGGCGTCGCCAACAACGTGCTCAACTTTCCCCTGCCGCCGGGGGCAGGCTCGGACGAGTTCCGGCCGGCGATCGAGACAGGCGTCATCCGGGCGCTCGAGACCTTCGGGCCCGACATCCTGTTCATCTCCGCCGGCTTCGATGCCCATGCCGACGATCCCTTGGCGAATCTCAACCTCACGACCGAAGACTATGGCTGGGCGACGGAACGGCTCGCTTCGTTCGCCGAGCGGCGCTGCGGGGGCCGTCTCGTCTCGACGCTCGAAGGCGGCTACAACCTCGATGCCTTGGCGGAATCGGCGGCGGCCCATGTCCGCGCCCTGATGGCGGCCTAGCCTGCCTCGCTTGCCCCATGGCGTTGGGGTCCCTAAACTCCCGCCGAATCGCCGAGGGACCCGAGAGCATGGCCACTCCCCCCATCCCCCCCGACATCGCGAAGATGAGCTTCGAAGCATCGTTGCAGGAGCTCGAATCGATCGTGAAGACGCTCGAGGCCGGCAAGGGCAAGCTCGATGATTCGATCCGCGCCTATGAGCGGGGGGCCGCGCTGAAGCAGCATTGCGAGGCCAAGTTGCGCGAGGCGAAGTCCAAAGTCGATCGCATCACCCTGGGGCCGGACGGCGCGGTCGGGACCGAGCCGGCCGATACCGACTGAGGTTCGATTGTGACTCGATTGGGGCCGGCACTCGCGGAAGCGGCCGACGCGGTGAATCATACGTTGGGCGCGTTGCTCCCGAAACTCGAGGGTCCGGAGGCGCGCGTGGTCGAGGCCATGCGCTACTCGACACTCAATGGCGGCAAGCGGCTCAGGCCGTTTCTCGTCCTTGAGACCGCCCGGCTCTTCGACGTTCCGCGCCCGCAAGCGCTGCGGGTGGCCGCGGCGACGGAATATGTGCACTGCTATTCGCTCGTCCACGACGACCTGCCGGCGATGGATGACGATGATCTCCGCCGCGGCAAGCCGACGACGCACATCAAATTTGACGAGGCGACCGCGATCCTCGCGGGCGATGGCCTCCTGACCTTCGCCTTCGAGGTCCTGTCCGATCCGAAGACGCATGCCGATGCGGCCGTGCGGGCGGAGCTGGTCCTCGGCCTCGCGCGCGCGATCGGGGTCGAGGGCATGGTGGGCGGGCAGATGTTCGATCTCCAGGCGGAGCAGATCAGGCTCGATCTCGATGCGATCACGCGCCTCCAGGCCCTCAAGACCGGAGCCCTGTTCCGTTTCAGCTGCGAGGCCGGTGCTATCCTCGGCGGGGCATCGGCCGCCCAGCGACAGGCGCTTCGTGATTATGCCCGCGATCTCGGGCTTGCCTTCCAGATCGCCGACGATCTCCTGGACGAAGAGGGAACGGAGGCCGAGGTCGGCAAGAAAGTGGGCAAGGACAAAGCCGCAGGGAAGGCGACATTTGTATCGATTCTGGGGGCCGACGAGGCGAGGCGGCGGGCGGCTTCGCTCGCCGGTCAAGCGGTCAAGCGGCTTGATTTGTTTGCGGAAAAGACTGACCTTCTCAAGGAAGTGGCACATTTCGTCGTGGAACGACGGGCCTGAGGGAGTTTGCCGTGAGCGCAATCAGCAACCGGACACCGTTGCTCGATACCATCAAAAGCCCTGCGGATATGCGGCATTTGACGGCCGACGAGCTGAAGCAGCTGGCGGAAGAGCTTCGCTACGACACGATCGAGGCCGTCTCGGGCGTCGGCGGCCATTTTGGCGCCAGCCTGGGGGTGGTCGAGCTCAGCGTCGTGCTGCACCACGTCTTCAACACCCCTGACGATACGCTAATCTGGGATGTGAGCCATCAGTGCTATCCCCATAAAATCCTTACGGGAAGACGAGATGGCGTGCGGACGATCCGGCAGGCCGGCGGCCCCTCGGGGTTCACCCGGCGCTCGGAGAGCATTTACGACCCCTTCGGCGCCGCCCACAGCTCGACCTCGATTTCGGCCGGCCTCGGCTTTGCCGTGGGCGCCGAGTTGAGCGGCCGGACGAAGAACGTGGTGGCGGTGATCGGCGACGGCGCGATGAGCGGCGGGATGGCCTATGAGGCCATGAACAATGCGGGCGCCCGCAGAACGAAACTGATCGTCATCCTCAACGACAACGAGATGTCGATCGCCCCGCCGGTCGGGGCCTTGAGCAACTATCTCTCGCGTCTCGTCTCCTCCAAGCCCTACCGCTCCATGCGGCATCTCGGGCGGGAGCTCGCCAAGAAATTCCCGAAGATGATCGAGAACGCCGCCGTGCGCGCCGAGGAATATGCGCGCGGCTTCGTCACCGGCGGCACCATGTTCGAGGAGCTCGGCTTCTTCTATATCGGGCCCATCGACGGTCACGACATCGATCACCTGCTGCCGATTCTCCGCAACGTGCGCGACGCGGAAGAGCCGGGGCCCATCCTCGTCCACGTCGTGACCCAGAAGGGCAAGGGCTACAGTCCCGCCGAGCAGTCGGCCGACAAGGGCCACAGCGTCGCCAAGTTCGACATCGTCACCGGCGCGCAGGTGAAGGCCCAGCCGAAGTCACCGACCTACACGAAGGTGTTCGCGGAGGCGCTCATCAAGGAGGCCGAGAAGGACGAGAAGATCGTCGCCATCACGGCCGCCATGCCGGACGGGACGGGTCTCGACATCTTCGGAAAGCGCTTTCCCGACCGTACATTCGACGTCGGCATCGCCGAGCAGCACGCCGTCACCTTCGCCGCCGGCCTCGCCTGCGAGGGCATGAAGCCCTTCGCCGCGATCTATTCGACCTTCCTTCAGCGCGGCTACGACCAGGTCGTCCACGACGTCGCGATCCAGAAGCTCCCGGTTCGCTTCGCGATCGACCGCGCGGGCTGCGTCGGCGCCGACGGGGCCACCCATTTCGGGTCCTTCGATGTCACCTATCTCTCCTGCCTGCCCGGCTTTGTCATGATGGCGGCGGCGGACGAGGCGGAACTCGTCCACATGATCCGGACCGCGGTCGAGATCGACGATCGGCCATGCGCGTTCCGTTACCCCCGGGGCGAGGGGACGGGCGTGGTATTGCCCGAGACCGGGGTCGCCCTGCCGATCGGCAAGGGGCGCATCATCCGCGAAGGCACCAAGGTGGCGCTTCTCAGTTTCGGCGCCCGCCTTGCCGAATGCATGAAGGCGGCCGACGATCTCGTCTCGCGCGGCCTCTCGACCACGGTCGCGGATGCGCGCTTCGCGAAGCCCCTCGACCGGGATCTGGTGCGCCGCCTCGCGCGCGAGCACGAAGTCCTCTTGACGATCGAAGAAGCCTCGATCGGCGGCTTCGGCAGCCATGTGCTGCATTTCCTCGCCCATGAGGGGCTGCTCGAGAACGGCCTCAAGGTGCGGCCGCTCTGTCTGCCCGACATCTTCTTCGAGCATGACAAGCCGGAGAGGCAGGTCGAGTTCGCCGGCCTCACCGCGAAGGGCATCGTCTCGAGCGTGCTCGCGGCCCTGGGGCAACCGGCACGGAGCGGATCGGTGCGCGCCTGAGCGTCCTTTCGCCGAGCGATCGACAGTCGGAACGGCGGCATCGGGCCGCCGTTCCGTTTTCCGGCCATCGTGCAAGAATGCGCGCCATGAAACGAAAGAGCGGCGATACACGGCTCCCGAAGGGCAAGCTGCGCGCCGATGCCGCGGTCGTCGCGCGCGGCCTCGCCCCCTCGCGCGAACGCGCGCAGGCCTTCATCCTCGCGGGGCTGGTCTTTGCCGACGACCGGCGCGTGGAGAAGCCGGGCCAGGCGGTTTCGGAGGAGGCCGCGATCGAGGTGCGGGGTGCCGATCATCCCTGGGTATCGCGCGGCGGCCTCAAGCTCGCGCGCGCACTCGATCATTTCAAGATCGATCCCGCCGGCCTCGTCTGCCTCGACATCGGCGCCTCGACCGGCGGCTTCACCGACGTTCTCTTGTCGCGGGGTGCCGCGCGAATCTATGCGGTCGATGTCGGGCGCGGCCAGCTGGCCTGGAAACTCCGGCAGGATCCGCGCGTCGTCGTCCTCGAATCGACCAATGTCCGGCATCTGACACCCGCGCTCATCCCCGATGCGCCGGGCCTCATCGTCGCGGATGTCAGTTTCATCGGCCTCGAGGTGGCGTTGCCGGCGGCGCTGGCGCTCGCCTTACCCGGCGCCTGGCTCGTCGCTCTCATCAAGCCGCAATTCGAAGTCGGCAAGGGACGGGTGGGGAAGGGCGGCATCGTCCGCGAACCCGACCTGCACGCGGACGTGTGCGCGCGCATCCGCGCCTGGCTCGACGGCGCGGGCTGGCCGGTCGAAGGAATCGTCGAAAGCCCGATCCTCGGCACCGAGGGCAACAAGGAGTTTCTCATCGCCGCACGCAAGAAGGCCGCCTCGTGACGCGCTTCGACGTCGAAGTGACGATCGATGCGATCGGCGCGCGCGGCGACGGCATCGGGACGGTCGAAGGCACGCGCATCTTCGTGCCCTACACCACGGTGGGCGACCGGGTCGTGGCGCGTCTCGGGACGAAGCGGGACGAGGCCTTTACCGGGCGCCTCCTGCGCCTCGTCACCGCGGGGCCGGGACGACGCGAGCCGCCGTGCCGGCATTTCGGCGCCTGCGGGGGCTGCGCGCTCCAGCACCTCGATGAGGCGCACTATCGGCGCTGGAAGCGCGAACTCGTCGTCGAGGCGCTGGGGAGGAGGGGAATCGCGGTCGATACGGTCGAGGCGCTGCGGCCCGCGGAGCCGGCGACGCGCAGGCGCGCGGATTTGACGGTGGTTCGGCAGGCCGACGGCATCCGTCTCGGCCTCAATGAGCGCAGCACGCACCGGGTGATCGACATCGAGACATGTTCCGTGCTGCGTCCGGCGATCGTCGCGGCGCTTGCGCCCTTGCGCGCGACGCTCGGCCTCCTCTTCCGCCCCGGCGAGCGCGCGGAGGTCGTCATCAACGCGGTCGAGGCCGGGCTCGACGTTCTCCTCGTCACGACGGCCGCGTTCGGCCAGGGCGGGCGGAAGCGGTTGACCGAGCTTGCCGAGACGCTCGACCTCGCACGGCTTTCGCGGCGCCATCCCGGGGAATCGCGGGCCGAGACGCTGGTCGAGCGCCGCGCGGTCGTGGCGCGCTTCGCCGGCGTGTCCGTGGCGCTGCCCCCGGCCGCGTTCCTCCAGGCGACGGCGGAGGGGGAGCGTCATCTCGTCGCGGTCGTTCTCGATGGTGTGGCGGGTGCCAGGCGCGTCGCCGATCTCTACGCGGGTTGCGGCACCTTCACCTTTCCCATCGCGGATAGCCTGAGAGGCGCCGCGGTGCACGCGGTCGATGGCGCGGGGGCGCTCATCGGCGCCCTCGATGCCGCGGCCAAGGCCGCGAAGCGCCGCACGGTCTCGAGCGCGATGCGCGATCTCGATCGCATGCCTCTCTCGTCCGGCGCGCTCAGCGATTACGACGCGGTCGTCTTCGATCCGCCGCGCGCGGGTGCGAGGGCCCAGGCCGAATCGCTCGCGGCCTCGCGCGTGCCGGTTGTCGTCGCCGTGTCGTGCGAGCCGCAGACCTTCGCGCGCGACGCGCGCACCCTCGTCGATGGCGGCTACAGGCTCACGCGCGTGGTCCCCGTCGACCAGTTCCTCTGGTCCCCGCGCGTCGAGCTCGCGGCCGTGTTCAGGCGGTAGGGATCAGCGATCCGCCTTGTGGTATGCGGGGTTCGGCATCATGTCGAGGCCGGTCGCGCCCGCCGGAATGTTGTCGTGAGCACGCCCGGACACGCAATCAACATCCCGACGAGCAGCCAGAACGGCCGTTGATATGCGACCTCGTGACTGAGGGATATGACGGTGAGCACGACGATGCAGCCAAGCGCGGCAACGTTCGACCAATCATCGGTCCAGCGCGGCATCCGCAAAATCTGCGCCACGATCAGCCCAGGGACCACGAGAAACGTGACGAAGCCGACAACGCCGAACTCCGCCAGCAGCCAGAGAAAGCTGTTGTGGATGACGAGCGGCGTCCCGGTCTGCGTGATTTGTTCGTGCATGAATGCGCCGAGTCCGGCGCCGATTATCGGGTCGTCAAACCACATGTGAAGGCCGGCCGTGAGGCTCGCCATGCGATCGGACTGGACAACGGTCAGCGATTTGAATTCGTGAGCTGCCGCTCCGAGGCTTGTTCCCACATTCATTCCCAGGATGGCGTCACAGATAGCGTCGACAAGCAGAAACACGATGCCGATCGCTATGCTGCCGGCAGGCAGGCGCCACAATGGTTTTCGGCATGATGGAATCAAGAGGAGGAAAATAAGCAGCGCGATCAGAGCCACGGCACCGGCGCGCGAGCCGCTGAGATAGATCCCCCAGGCGATCAGGCCGAGCACCAGTGTGTGTATGACCATGCCGCCCCGCCCCACCCACAACCCGGCGTTCGGGACGCTGACCGCGAGCGCCAAGACGAGTGCCAGCGCAAAGGCATTTCGATTGCCGAGCATGCCGCTGAACTGCCAGGAGTACCAGCCGATCGTGGCCATCGCGTCCGCATCCAGGACGAACGCTGCAAGCCACTGGGCGAAGACGGTCGTGGCGCAGGCCACCGCAAAGCCGCGTGCGAGGGTCTTCGTGCCCAAACCGCCGGCCGATGCCGTGGCCAGCGCGCCGGTCAAGAGATAGCACAGCACGATCCCGAGTCCGACCAAGCGGTTGTATAGCGCCCAATCGGTTACTCCGAACCGGATCCAGCCGTGGATAAAGCCGAGAACGATGGTGGCGATCATGGAACCCAAAGCCAGGTTGAAGTGGCGGATTCGCCATAAGGTACCGGTTCCCGATGCACGACCGACAAATAGTAGGGTCGTGAGACCCGCCACGATGACGATGGGATCGGCGAGGTTGACGGTCACCCAGCTTACCTCGGTCGGAAGTTTGAGCTGCACGTTGACCAGGACGGCGGCGGCCAAAGGTGCAAGCCACGTTAATGCGCGCATCACGCGGCTCATGCGGTGCTGACTTTTCCCCGTCGTCAGGGCCGTTGCGGCATCCTGGCGGCCGCCGAGGATCAGCACGATCAACACATTGACCAACATGGCGACAAGGCTCAGCACGCCCACGGCGAGGCCCATGGCAACGCCGGCCTCGGACGGCAAATTGCTGGACTGGAATAGGTAACCGGCTGCGAATTCTCTGATGCCCCAGCCGCCGAGGCTGATCGGGAACGATGCGGCAAGCATCACGACGGTCGACGTGGCGACAAGGCGCATGTTGAACGCGCTGTGGATGATGTCGGTCGCGATCGTCAAATAGGCCAGAATCATACAGGCGTGCATCGGGAGGGTGATGCCCAGCAACCGCCATCCGAACGAACCGAAGGCCAGGGTTAAGATCGGTTTGATCTCGCGGCGCTGTTTTCCTCTCAGGGTGAACAGGAATGTTGCCGCGATGATCAACGCCAGGACAGCAGACCAGACGATCAGCAAGAGGCCGGGTGCGGGGGCGATGTGCAGCCCGCCGAACGCCAGCAGCGAGCTGGTCACGGCGAGAATGAGCAACATCGCGAGCGAGGCGACGCGCTCGACCGCAGTGACGATGAACACCGTCGATGTCGCCGTGCGGCCCTCGGCCATCAGGGCCACGCGCGTCACGCCCTGGCCGATGAAGCTGACAAAGGCCAACCCGCCGACAAGAGACATCGTGTTGACATAGAGCGAGCGCCGAAACGATTGTCCGACGCCGAATTCGGACATCAGATAGTGAAACCGAACGCCGTTGATGATCTGATTGGCTACCAAAAGCGCCAATGTCGTGACGATGGTTCCGGTCGAGAGCCCGCCGACGAGCCTGACAAGCAGCTCCGAATCGCTGCTGAGCAGGATAGCCGCCAGTAGGCCGAATGAGATGAATATCTGGACGACACGGCGGCGGCCGATCCGGGCCAATGCCAAGCGCACAGTTCCCATGTGGGATCGACCGACGGTCATGCAGCCAGCGTTACCGCGCTGTTTGTGAATCGAAGGCCTCGCGGGCCGCTTACCGCAACAGCACCTTATAATATCGATGGCGCACCGTACGCGACTCGTCCGCAAATTCTTCGGCGTTGACCTTCAACATGGTGATCGACGATACGGACATTGAAGTTCTGCTGCCGTCATTGATCGTTTCCGTACGGACAAATCACCGATCCGCCTTGTGGTATGCGGGGTTCGGCATCATGTCGAGGCCGGTCGCCATGCGGTTGGATGCGTTGTAGAAGCCGGCGACGTCGCAGATGTCGAAAATCTCCTCGTCGCCGAAGCCGACCTTGCGCAAGAGCGCGCGGTCCTCATCGCCGACCGTGGCCGGCGTCTCCGTCAGCGTCCAGGCGAAATCGAGCATGGCGCGGTGGCGGCGCGAAAGCGTCGCCACGCGGTAGTTCTTGGCCAGCATCTCGCCCAGCTCCGGATCGCCCGAGAGACGGCGCACCGCCTGGCCATGCGCGACCAGGCAGTAGTAGCAGCGGTTCACGGAGGAGACGACGACGGCGATCATCTCGCGCTCGAGCTTCGAGAGCTTCGATTCACCGAGCATCAGCGTGTTGTAGGTGGCGACGAAATTCTTGAGCTTCTCAGGCCTGAGCGTGTAGGCCGCGAGCACGTTCGGCAGGAAGCCGAGCTTCTCCCGGCAGAGCTTGAAATAGGCGCGCATCTCCGGATCGAGCTTGGGTGCCTTCGGCAGCTTGAGCGCGATGACGTGTTTCGGTTGGGGCATGGTCGTCTCTCAGCACGTCTCGGGAAAATCGTCGTCGTGTTCCGGCGCGCTCACCCGCACTGCGCCTTGTGGCGGAGCCATTGGTCGGCGAGGACCGAGGCCATCATCGCCTCGCCCACCGGCACCGCGCGGATGCCGACGCAGGGATCGTGCCGCCCGGTCGTGCGCACCTCGACGTCCTGGCCCGCCACACTCACGCCGCGCCGCGCGATGGGGAGCGAGCTCGTGGGCTTGACCGCGAAGCGCAGCACGATGTCCTGGCCGGTCGAGATGCCGCCCAGGATGCCGCCGGCGTGGTTCGAGAGGAACGAGACCTTGCCGTCCTTCATGCGCATCTCGTCATGCGCGTCCTCGCCGGGCATCGAGGCCGCACGGAAGCCGCTGCCGATCTCGACCCCTTTGACCGCGTTGATGCCCATCATGGCGTTGGCGAGCTCCGCGTCGAGCTTGGCGTAGATCGGCGCGCCAAGCCCTGCGGGCACGCCTTCGGCCACGATCTCGATGATGGCGCCCGCCGAGGAGCCGGCCTTCCGCACCTCGTCGAGATAGCCTTCCCATGCCGTGGCCGCGACGGGATCGGGACACCAGAACGGATTGGCCTCGACCGCGCTCCAATCCCAGCGGCCGCGATCGATCGCGTGCGGGCCCATCTGGATGAGCGCGCCGCGGACGCGGAAGGCGGGGCCGAAAGCCTGCGAGAGAATCTTGCGTGCGATCGCCCCGGCCGCGACGCGCATGGCGGTCTCGCGCGCCGAGGCCCGTCCGCCGCCGCGATAGTCGCGCACGCCGTATTTCGCCCAGTAGGTGTAGTCGGCGTGTCCTGGCCGGAACTTGTCCTTGATGTCGCCGTAGTCTTTCGAGCGCGGGTCGACATTCTCGATCTGGAGCGCGATCGGCGTGCCGGTCGTGACCCCCTCGAAGACGCCGGACAGGATGCGCACCGCGTCGGGCTCACGGCGCTGTGTCGTGAAGCGCGACTGGCCGGGCCGGCGGCGGTCGAGCCAGGTCTGGATGTCGGCCTCGGCGAGGGGGATGCGCGGCGGCGTGCCGTCGACAACGCAGCCGATCGCCGGCCCGTGGCTTTCGCCCCAGGTCGTGAACCGAAACAGATGACCGAAGCTATTGCCTGCCATCACCTGTCCTTGTCAGGCGGTCGAGGGGCGAACCATGAAATCCGGCGCACGTCCGGGGCGCCCTCAGGATTTGGGGTTGAAGTCGGCGAGCATGGTGGACACTTCCGCCGCGGCATCGACCGCCATCATGCCGATGATGTTGTAGCCGCTG
>JBGPGW010000083.1:0-12376 GCA_041484095.1 Alphaproteobacteria bacterium | reverse complement strand
GGTGCCGCAACGGGCGCCGCACCCCCCGCGCGTGCGGCGATGGGGTACATAAGAAAGCCGTGCGCGCTGTAGACGACCTCGGTGTCGGGCCCGGCGTAGGCTTGCGCCAAAAGCAGCAGCACGTCGCCCGATCCGCAACCGCAGACGATGCGCGCGGGATCGAGCCCGAAGCGTTTGCCGATGGCCTCGCGCAACGCGGTCGCGCTGCCATCGGGGTAGCGCCAGATCTCGCCCGCCGCGTCCCGAAAGGCCGCGACCGCGCGCGGGCTTGGACCCAGGGCGCCTTCGTTCGCCGAAAGCTTGATCGACGGCCGCGCGTGATCCAGCGCGGCGCGCCCCGGAACGTAGGTCGCGATCTCGAGAATGGACCGGCGCGGAAGCGGCGCGCTCACGACGGCTCCGCTGCGGGCGCATCGGGCTGGACGATGCCCAGTGCCGCCGGCGTGATCGGCACGGCGTAGCCGCCGAGATGCAGGACATTCCGCGCTTGGGCCGCCGCCTTCAATTGTTCAAGGCGGTCGTCATCGGGACGGACGAACTGATCGACTTCGCCAAGATGCAGCCAGCGGCGCCGGTCCTCGAGATCGAAATACGACGCCTGGAACGACGTCTCCAGCTTCACCTGGCCGAAGAGCTGCTTGAGGCGCGTCCGGCTCAAGGCGTCTTCCGTCTCGATCACGACGAAGGAACGATCATCGCCGGTCTCGATCTGCTCGAGCCGGGCCACCGCGAGTGCCTCGAGCGTCGTCGTACTGCCGGAGCTTGCGAAGGGAATGCGGGCCGCGATGCGCGGGCGGATCTTCTGATCACCCATCAAAAACAGCCACCACGGCTTGTCGTCGCCCTCCCGCGGCAAGGGTACGACCGCGACGCTGACCGCGCCGTCCCGCACGGCGCCGATGGCTTGTTGCGCCGACCGGCACGGCATCAGCGAGGTCGCCGAACCATATTCCTCCCGTGCGATCGCAAGGTAATCCGGGCCGCCCGCCTCGGCCGTGACCGCGACCGAGAACGGCCCTTGCAGCCGGACCATGGCGCCCATGAGTTCGCGCCAGATGCGCACGAGAACGGGGCGCGGAAACTCGCCCCGGTGGCGGGCCAGCAACCGGCGGAGGATCAGGGCCTCCCGCCCCGGACGCAAGGCGAGGCCATCGGGCTTCGCGGCACGCACCGCATGCACGAGCGCGGTCCGCCGCATGATGAGATCATGGACGGCATCGTCGACAGCGTCGATCTCCCGACGCAAGTCCTCGAGCGATTTCGGTGTCTCGGACATCAAAGATCGTGTGGCATGGATTGGGTGAGGGCGGTTAGTAGTAGTCACAGTTCCCAATAAAATCAAAGTAAACATTGACTTCGCGGGGCCTCGGAACCTACCTATGGGCGCGTTTCGCCACGAGGTGCCGCGCCGTTCCATGAATTTGGTTCAAATGAGCGAATCGAGCCTGATCCGGCCGATAGTAACCGCGGGTCACCGCGTCGAATTTGGACAGACAGAGCCGCTCCAGCTCGACTGCGGCGCATCGCTCGGCCCGATCTCAATCGCGTATGAGACCTACGGGACGCTCAATGCGTCGAAGTCGAACGCCATCTTGATCTGCCACGCGCTGACCGGCGACCAGTACGTCGTCGGCACGCATCCCGTCACCGGCAAGCCGGGATGGTGGGAGCTCATGGTGGGTCCGGGCCGGCCGATCGACACGGACCGTTATTTCGTCATCTGCCCGAACGTGCTCGGCGGCTGCATGGGCACGACCGGGCCCAAGGAGATCAACCCCGAGACCGGCAAGCCCTACGGCCTCGCTTTCCCGGTCATCACCATCGCGGACATGGTGCGCGCCCAGCGTCTCGTCATCGATCATTTGGGCATCGACAAGCTGTTCTGCGTCATCGGCGGCTCCATGGGCGCGATGCTCGTGCTCCAATGGACGGTGAGTTACCCCGATCGCGTCTTCGCCGCCGTGCCGGTGGCCGGTGCCGCGCGTCATTCCGCCCAGAACATCGCGTTCCATGAGGTGGGGCGCCAGGCGATCATGGCCGATCCGGATTGGTGCGAGGGCGACTATCTCTCGCAAGGCAAGGTGCCGCGCCGCGGCCTCGCCGTCGCGCGGATGGCCGCGCACATCACCTATCTGTCGGAGCAGGCGCTCCACCGGAAGTTCGGGCGCAACCTGCAGAACCGCGAGCGATTGAGTTACGGCTTCGACGCCGATTTCGAGGTCGAGAGCTATCTGCGCCACCAGGGCTCGACTTTCGTCGATCGGTTCGACGCGAACTCCTATCTCTACATCACGCGCGCGATGGATTATTTCGACCTGGCGGCCGAGCATGGCGGCTCGCTGACGAATGCTTTTGCCGGAACGAAGACGCGTTTCTGCCTGTTCTCGTTCACGAGCGACTGGCTGTTCCCCACCGCGGAAAGCCGCGCCCTGGTCTATGCGTTGAACGGCGTCGCGGCCAATGTGAGTTTCGTCGAAATCAAGAGCGACAAAGGGCACGACGCATTCCTGTTGGACGAGCCTGAGTTCCGCAAGACTCTGACCGGGTTCCTCAACGGTTGCGCCGAGCACCGCGGTCTCAGATGGACCTGACCGCAGCGGCCCCGCCGGGCGCGGGTCGAGCCGCCGGCCGGACCCCGCTTCGCATCGATCTTCAGATCATCGCCGACATGGTGACCCCCGGCACGCGCGTCTTCGACATCGGCTGCGGTGACGGCCGCTTGCTCGACTATCTCGTGCACGTGAAGCAGGTCGACGGCCGCGGCATCGAGATCCGTCAGGAGGGGGTGAACGCCTGCGTCAGCCAAGGCCTCTCGGTGATCCAGGGCGATGCCGATGAAGACCTGGACGACTATCCCTCCGACGCCTTCGACTACGCGATTCTGTCCCGCACGCTGCACAACACGCGCGACCCGCGCTGGGTGCTGGGCGAACTTGTCCGCATCGCCCATCGCTCGATCGTCTCGTTTCCCAATTTCGGATATTGGCGCGTGCGCTGGCAATTGCTGTCGCGCGGACGGATGCCGGTGACCGCGATGTATGACGATCCCTGGTATTCCAGCCCCAACATCCATCCCTGCACGATCGAGGACTTCCTCATCCTGTGCCGGGACATGGGCATCCGCGTCGCACGCCAGGTCTCTCTCACCAAGACCGGCCATCCGCTTGACGCACGCGTCCCCCAATCGCTATCGAATCTTCTGGCCGAACAGGCGATTTTCCTGCTCGAGCGCGGCCGCTAGACCGGATCAGGGCGCATCGGCCGCCGGAAGGTAGATGCGCCGGCGTTGGCGCCCCGACCGCGCGGGCTCCGCCGCGTAGATCTGTTTCGCGGCCTCGACCAGGACGACGCCCGCGACGGTCTTGAGCCAGGGATCGCCCAATCGCTCCCATGCCGGCCCGGTGGTGAGAAACATGCGCGAACGGACGGGCGGAATGTGCAGAGCCCCTTCGGCGCGGATGGGCATGAACATGTTTTCCCGCAAGAGCCGTGACAGTTGATGGGCGGTGTAGGGCAGCCCCTGCCCGAATGGCGTGTGCTCGAACCGCGCCCAGATTCCGCGGCGATTGGGTGCCACGATCAGCAGGCGGCCGCGATCGCTCAAGAGGCGCCAGATCTCGCGAAGGAGGGGCCGGACCTGCTCGCTGAATTCGAGTCCGTGCGCGAGGATGATCCGATCGACCGACAGATCAGGCAGGGGCAGCTCGGATTCCTCAGCCAGTGCCACGAGCCCTGCCTCGCCAGCCGGCCAATGGAGCACACCCTGTGCGGCCGGCATCACGGCGATCACGCGGCTGGCCTCCTCCCGGAAGGGCTGGAGATAGGGCGTCGCATAACCGAGGCCCAGCACGGCTTCCCCCCGGACGTCCGGCCACAGGTGACGGATGCGCCGGAGAACGAGGCGCCGGGCCATGTGGCCGAGGCCGCTCTCGTAAAAATCGCGTAGATCGATGACGTCCATCGGCATGGACCAAGTCTAGCAGCCGCATGGCAGGAGCGATATTCTCCCCGCTCCCGACGCCCGCAGGAGAATGAATCCCATGAAGCTCCGCTATTCGCCGACCTCGCCCTATGTCCGAAAGGTCGTGGTCCTCGCCAAGGAAGCCAAAATCGACGGCAAGATCGAGCTCGTCACGACGAGCACGACCGATCCCGGCTTGTGGGGGGAGAATCCGATCGGAAAGGTCCCGACGCTCGTCACCGACGACGGCGAGGTCTTGTTCGATTCGCCGGTCATTCTCGAATATCTCGACAGCCTGCATGGCGGCGCGAAATTCATTCCGCCCTCGGGTGCTGAGCGCTGGAAGGCCCTCAAGCTCGAAGCGCTGGCCGATGGCATTCTCGACGCCGCCGTGCTTCGCCGCGGGGAAGTTTTGCGGACGGCCAACCAGTCGCCTGAGTTCCTCGCGAAGCAAGGTCAGGTCGTCAATCGGTGTCTTGATGCGCTCGAGAAGGACGCGGCTTCCCTCGACGGCCCCCTGACGGTCGGCGTGATTACGGTCGGCTGCGCCCTCGGTTATCTCGATTTCCGATTCGCGGCCGATGCGTGGCGCAAGAACCATCCCAAGCTCACGGCATGGTACGAGGCATTTTCGAAGCGCCCGTCCATGGCCTCGACCGTACCGCCGGGCTAGGCGCCGCGCGGCGCAGGTGAACGCCGAAGACATCGCTCGCCATCTCGGGCTCGCGCCGCATCCCGAAGGCGGCCACTTTCGCGAGACCTATCGACATCGGCCCGGAGACGGCGTCCGCGGTGCCAAGACCGCGATCTATTATCTTCTCGCGGCCGGCGAGGTCTCGCGCTGGCACCGCGTGGATGCCGACGAGATATGGCACTACTACGCGGGCGCGCCGCTTCGCCTGTCGGTCTCCGACGATGGCGTCGCGACGCGCGTGATGCGTCTTGGAATCGATCTTGCCTCGGGTGAACGGCCGCAGGCGCTCGTCCCGGCAGAGGCCTGGCAATCGGCAGAAAGCGAAGGCGCCTGGACGCTTGTCGGCTGCACCGTCGCGCCCGCCTTCGAATTCGAAGGTTTCACGCTCGCGCCCCGGGACTGGTCGCCGGGGCGATAGGCGCGCCATCGCTTGCGCGAGACCAAGGCCGGCCGCATGAGACGCGCGATCGCGCCGGCGGTCCCGGGCGCCGGCTGGCCCGCTCAGTACATGTGCTGGCCGCCGTTGATGGACATCGTCGAGCCCGTGATGAAGTCGGCATCGTCGGCGACGAGGAACAAGACGCCGCGCGCGATATCCTCGGCCTTGCCCAGCCGCCCGACGGGAATGCGCGCGACGATCTTCTCCAGCACGTTCGGCGGCACCGCGCGCACCATGTCCGTGTCGACATAGCCGGGCGCGATCGCGTTGACCGTGATGCCCTGCGCGGCCCCTTCCTGTGCGAGCGCCTTGGTGAAGCCGTGAATGCCGGACTTCGCCGCGGCGTAGTTGACCTGGCCGTACTGGCCGGCCTGGCCGTTGATCGAGCCGATGTTGACGATGCGCCCGAACTTGCGATCACGCATGGATTCGATCACGCAGCGGCACATGTTGAAGCATGAGGTGAGATTCGTATCGATGACGGCCTGCCAGCTCTCCGGTATCATCCGCTGCAGCGTGCCGTCGCGCGTGATGCCTGCGTTGTTGATGAGCACGTCGATCGGGCCGAGATCCGCGACGATCGTGTCGACCGCCGGCTTGCAGGCGTCGTACTTGGAAACGTCGAACTTGTAGGCGGCGATGCCCGTCTCCTGGCTGAACGCCTTCGCGGCTTCGTCATTGCTGCCGTAGTTGGCGGCGACGGCATAACCGGCGCGCTTGAGCGCGATGCTGATCGCCTTGCCGATTCCGCGCGTGCCGCCGGTCACAACTGCCACGCGTCCCATGCTCCGCTCCCTGATCGATCGTCTTGACGGTGTGCCTCGCCCACGCCATGCGGAGCGAGACGCCCGTCCCGTCAGGTTAGCGTACCGTTCAGTCGCGCGCGACGCACATCGCAATGCCCATGCCGCCGCCGATGCAGAGCGTCGCGAGACCTTTCTTGGCATTCCGGCGTTTCATCTCGTAGAGGAGCGTCACCAGCACGCGCGCGCCCGACGCCCCGACCGGGTGGCCGAGGGCGATGGCGCCGCCGTTGACGTTGACCTTGCTCACGTCGAAGCGGAGGTCCTTGTTCACCGCGCAGGCCTGGGCCGCGAACGCCTCATTGGCCTCGATGAGGTCGAGATCGCCGACACTCCACCCCGCCTTGGCCAGGGCGGCACGGCTCGCCGGGATGGGCCCCGTGCCCATGATGGCGGGATCGACGCCCGCCGTCGCCCAGGACACGATTCGCGCCAGGGGCTCGATGCCGCGCCGCTTGGCGTCGTCGGCCGTCATCAGGACGACGGCCGCCGCCCCGTCGTTGATGCCCGCCGCATTGCCGGCCGTCACCGTCCCATCCTTGGCGAAGGCCGGGCGCAGCTTGCCCAGCGTTTCCTTGGTCGTGCCGTGGCGGGGATACTCGTCCGTGTCGACGACCACGTCGCCTTTTCGCGTCGTGATCGTGACGGGCACGATTTCGTCCTTGAAACGACCCGCCTTCTGCGCCGCCTCGGCCTTCTGCTGCGACGCGGCGGCAAGGCCGTCCTGATCGTCGCGCGTGATCTGCCAGCGCTCGGCCACGTTCTCCGCGGTGTTGCCCATGTGATAGCCATTGAAGGCATCCCACAGCCCGTCCTTGATCATGGAATCGACGAGCTGCAGGTCGCCCATCTTGGTTCCATTCCGGAGATGCGCCACGTGGGGCGCCTGGCTCATGCTTTCCTGTCCGCCCGCGACGACGATTTCGGACTCGCCGAGGCGGATCGCCTGGTAGCCGAGCGCAACGGCGCGCAAGCCGGACCCGCAGAGCTGATTGATGCCATAGGCCGTCTTCTCGACGGGGATGCCCGCCCCGACCGCCGCCTGGCGGGCCGGGTTCTGGCCGGCGCCCGCGGCGAGGATCTGCCCCAGGATGACTTCGGTGACTTCGTCCACCCCCACCTTGGCGCGCTTCAGCGCCTCGACGATCGCCACGCGCCCGAGATCATGGGCTGGAAGCGCGCTCAAGGCGCCGTTGAACGTCCCAATCGGCGTCCGGGCGGCGGAAGCGATGACGATATCGACCATGGGAGGGTGTCTCCTGTTGGAGGGCGATTGGCCCGGCCCCGGGGGCGTATGCACCCGAGGACCGACCCGACATAGACCCATAGTATGTTGCGCTGCACAAAACCATTCAAGCCCGCATCAGGACGGGACCGCCTGCAACCAGCGCCAGAGCGGCTGCCAGACGTCCTCCCGGGCGTGGGTGCTCACGATCATGCCGATATGGCCGAGCCGCGTGTTCAAGACATCCGCACCGGGAATGGCGCTGGCAAGCGCCCGAGCGGAGGCGGGCGGAACGATGCGATCGCGCTCCGGCACGACCACCAGCGTCGGAAGATCCAGGCTTTCCGGCGCCACGACCGCATCGCCGATACGCCAGGCGCCCGTCGCCGGCGTATTGAGGCCGTACCACTCGCCAAGACAGGTTCGGGCCACGGGATAGGCCAGGGGAACGCCGTCATTGACCCAGTCTTCGAGCGCCACGAACGCTTCGGCCTGCGTCGAGTCCGGATCGAGTGCGGCGAATCCCTGAAACTTGCGAATGGCAAGGAACGGATCGAGCGCCGCGAAGAGGATTTGGATTATGTCCACCGGCAACTCGCCGACGCTCTCGAGCAGGGGCCACAGCGGTGTCATGGCGGCCGCGAGCGCGCGCGCCTGCTCCGGCCGCTCGGCATGGAAATTCCACGGCGTCGCGAGCAGGGCGAGCCCCGCAAGATCGGCCGGACGGGCGAGCGCCAGCGGCAGCGCGAGCAATCCCCCCAAGCAATAGCCGAGCAAGATGGGCGGCCGGCCCGTCGCGCCATGAACGGCATCGAGCGCGCGGCTGAGCCGGCCGAGAATGTAGTCGTCGAGCGTGAAGCGGCGCTCGACATCGCCCGGCGAGCCCCAATCGACCAGCAACGGACGAAAGCCTCGCTCCACGAGAAAGCGCAGCAGGCTGCAGCCAGGCGCGAGATCGAGCACATAAGCCCGATTGATGAGCGACGGCGCGATCAGAATGGGTCGGCCGGATGCGTTCGCGTGGCCGTAGTCGAGCAGCCGGGTCGTGCCTTCGCGCCAGATGACGGGCGGATCCGCGAGCGCGCGCCGATAGGGATGAGCGCGATAGGTTTCGATTCCGCGAAGAAGCCGATCGAGCCTCGAGCGAACCTCGCGTTCAACCGCGCGTGCGAGTGCCTCGGCGGGTGCCTGTTTTAGATCCCGTGCGAGCGCCGCGGCTTGCGGGGCGAGGTTTGCCTTCCACGGCAGCGATCCGTTTCTCAACTGCGGCAAGGCGGCGAGCGAGCCGAGCCAGGTCGAGAGCGCCGTCCCGAGATGATACGGGAGCGGACGGGGCGCCAGGCGCCGGTCGGGAACGTTCTTGGCCGGTTGCGCCATCACTGCCTCCCGTCTTCAGCGTGCTGAATGCCGCGGCCAGAACCGCGGCCTGGCTGCCGAGCGCGCTCAGCCACTTGCCCAGCGCATCGCTCAGCTCCGGGTCCGCGACGGTGGCGCTCAGCTGGTCTTGCCATAGATCGAGGCAACGCCGGGCAAGGGTTTCGAGATCGGGCGGCTCAGCCATGGAAATAAGTATAACCAACCGCCCGTGACACGGCCATGACAAGGCCGCGCGCCACAGCCCGGCGGTCGATCAGGCGGCGAAAGAGCTTGCGCAATCGGAGGTTTTCTACTCAACATGAACGGAGCCCACTGTGCGCGACGACGTTGGGCGCACTGCGGCCACAGGAGTCGTTGGAATAATGGCCCAGACCGAAGAAAGAAAAAGCGCGCCCATCACGATCAAGAAATATGCGAATCGGCGCCTCTACAACACGGCGACGAGCAGCTACGTGACTCTCGACGATCTCTGCCAGATGGTGAAACAGGGTATCGAGTTCACGGTTTACGATGCCAAGACCGGTGACGACATCACGAGGCCCGTGCTCACGCAGATCATCGTCGAGGAAGAAGGCAAGGGACAAAATCTTCTTCCCATCAGCTTTCTCCGCCAGCTCATCGGGTTCTACGGCGACAGCCTGCAAGGCCTCGTGCCCCGCTATCTCGAACAGAGCATGCGGTCGTTCATCCACAATCAGGAACGCATGCGTCAGTATGTCCAAAGCACGCTGGGCGGGATCTTTCCCTTCACCCAGTTCGAGGAGATGGGCAAGCAGAACATGGCCATGCTGGAGCAGGCCATGAAGATGTTCTCTCCCTTCGGGGCGGACCCGGGTGCGGCGCCGGGTGAGCCTGCCGCGCCGCCCGCCAGCGCCGAGGCGCCCGACAAGCTGGATGAGCTGCAGAAGAAGATCGACGCGCTCGAAAAGCAGATGGAGAATCTGGGCCGTCAGAAGCGCGACTGAGCCCTCCGCGTGGCGTCGCCCGCCGCGCCGAGAATGACCGCCGAACGACGTCCGTTAGCCCGGCCCTGGCTCGAGGGCAGACATCTCTCACATGAAATCCGGACCGCCGACGATGACCGCGCCAGCATCCACCCCTCCCCAGCCGCTTGACGACAAAAAACTCGCCGCCCTCCGCGAATCGGCAAGCCGCCACCTCCTCCACTACGGACGGGACTTCTCCGACATCGTCGTGACGAAAGCCGAGGGCGCGCGCATCTACGATGAACGCGGGCGCGCGATCATCGATTTCTCCTCCGGCCAGATGTGCGCGACGCTCGGACACAACCATCCCGCGATGGTGGCCGCGATCGAACGCGCATGCGGCGAATCGATCCATCTCGACAGCACGAAGCTCTCCCCCGCCGTCATCGAGCTCGCGGAATCGCTGTGCGCGCTTCTGCCGCCGTCGTTGCAGAAGGTTCAGTTTCTTTCGACGGGCGGGGAATCGAACGAAGCCGCGCTCCGCCTCGCGAAGCTCGCGACGGGCCGGTTCGAGGTCGCGGCCTATTCCAATTCCTGGCACGGAACGACCGGGGGTGCCGCATCCAGCACCTACAATTCGGGCCGCAAGGGCTACGGCCCGCCGGTGCCCGGCACCTTCATGCTGCTCGCGCCGAACGCGTTTCGCTGCCCGATCCGGCACTGCCGCGAACGCTGCGACAAGACCTGCCTCGAGGTCGGGTTCGCGCAGTTCGACACCTGGTCGGTCGGCGCTGGTGCTGCCGTCATCGCGGAGCCCGTGCAAAGCGCCGGCGGCATGGTGGTGCCGCCCGACGGCTATCTCACGCGTCTTAAGGAACTGTGCCGCGAACGCGGCATGCTCCTCATCTTCGACGAGGCGCAGACGGGCCTCGGCCGTATCGGCGCCAATTTCGCTTTCGAATCGGAAGGCGTCGTCCCCGACATTCTCACCCTGTCGAAGACTCTCGGCGCGGGCGTGCCGCTTTCGGCCGTCGTGACGAGCGACGCCATCGCCGAAGACACGCACCGCAAGAACTTCTCCTTCTACACCTCGCATTCGAACGACCCGTTGCCCGCGCGCGTGGGCCAGGCGGTGCTTGGCGTGCTCGTCTCCGAGCGCCTGGCCGATGTGGCACGGGAGAAGGGCCAGCGCATTCGCGACGGTCTCGAGCAATTGAAGCAGCGCTACGAGATGGTGGGCGATGTGCGCGGGCGCGGCATGCTCCTGGGTGTCGAGCTGGTCGAGGATCGCCATGGGCGCAAGCCCGCGCTCGATCTCATCCGTCGCGCTACCGCCCGCGCGCTCGATCTCGGCTTGAACGTCAACAAGGCCGGCGGCGATTACGCGGTCTGGCGCATCGCGCCGCCGATCACGATCGATCAGGCCGATATCGATCGCGGCCTTGAGGTGCTCGACGCCGCCCTTCGGGACTCCGGCGCACATTAGGGTTGATGCGAAGCGATTATGTCATCGTCGGCGCCGGCTCCGCCGGCTGCGTGCTGGCCGCGCGCCTGAGCGAGGGGGGCGAGGCCTCCGTCACGCTCATCGAGGCCGGCGGCTCGGATCGAAGCCCACTCATCCGGATTCCCATCGGCCTTCTCTGGGTGATGCAGGGCGGGCGCTATGACTGGGGGTTCGCGACGACCCCCCAGGCCGGCCTCGGCGGGCGCGCGCTTCGCTATCCCCGCGGCAAGGTGTTGGGCGGATCGAGTTCGATCAACGGCATGACCGCCATTCGCGGGCAAGCCGAGGATTTCGACGGCTGGGCCGGCATCGGCTGCAGCGGCTGGGATTTCAGAAGCGTCCTTCCCTATTTCAAGAAGCTCGAGGCATTTCCCCGCGGGGACGATCAGTACCACGGCGCCTTCGGGCCGATCGGCCTCGCCGATGTGAGCTACCGACCGCCCCTCGCCGATGCCGTGATCGAGGCCTGCGCCGAAGCGGGCATCCCGCGGAACGACGACTTCAACGGCGCGCGGCAGGAAGGCGCCGGCTACTACCAGAACAACATGCGGCGCGGCCTGCGCGAGAGCGCGTCGGTCGGCTATCTCCGCCCCGCGTTGGGCCGCCCCAACCTCACGGTCCTGACGAAAACCCAGGTCGTCCGCATCAACATGACCGGCGACCGCGCGCAGTCGGTCACGATCAGGCAAGACGGCGAGACGAAGACGATCGAAGCCGGGACGGAAATCATCCTGGCCGCGGGCGCCATTCAAAGCCCGCATCTTCTGCTGCTCTCCGGCATCGGCCCCGAGGACGAATTGAAGCGCCACGGCATCCCCGTGGTCCAAAAACTCGACGGTGTCGGACGAAACTTCCACGACCACATCGACGTGCCGGTGATCGCCGAGGTGCGCAAGGGGACGGCCCTCCACAGCCAGTACACGCCGCTTCGCACCGTCCGGCACGCGCTGCGCTACGCGCTCCTGCGCACGGGACCGCTGGCGGTGGTGACCTCGCCCGTCGGCGTCTTCACGCGCTCACGGCCGGAGATTCCGACGCCCGATCTCCAATACCACGTCGCATTGTGGGGCTTCCTCGGGCACGGCGCGATCAAGCTCAAGCTCGACGCGGTGACCGCCGCCGTCTGTCCGATGCGGCCGACGAGCCGCGGCACGATCGGCCTGGCGAGTGCCGATCCGCTCGCCCCGCCGCTCATCGATCCCAACTATCTCGCGAGCGCCGAAGACAGGCGGACGATCCTCGATGCGATCCGCGTGACGCGCGGGATCTTGGCGCAACCCGCCTTCAAACCGTTTTTCGAGAAGGAACTCTATCCAGGGCCGCGCTCTGAGAGCGACGACGATCTCATGGCCTTCGTGCGCGAGAACGCCGACACGGTCTATCACCCCGTCGGGTCCTGCGCGATGGGCCGCGCGGACGACCCGGAAGCGGTCGTGACGCCGGACCT
>JBGPGW010000082.1:0-12481 GCA_041484095.1 Alphaproteobacteria bacterium | reverse complement strand
GGCGGGATCACGGGCGCGCGCGCCCGCGAAATCGATGAGCGGAATGGCGTTGAAATCCGTCATGCCGATACTCCTCGGAGCGCTCCGACAGGGAAGGGGCTCGACATGATTATACACCGCTGTCCCCGTCGCGAATCAGATTCGGCCGTATGGGAGAGCCGCCCCCCATCGAAGGGTTCGCACGCGACCGGCCCCGCTTTCCCGCGCCGGGGCCGATGCTCAGGGCGACTCGGTTCCCGGCGTGATATGGGCTATGACAGGGCAGTGGCCCTAACGGTTCCTCATTCGAAAATCAGGCCCATGGTGGATGAGCGTGGAAATTCGGCGGCCGCTTCCTTGCAGCGAGAGGTGGAGCGGCTTCGCGACGACATCGTGGAGTGTCTCTGCGCCCTCGTGCGCATACCGAGCATCACCGGGGATGAGGCGACGATCGGCGCTCACGTGGCGGACCGGCTTCGGTCGATGGGATTGCGCGTCGAAGTGCTCGAAGCGGCCCCCGGGCGTCCCAACGTCGTCGCGACGTGGGACAGCGGCATCGACGGGCCGACATTGCTTCTCAACGATCATCTCGACATCGTGCCGCCGGGACCGCTCGAGAATTGGACGCACCCGCCGTTTGCGGCCGAGATCGCCGATGGCCGGGTCTTCGGCCGGGGAACCATCGATACGAAGTCCGGCCTGACGACGTTGTTGATGGCGACGCAGGCGCTGCGCAACTCGGGCCTGCCGATCCGGGGCAAGCTCCTGCTGATCTTCTCCTGCGACGAAGAGGTCGGCGGCGCGTTGGGGATTCAAAAATTGGCGGCGTGGGGTCGCCTCAAAGCGGATCTCGCCATCGTCGCGGAGCCGACCGGCCTGCAAGTCGAGATCGCGACGAAGGGCCGGCTGAACATCGAGATCACGACCAAAGGCACGGCCACCCACGTGGCGAGGCCGTGGCTGGGCCACAGCGCCATCGACGACATGATAGCGGTCATTCGCGCGTTGCAGGCCTATGCGCGGGAATTGGAAGGGCGTATCGATCCGTTGCTCGGGCATCCCACGATCAACGTCGGAATCATCCAGGGCGGCACCGTGCCGAACATGGTGCCCAGCTTTTGTCGCATCGAAGTCGACCGGCGCGTCCTGCCGACGGAGACGCCGGAGCAGGTCATCGCGGAGTTTCAGGACATCGTGGACAGGGTCGGGGCCGGCATTCCCGGGTTTTCGGCGACGGTCAGGAAACTCCTGTGGTGGCCGGGATACAAGACCGATGCGGACGGAACCGTCGTTCATACGATCTCGAATGCCTTCAGAGCCGTTCTCGGGCGGGCGCCGGTGATCGCGGGCAAGGACGCCGGCACGGACGCGTCATGGATCCATCAACTCGCGGGCATTCCGGTCGTGATGTTCAGCCCGGGCGACGGCATGCGCGCGATGAATGCCGACGAGAACGTCGGGATCGAGGATCTCATCACCGCAACGAAAGTCATCGCCCAGGTGCTGCACGACGTTCTGGTGCGGCCCGCGACGCCGACATAATCGGAGGCCGACATAATCGATGGAGGCGGCGGCCCGAAACGGCGTGCGGCGAGCCGTCCGTCGACGCCCTCATCCAGTCGCGCGGCACCATTCGAGGCACGCCGCGATCGCGCGGCGGACGACATCAGCGGCGGGGAAGCCGCTCCCGCGCTTTCGCATCGGGAAGAGTCTTCACATATTCCAAGACGCTCCGCATCTCGTCCTCCGCCAGGATGTAGCGGAACTGCGGCATGACGATGAGCGGCTCGTCCAGGCGCCGCAGGCCGAAGCGGATGCTCGCGAGGATCTCGGCGTCCCGTCCCTCGACGAAGCCGGGCGTGCTGAGGTCGGGAATATATTGGTCCGCCGCGAACTCGGCGGAGCGCGGGCCGTCGCCCCGGCCCTTCGCGCCGTGGCAGCCCGCGCATTGCGCCGCGAAGACCCTGCGGCCCCGGTCGACGGAGACGCCCTTCTCCCGCGTGACGGGCTTCGGCGTGCCGGCGTCGGACCCCGTCCAGACCAGCGGCGTATCCTTGGCGGCACCTTTGCCTTGTGCCGCGGCCGGCGTCAGGGGCGAGGCCGCGATACCGAGCAACAGGGCGAGGGCGGCAAGGATCTTCACATCCGCTCTCCCGCGCGGGATGCCGAAGCCACGGCCCCGGCAAGCGTTTCGCGATGGCGGGATGCCACCGCCTCGGCGCATTTGAGAAGGTGACAATAGGGATGGTCCGCGGCCGCGCGATCCGCCGCGGCGGCCATGCCGCTGAGGAGCGGAAGGGCGAAGCGGTCGAGAAACCCGGCCTGCCCGGCGCGAAGCCGCTCCGCCAACGCGCTCTCGCCGCGGGCCTGGGCTTCCGACTCGCGCGCCGAGAGCAGCATGAGGAATTCGAGCTCGACGCAAAGGTGATCCGGCAGATCGTCGAAATTCGGAGCGATCGCGACGCCGTTCTCTCCATACGCCGATTTGATCGCCAGGATTTCGCCGAGGCGAGCATTGTCGTCCTTTGCGGTGTAGAGCGAGCCATAAGGCGGGCAGGGCACGCGCGTCGCGCCGATGGAGAAGAGGCGAATGTAGTCCGCCTCGATTTCGGCGTAGCGCCGCGTCCTCAGGCCGGCGAAAAACGCGCGGGCATGGGCCGGGGCGCCGGTCTCCGCGTCCGGCGCGGGATCAAGCCGCCGCAGCGCGGCGTCGATCGACGCTTCCGTGGCATGGCGTTTGAAGCAGGCGATGCCGTCCTCGCCGGGATGCGCGAGTGCGGCCTCGAGGAACCGATACAGGCGGGTGCGGCTCTCGGCCGGATTGGTGGCGCGCGCGCGGGACGGCTTCGGGCCAAGCACGATTCCCATGGCGCGCCTCAAATGTCTTTCATGGTCTGTTGAGGCGGCGGCTTATGGGGCTCGTCGAGAAGGCCGCCCATGGCGAATCCGAAATACTTCTCGACCTCCTCGGCCGGGATATTGCGCGGCGGCACGTACCAGATCGACGGAATGGTGTCGTAATCCGGACGGTACTGGCGCGGCTCCGCACCGTTGACGACCCGGTGCGTGGCCTTGAGGCTCGTCTGCGGATCGTAGGGCCGCGCGCCGAGAGAGGGGTCGCGGATGAGCCGCGAGATCGCGCTGTTCGGATTCATGAGATCGCCGAAGACGCGCGCCTTGCCGACGCAGCTTCGCACGCATTGCGGCTCGCGCCCTTGTTCGATCAGCGGGTAGCACATGACGCATTTCTGCGAGGTCTTGGTGACGGGGTTGTAGTAGATCTTGTCGTAGGGGCACGCCTTCACGCAGTACTGGAAGCCGCGGCACCGCTCCTGATCGATCAGCACGATGCCGTCCTCGTTCTTGTAGATGGAGCGCGTCGGGCATGCGGGCAGGCAGGCCGGCTTCGCGCAGTGGTTGCACGGGCGCGGCAGATACATCTGCCAGAGATCGGGATAGCGCCCCTTGGGCATGTCCTCGTAGAGATTGGGATGGCGGTAGTCGTAGCGCGCGGGCTCGGAGGCGCCGTTCTTTCGCGGGTATTTTCCGTAAGGGAGCGTGGCGACGCTGTTCCAGTACATGTGTTCCTGTCCGGGCCCGCTGGTCCAGGTCGTCTTGCAGGCCATGCTGCAGGTGTGACAGCCGATGCACTTGTTGATGTCGATGAGCATGCCGAACTGGACCCGGTTGCCGTAGATCGGGTTCGGCTGCCCGTAGTATTTGCGCCAGAGCTCTTCGGACACGCCGCGCTTCCCTTCCTCAGGCCTTCCTGACCTCGCAGAGCTGGTCGAAATGACCGGACACCGGGCCCCAGACGTTGGGCACGAAGTAAATCTCGTGGATGGGGTTGATGTCGTTGTGCGTCGGCCCGTTCCAGTGGCCTTCGCTGAGCTGCTCGCGCTGCCAGCCGAAATACATGAGGACGGCTCCGGGCGGGACCGCCTCCCTCAGTTTCGCGCGCGCCTTCACGAATCCGTGCTGGTTGTAAGCGATGGCCCAATCGCCGGCGGTGATGCCGCGCGCCAAGGCGTCGCGCGGGTTGAGCTCGATCAGGGGTTGGCCCACATTGTCGAGCTTGAGGAGTTCGTCCGTCGTCCGCCAGGACGAGTGCACGCTCCACCGCGTATGCCGCGCGAGGTAGTAGAGCGGATACGTCTTGAACAGCGGGTTCTTCTGCGTCTTCGCCGCGGCCCATGGCAGCGACGGGCCGAACGGCGTCGCGACATGGGGTTCCTTGTGGACCGGCAGCTGCTCGCCCAGCGCGAGGAAGCGGTCTTCGTCCTTGTAAAGCTCCTGCCGTCCGCTCGCCGTCTTGAACTTCGCCTTCCCCCGCGCCTCCAGATAGAACGGGACGAACGGATTGGTCGGTGTGTTGACCCGGATGCAGCGCTCCTTTTTCAGGCGCTCGAGCGTGATGCCCTGGACCTGCGGGCCGCCGCTCGCGAGCAGAAGCTCGACGACCGGCTCCGGGCGGTCGTATTTGAAGATCTCGGCCGTGCCGAGGCGGCGGCACATCTCGTAGTAGATCTCGATGTCCGTCTTCGCCTCGTACATCGGCGCGAGCGGACCCTCGACGAGCTGCAGGTAGCAATGCGCGGGCGTCGTCGTGATGTCCATCGGCAGCTCGTACCAGCTCACGACGGGCAGCACGACGTCGGCCATCTGGGCGGTCGAGCTCATTTCGATCTCCGGCGAGACGATGAGCTCGATCTTGGGCAGAACGTCCCGGAAGAGCGCGCTCTGGTCCGATGCCTGGCCGAGCAGATTGCCCCCGGCCGCCCAGATGCAGCGGATCTGCCGCCACAGCTTCTCCCGGCTCGCCATCGTCTCGGTCGGACCGTTGACGACATACGCCGTGTCGAGCGGCACCGGGCGGTATCGATCGGGTTTCCCCGCCGTCTTGAGGGGGAAAAAATATTCGGTCGGGTCGAGGCGGATCCGGTACTGCCCCGCCCAGGGGCTGACGCCGCCGCCATGCTGGCCGATATTGCCCGTGAGCGCGCCGAGCGCGATCGTCGCGCGGCCGATCAAATCCCCGTGGTACCAATGATTGATGCCGGTGCCGGCCCAGATGCTGGCCGGCTTGGCCGAGGCGTATTCGATCGCGAGGCGTTCCACGACTTTCGCGGGGACGTCGGTGATCTCCGCGACCGTCTGCGGGTCGTAGGCCGCGAGCCGCTCCACGAACAGCGTGTGCGCGGTGGTGCAGACCACTTCCGCGCCGTCCTTGAGGCGGACGGGCCACCGCCCGGTGAGGGCGGCGCGATCCGCGAAATAGACGTCGGGCACGGCCCTGCCTTCGGCCGCGTCATAGACCATGAACGCGTTCGCCTCACCGCCCGGCTCGACATCCGAGGCCCGGAGATACTTTCCGGTGTCGCTCCGCACGAGGAGGGGGCCGCTCGTGGTGCGCCGGACATGCGCTTCATCCACGAGCGCTCGCTTGACGATGACATGGCACATGCCGAGCGCGAGCGCGCCATCCGTGCCCGGGCGCGGCCTGACCCATTCGTCGACGGCGCTGGCGGTCGGGTCGAAATAGGGCGAGACATAAACGAGCTTCACGCCCTTGGCGCGGACATCGGTAAAGAAGTGCGCGTCCGGCATCCGCGTCTGGAGGATGTCGGAGCCCCAGATGATCGCGTAGCGCGTGTTGAGCACGTCGAGGAACTCGTGCTCTTCGGTCTGCACGTTCCAGGTGATGGGATGGGCGAGCGGCAGATCGCCATACCAGTTGTAAAAGGTGCCGATGCCGAACCCGTTGACCGAAGCAAACCGGAATCCGGCGCCCTGCTTGACGATGCCGGTGGCCGGAACGGGCGGATACACCCAGACCGTTTCAGGCCCGTATTTTGCCGCAATGCGCTTGATCTCGCTCGCGACGTAGTCGAGCGCCTCATCCCATGACAGCCGCTCCCATAGGCCCGCGCCGCGGGCCCCGGTGCGCCGCATCGGGTATTTGACGCGGTTGGGCGAATAGACGCGCCGGTGATAGGTCTGGCCCTTCATGCAGCCGCGCGGATTGTAGGCGTCGTCGGGATAGTCGTAGGGCGGCTCGACGCGCTGCACGACGCCGCCCTTCACCACGACGTTCCAGCCGCACGACCCCGTGCAGTTCGGCAGATTGACGGTGCGCACCACGCGCTCGCCGCGGAGACTATTGCGGTACCACTCTTCCCAAGCGTGGCCGCTTGGCGCCGAGAGCGCCGCCAATGCGGTGCCGTTGAGCCCGTTCGAGGCCGCGCCGAATGCCGCGGACAGGCTGCCCTTCACGAAGCTCCGGCGGGTCAGGGCCATGGAGGCGGTCCTCGCGATGCCGGCGATTGGCGGTCGTGCGCGGCGGGGGTCAGGGCGTCACGGACAGCGCCTTGACGACGTCCTCGACGCTGCGGATCGTGCCGACCGTCGTGGGGTTGCCCAGGCGCAGGTTGTATTTGTTCTCAGGCACCGAGAGGAGGGCGATGATCAGCTCATTGAAGGCCGTGAGGTCGTTCGTCTCGAAATAGGTCACGAAGTCGGCGTCCGCGAGGCCGCTCGCGTGGTAGAGCTTGCGCTTGACGAGCGGCAGATAGGCGAGCGTGGGCTGGGTGTGCGTTTCCATCTCCTTGAGGCGCTGCTCGGTCGAGAGATTCCACCACTCCGCGCTCTTTTTCGTGGGAATGACGATCGCGTAGCGCGGCGGGTCGCCGGCATAGGGCGAAGCACCGAGGGCGGCGTTCAATTCCGGCGATTTCTGCTTTGTGATGTAGTTGAGCGCCTTCGTCACGCCGAAGAGATTTTCCGTCACGACCGAGTGCTGGCCGATGCGCGTGGCGCGGAAATCGACCAGGAAGGCCTGTGCGGCGCTCAAATCGTCGGAATGAACGCGCAGGAAATAGTCGCTCGCGCCACTGAGCCCGCGTGTGAGGTAGGCGTCCACGATCACGCGCTCCGCATGGCGCGCGATGGTCGCCGTCACCTCCGCCGCGGCGCCGCGCCGTTCGGCGGCGGACAGCCGGTAATAGTCGGGGCTGATCTTGTACATGGCGAAAACGCCGAAGACGCCCGGCGAGGTCAGAAGCTTGGTCCGGTTCGCCGCGGCCGCTTGCTGCGGGCCCGGCGGCTGTTGGCTTAAAGCGGGGCCGACGGTGAAAACCGCCGAAAGGATGAAGGTGAGGCTGGCCGCCAAGACCGCAATTCGTCTGAGCGAATCGCGACGCATCCCATCCGGCATCCGCATTCTCCCTGCTCGATGCGCGCCCGCCGGCGGTAAACCAAACTTAGGTCAGTCATTCGCAGCGAGCGGCGTATGGATGACAGATGCGTGTCTCGATTGCCTTGATTGCAGTCAAGGAGCAAGCGCCGCCGGTGAATTACGCCGGTCAATTACGAACGTGTGCGACCAGTCGCATGCGGAACGATCATCATTTTCGACGATGCGATTTGGTGCGGCCGCTTCGCATCCGCATGCGGCACATCGTCGTCATCGTCTCGATTATGCAGCGGGCCGCATCCCGTGGATGACGAACGTGTTCGGTTGGCGTAAAGAGGGGCGTCCGCCCGACCCTGACGACGGGAGACTATGCGTGATGCCAGAAAAAATCCGACCGGTGAATGGCGAGTCAGGCCGCTCCGGCCTTTTGCCGAGCGATCTTGTTCTGATCGAGTCGACACCGCTTTTTGCGGAGATGTCGCCCGCGGCCATTCAGGCGTGCCTCGCGGATTCGCGCGTTCAGGCATATTCCCGCAACGCCACGCTGTTCAACCGCGGCGATCCCGCGAAATATTTTTTCATCGTCCTCGACGGATGGATCAAGCTCTTCCGCGATACGCCCGATGGCGCGCAGACCGTCGTCGGCGCCTTCACGCGCGGCCAGCCCTTCGCGCTCGCCGCGGCGATCCGGTTCGGCGTCTATCCCGTGAACGCGGAAATCGTGGAACACTCGCGGCTTCTCGCGATCCCCGCGGCGAATTTCGTGCGCCGGGCGCGCGAGAACGCTGTTTTGGCCATGAACATCAATGCGACGATGGGGGATCTCATGCAATCCTTCGTCGCCCAGATCGAGCGGTTGACCACGCTCTCGGCGACGGAGCGGGTCGCGGAATTTCTTGTGAGCCACTGTTCCGCCGAGAACGGCCCGGTGACTCTCCACCTTCCGCATGACAAGGCGCTCATCGCCGCGCGGCTCGGCATGGAGCCGGAGACGTTCTCGCGCTGCTTGGCGAAACTGCGCGCCTATGGGGTCGAGAGCAAGGGCGTCGACGTCCGCATCGCGGACGTGCAGGCGCTGCATAATATCGGCGCCGATAAATAACATTTGATTGCGGTATGAGGCCGCGCGGCTCGCGCTTGACCGCGGTCAATGCTTTTCGTTCCGTCCCGTGCCAGTTTGCGCGCATCAATAGCGGGTGCTGCGCCGATGAAATATTTCGATCTGGATCAGTTGCGGAACGGCAGCGTTCAACACCAGCCCTTCGACTACATGGTCGTGCACGACATCGTGAGCCCTGCCGCCCTCGCGGCGATCCGGGCGGATTTTCCATCGATCAGACAGCCCGGGCTCTTTCCCTTGAGCGAGGTTGCCGGCGGCCCTGCGTTCAACGATTTGATACGCGAGATTCAGGACGGGGAGTTCGAGGCCTTGCTCGCCGAAAAGTTCGGCATCGATCTGGGCGAGCGGCCGCAGATGATCACCGTGAGAGGGCGATGCCGCACCCGCGATGGGAAGATTCACACGGATACGTTCGAAAAGATTCTCACCGTCCTCATCTACCTGAATGACGAGTGGTCCGAACCCGGCGGCAATCTTCGGCTTTTGCGGGGCCCGCGCGACATCGACGACATGATCGCCGAGGTGCCGCCGCACGGCGGAACGATGATCGCGTTCAAGCCTTCGCCCCAATCCTGGCATGGCCACAAGTCGTTCGAAGGCGAGCGGCGCTATGTGATGGTGAACTGGATGAAGAACGCCGACGTTGCCGCGCGCGAAATCGTCCGCCACAGACTCTCGGCCGCGGCCAAGCGGATCTTCGGCAATTGATTCGGCAATTGAACGGATGAGGTGAATGGCATGACCACCGTTTCGGACGTCGTAGACACCTTCCGGCACAGTTTGGCGGCCAGCACGCTGCAAACCGAGCCATATCGTCACTGGCTCCTCAGGGATGCCCTGCCGGCGGATTCGGCGCGGGCGATCCAGCATCTGCCGTTTGCGCCGGCTGATATCGCGGGAACGAAAGGCAAGAGGGAGACGAACAATCAGTCGCGCGTCTTTTTCTCGGAAGAGAACCGGGCGCGGTTTCCCGTCTGCGATCAGGTGGCCAAGGCGCTCCAAAGCCGTCTCACGACGGCAGCCATCGAGCGCACATGCGGCATAACGCTGGAAGGCGCGAATCTTCGAATCGAGTACTGCCAGGACACCGGTGATTTCTGGCTCGAGCCTCACACCGACATCGCGGAAAAGCTGTTCACGATGCTGGTGTATCTGTCGGACGAGCCGGAGTCGGAGGGGTGGGGCACCGACATCTACGACCCCGCCTTGAACTATGTCGGCTCGGCGCCCTACGGCTTCGATTTGGGCCTCATTTTCATTCCAGGACGGGATACCTGGCACGGGTTCCGGCGGCGGCCGATCAGCGGCATCCGGCGATCGATCATCGTCAACTATGTCAAGAGCAACTGGCGCGCGCGCCATGAACTGTCGTTCCCGGATACACCGATCGGCCAAAGCGCGCGTTCATCCCGAGCGGTCAGCGACAGGGAGGTGACATCGTGACCACCCTCGTACCGGAAAAGGCCAAATCGGGCGACAGGGCCGTCCTTCCGCCATCGGATCGCGGCGAGATGATCTGCGGCTGCTTCGACCTCACGCTCGGCGCATACCAGGACTTCCTGCGGGCCAATCCGACGATTGGTTTCGACGAGATGATGTGGCGGACGAAGGCGGGAACCAAGTGCACGGCGTGTACGCTCGATCTCGAATATCACTATGTCGCGACGGCGCGGGACGGGGCTCGGCCGTCCACGCTCAAGCGGGCGCCTGTCGGGATCGATCGTCCGCAGGTGACGGGGAAGGCGGCGCTCTACCAGATGATCGACAGCGTGTCGCCCCAAGTGGCCCAGCCCTTCAGCAACGTGATGCCCGTGCTGACCGGCTGCGGCATCGATGAGTATGTCTGCGTGGACAATCACTCGCTGCTCTATGAGCACGAAATCTGCGCCCCGGACATGCGCGTGGAACTGGAAGTGCGGGACTCCGAGGGGCGGCTGCGTTTCCATCACGATGACGTCGTGCAGGCGGAGAAAGCCATGCGCGTCAACGTCTCGCGGCACCTGCCGGTGGTGAATGGCGAGCTTGGAATCGGATCCGTGATGATAAACCGCCAGGCCTTGCGTGCGGGGTATCGCGGAACGACGCGTCCGCAGATCGAGATCGTCGCACCCCGAGCGGCCTGCGCGCTCCACAGCCAAGCGCCCTCCCGCGCGCAGGAGGACTGGTTCACCTGTCTTCATCGGCCTGATGACGAGCGCGTTTTCCTGACGCTGATCAATGCCGATGACCGCGACCTCGTGATCGAGCTCGCCTACCCGATCCTGAGCGATGCGCATTACTGGTCGCGCCCGGAAACCCACTTCGTGTCGCTGCCGCCGCGCGGCGCGCGCCTGCACGAGCTGACATTGCCGCCGGAGCGCTTTGCGCATTTGGTCGGGGAGCCGATCCATGTGCGGTGGCGCGCATCCGGCCGGTACAAGGTGCACGTCCTGTGCGCGACGCCGTCGCTCGATCGCTTTTCCATCGATCACCTCTAGCGCTGGATAAAACCCATGGCCGAAAGTTTCCTGTTCCCGACGATCTCGTCCCTGCCGGCCGGCTACGACTGCACGATCAGCCTGGCCCCGGCGATCCTGGCCGCGCGCCTCGTCTCCGGCACCGGCATGGTCGACATCCACTACGCGGTCTTCCATGAAGGGCGCCAGGAGGTCGAGGAGACGGTGTCGGTTGAATACGTCCAAGGGCGGGTCCAAGGGGCGGCGATCAAGCCCTTCGTCTGGCGCGACCGGTCGCCGAATTGGGCGGGCGGCTATCTCGAGATCGCGATCACCGCGCGCGGCGGCGCGAAGATCTTCGACGACAAGCGGCCGGTTTCCTTCTACGCCATCTATTCGAAGCCGGGGAAGAAGTCCTTCTTCTCGGACAACGCCTATAAATTCGGCGCACCGCCCGTGATCGAACAGATCGCGCGCTACGGGCGATACGTCGACAACTATCCCATGGTTCATCTCGATCGGGCGCGCGACCTCGGAGAGACGATCACGTTCATCAATCCGTATCGGAAGGCACTGCTCGCTTCCATCAAGACGTCCGACGGACGAATCCTGGAGCGCCAGCGCGTCAATCCGATGAGCGTGCGCAACATTCGGCTCGTCGTCCTTCTGCGGCCGGACGAGACCGAGTGGGTCGGGCAGATCCAGATCACGGCGACGAATCGCGTGGTGACCTATAACGTCAAACATTCCCTCGTCGACCCGCAAATCATCTCCGACCACGAGCATTTGGATCCGTTCCGCGGCGAGCCGACGCATCTGCCGCTGACGCGGCTGATTCGCCGCAGGGTCGGCGAGGCGCTCACCCGGCCTGCATGATGCGGCCGGACGATCCCGCGCGTGGGTGGGGACGGAGGGGATGGAATCGGGCGATGGCGCCATCGGCCGTCGCCGTCGCTTGATCGGCGGTGCCGTTGCGGGGTTCGCCCCGGACGGCGTGCTCGGGGCGAGCTATCCGGCCGCCGCCCAAAAGCCGCGGAGCAGCCGGAAGGGCGGGTTGCTCCATCCCGGGAAGTATACGAGCCCGTCCACAAGGACTTCCGGCAGGGGATCGGCCGTCATCTCGCCGGTCCAGTATGCCTGCGCATTGTCATGCCATTCGGCCTCGGCGCAATCGAGCCAGCGCGCGTCGGCGCAGTGCAGCCTCGCTCCGCCGACGACGCGAACGTCAAGAACATGCTTGATGTCCGGCGCGAACCACTTGGTCGCGGCTTCCTTGGCGATGCATTCATCGTCGAAGAGAAGGGCCGCGCGTCCGCGCGCCGGTAATTTGGGGTCCGTCAGCAGCCTGATCGCCTCCCAGGCGTTCTCCTTCTCGTCGCTCATCGATCTGAGGCCGAAATGAGAGGCGCCGTCGTCCGGGCGCGGCATCGTCGCGATCATAGAGACGCTGGGGCAAAGCCCTTCCGATAGACTCACATGGTGCCGAAGAAGGCCCATCGTCGAAGACGCGAGGTACCAGTAGCGCGCGGGGTAGAGCTGATAGAGCTGTTCCCCGCACCGTATGATTCGATCGCTCTTCATGGTCCGGAGCGGGCGGTGAGAGGGTTCGCGGATCCCAACGTCAACAATCATCAGGCCTTCTTTCGATCGTCCGGGGCGTCGATACGGAAGATCGCATCGCCTGCCCCGCGGACGATTCTTGACGCTAAATCTTGGCCTTTCACGGTTAATATCGTCTTAATGCGCTGCGGGCCT
>JBGPGW010000081.1:0-12501 GCA_041484095.1 Alphaproteobacteria bacterium | reverse complement strand
GTCAGAGCTTGGCCGCGCGCTCGCGCAGCGCGAATTTCTGGATCTTGCCGGTCGAGGTCTTGGGCAAGGGCCCGAAGACGACCGTTCTCGGCACCTTGTAGCGCGCCATGTTCTCCCGGCAATAGGCGATGACGTCATCGGCCGAGACCGTCTGGGCATCGGGCTTGAGCGTCACGAAGGCGCAGGGCGTCTCGCCCCATTTCTCGTCCGGCCGCGCCACGACCGCCGCTTCCATGATCTCGGGATGGCGGTAGAGCACTTCTTCGACCTCGAGGCTCGAGATGTTCTCTCCGCCCGAGATGATGATGTCCTTCGAGCGGTCCTTGATCTCGACATACCCGTCGGGATGGCGCACGGCGAGGTCGCCCGTATGGAACCAGCCGCCGCGGAACGCGTCTTCCGTCGCGCGCGGGTTCTTGAGATACCCCTTCATGACGGTGTTGCTGCGCAGCATGAGCTCGCCCAGGCTTTCCCCGTCCGAGGGCATGGGCTGAAGCGTCTCGGGGTCGGCGACCATGAGGCTGTCGAGCGTGGGATAGGCGATGCCCTGGCGCGCCATCATGGCGGCACGGGCCGGCAGATCGAGGACGTCCCATGAGTCCTGCCACGCGCAGAGCGTCGCGGGCCCGTAGCTTTCGGTCAGGCCATAGAGGTGATGGACGCGAAAGCCCATGCGCTCCATCGACGCGATGATCGCCGAGGGCGGCGCGGCCCCGCCGGTCGCGACCTGCACGGAATGCGCGAACGTCTTTTTCTCCGCCTCGGGGGCGTGGACCAGCATGTTGAGCACGATGGGCGCCCCGCAGAGATGCGTGACGCGGTGCTCGACGATGAGCTCGAAGATGCGCTTGGGCTCGACGCGGCGCAGGCAAACATGCGTGCCGCCCGCGGCCGTGACGGCCCAGGTGTAGCACCAGCCGTTGCAGTGGAACATGGGCAGCGTCCACAGATAGGTCGTGTCGGGCCTGAGGCCGAACGCCAGGATCTGTCCGATCGCGTTGAGGCTGGCGCCGCGATGATGAAACACCACGCCCTTCGGATTGCCCGTCGTGCCCGAGGTGTAGTTGAGCGCGATCGCCCGCCACTCGTCCGGCGGCATATGCCAGGCGAAATCCGGCGTCCCCTCCTCGAGGAATGCGTCATAGGTCTTCTCGCCCAGGAGGTCGCCGCTGGGATCGAGCGGGTCGTCGATGTCGATGACGATCGGGCGCCGATCGAGCTCTTGGAGCGCCGGGCCGATGATCGCGCTGTAGGCGCGGTCGGTGATGAGCAGCTTCGTCTCGGCATGCCTGAGGATGAACGCGATGGCGCCGGAATCGAGGCGCGTGTTGAGCGCGTTGAGAACCGCGCCCGTCATCGGCACGCCGAAATGGGCATCGAGGAGAGACGGCACGTTCGGCGCCATGACGGAGACCGTGTCGCCGGGGCCGATGCCGCGGGCTGCGAGGGCCGAGGCCAGGCGCCGGCACCGCGCGTAAAACTCTCCGTAGCTGATCCGGATGTCGCCGTGGATCACGGCAAGCTTGTCCGGCCAGGTCGTCGCCGTGCGATCGAGCAGCGTCAGCGGCGTTAGCGGCACATGGTTGGCCGGCGTGCGGCCGAGGTCGGTGTCGTAGGGGTTGGGTCTATCGCTCATGGCCTTCTCGATCTCCGCCCAAGATACCGGGGTCCGTGGGCAGGGGGCAATCGCATGCGGGTCACGGCCGCGCTTGGGGCTTGTCCCGGCGGGGGCGATCTCCTATTCCTCGCGGCGGACCATTTGGCGAGGGGCGCGTGTCGCAGCACCAGGACGAACCCTGGCTTCAGGATTTGTGGTATTTCGCGCTGCCCGGCCGTGCCGTGAAGCGGGGCGCCATGCGGCACAAGACCGTGCTGGGCCAGCCGATCCTGTTCGGCCGCGCGGCGGACGGGGTCGCGTTCGCGCTTCGCGACATCTGTCCGCATCGCGGCATCCCGCTTCGCTACGGCACGTTCGATGGCTGCGAAGTCGAGTGTTGCTATCACGGCTGGCGCTTCGCGACCGACGGGACGTGCACGTCCATTCCCTCGCTCGCCGAGGGGCAGAGCCTCAATCTTTCCCGCATCAAGGTGCGCCGCTATGCGCTCCGCGAGGTGCAGGGCAATCTGTGGATCTATATGGGCGAGGATGACGCGCCGACGAGCGAGCCGCCGCGCGTGCCGGATATCGGGGATCGCGCCGGCGATATCGTCGAGAGCATGGTCTTCCCCTGCTCGATCGACGATGCCGTCGTCGGTCTCATGGATCCCGCGCATGGACCCTTCGTCCATCGCTCCTGGTGGTGGCGAACGCGCCGCTCGATCCATGAGAAGGCGAAAGCCTTCGCCCCGTCGCCCTTCGGCTTCACCATGACGCGCCATCGGCCGAGCCGAAACTCGTTCGCCTATAAATTGCTCGGCGGTGTGCCGGAGACGGAGATCCGGTTCACCCTGCCCGGCGTGCGCATCGAGCATATCCGGGCCGGGCGGCACGTCGTCTGCGGCCTGACGGCGGTGACCCCGCTCGCGCCCGGCAGGACCGAGGTCAACCACGTCATCTATTGGACGGTGCCGTGGCTGACGGCGCTGAAGCCGCTGCTGCGTCCCTTCGCCCGCGCCTTTCTCGGCCAGGACAGGCATGTCGTCGAGATGCAGCAGGAAGGCTTGATGCACGACCCGCCGCTGATGCTCATCAACGACGCGGACACCCAGGCGCGCTGGTATCACCAGATCAAGAAGGAATTCGCGCAAAGCCGCGCCGAAGGCCGTCCCTTCGTCAACCCCGTCAAAGACACGGTGCTCCGCTGGCGGAGTTAGGAGTGGGGCGCGCTCGCCTCGGAGTCACGGTGGCGGGATTGCGCGTCGTCGGCGCCTTGGCCACGGCGCTCATCATCAGCCAGTTCTTCAGATCGGCGAACGCAGCCCTCGCGCCGGTCCTGATGCCGGATCTGGGCCTCGGACCCGCGCAGCTGGGCCTTGCCTCCGGCGCCTTTTTCCTGAGCTTCGCCCTCATGCAGTTGCCCGTCGGGGTGGCGCTCGACCGATTCGGGCCGCGACGGGTGGTCTCGAGCCTTCTTCTGGTCGCCGTCATCGGCGCGCTGGTGTTCTCCGCCGCCGAGGATCTCGGCACGCTGATCCTTGCCGAGATCCTCATCGGCATCGGCTGCTCGGGGACGTTCGTCGGCGGCATGGTCGCGATCGCGCGGTGGTTTCAGCCACACCAGTTCGCGACGATGACCGCGCTCGTCGTGGCGCTGAGCCACGCCGGGAATCTCATCACGGCGACGCCGCTCGCCGCCGCGATCGAAGCGTTCGGGTGGCGCAGCGTGCTTCTCGCGGTCGCGTGCGTGGCGGCGGCGTTCTCGCTGTTCGTCTTTCTCGTCGTGCGCGACGCCCCGCCGGGACACCCCTCGCTCGGGCCGGGCGGGGAGAGTCTCCGGACGACCCTTCGCGGCCTCGGCGCCGTGTTCCGCAACCGGCAGTTGCCGTTTCTCCTCTGCATGGCGTTCGTCGCCTTTCCCTCCGCCTTGACGGTGCGCGGCCTCTGGGCCGGGCCGTTCCTCCATGACGTCTACGGCCTGTCATCGGTCGCGCTGGGGAACGCGCTCCTCTACATTTCGTTCGCCATGATCGCGGGCGTTCTTCTCTATGGTCCGCTCGACCGTCTGTTTAACAGCCGAAAGCGTGTGGCTCTCGGGGGTGCGCTCGGCACCGCCGCCATCTTTGCAGCACTCGCTGCGGGATCCCGGCTGCCGTTCGGGATGACGATCGCGCTGATGATCCTGCTCGGCGTCGTCGGCTCGTATTATGTCTACATGATGCCGCACGGCCGCGCGTTGTTTCCGGAGCGTCTGGTCGGGCGCGCGGTGACGACGGTGAACCTGTCGACGTTCCTCGGCACGGGTATCATGCAGGCGGTGACGGGATTGATCATCGATGCGATCGCGCGCGGCTCGTCCGGCGCGCCGGACGAGGCTTACCGCGCCGTGTTCGGTTTCCTCGCCGTGGTGACGGTCGTGGCCGCGTTTTTCTACAGCCGCATCGAGGACGTCACGCCGAGCGCCGAACGAGCGCGCAAACCGGCGGCCTGACGCGGCATTACGGCTTTGGCGACCAGTTGGCCGCTTTCTCGTCGAGCGTGCGCCGATCCGTGCTCGCCAAGCGCGCGCCCACGCGCGTCCGCGCCGCCTCAGCCCCGGCGTGCTGCCGGCGGGCCGCGATTGTGTACCAGAGATAGGCCTCCGCATCGTCCTGCGCGACGCCGGAGCCGGCTTCGTAGAGTTCGCCCAACCGGAACTGGGCCGAGGCGAGCCCCTTGGCCGCTGCGCGCGAAAACCAGCGCGCGGCGAGGTCGGCGTTGCGCTCCAGCACCGTTCCCGAATCGTAGGCGCGACCGAGAGCGGCCTGCGCCTCGACATCACCCTTCTCGGCGCTGGCATGGGTTTCCGCGACGGCCGTGAGCACGATCCGATCCTGTTCTTTGGCGCGGGCGAAGATGGCGTCGCGCAGCGTCGCGGCCGGCGCGAATTCCTTGCGTGCGGCGCGGTCGGCCAGCACGTAGGCCTCCGCGGCATTGGCCGGCACACCTTCGGCCTTGGCGTACATCACGGCCAGATTGTAGAGACCTTGCGGATCGCCGTTCTCCCCCGCCCTGCGGAACCATTGCGCCGCGGCGGGCAGGTTCTGAGGGACACCATTGCCGCGGTAGTAGAGAAGGGCGAGGCTGTATTGTGCCGGCGCGCTGCCGAGGTAGGCGGCCCGCTCATACCAAACGAACGCCTGCACGGGATCGGCCTCGACGCCCTCTCCGCGGCGGTACATCTGCGCCACGTTGTATTGTGCGGCGAGTTGATTCTGCTCCGCCGCCTTGCGGAACCATTCGAAGGCCAACACGGGATCGCGGGTGACACCCTTGCCTTCGAGATAGCAGGCCGCGAGGCTGTATTGCGCGGCGGCCAAGCCTTGGTCCGCGGCCTTCTGGAACCATTGCATGGCGATTGCCGGATCCATCGGAACGCCGCGGCCTTCGGCGTATTGCATGCCGAGGCGAAACTGCGCCTCCGCGTCGCCGCGCTCGGCGGCGGCCGTCTGGCTGCGCGGAGCGGGTGCGACGTCCTGCGGGACGTCAAGGCCTTTCAAATAACGCGAGCCGAGATGGCGTTCCGGCTCTTGCGATGCTTGTCCGGTCGCTTTCGCAAGCCACTCCGCCGCGGTCTTGTCGTTCCGTGCGACGCCGTCGCCTTTGCCGTAGAGATCGCTCAGCGCCAGGCTCGCCGCCGCGCGGCCGGCTTTGGCCGCCTGGGTGAGAAGCGTGGCGGCCAATGCCGCGTCGCGCGGGACATCCTGGCCCGCGAGATAGATCTGCCCCAACAGTTCCATCGCCTCGGCGTCGCCGCGCGCCGCGGCCCGCTCCAGAAGCTTCACCGCCTGCTCCGGGTTCCGGGGCACGCCGAGGCCTTCGAGCAAGAGCCGGGCCAGGCCGACTTGCGCTTCCGGCATGCCGGTCGCCGCCGCGCTTTCGAAGAGCTGGGCCGCGGCGGCGTAATCGCGCGGCACGCCCTTGCCCTGCGTGTGAAGCGCGCCGAGTGCGTGCTGCGCCGGCGCACTGCCATGCGCGGCGGCGCGCCGATAGAGATCCGCCGCATGTTTGGCATCCTGGCTGACCCCGCGGCCCTCTTCGTAGAGAACGCCGAGCGCGTATTGCGCGTCGACATCGCCGTGGGCCGCGGCCCGGTCGAGCAGCCGTGCCGCTTGCGTCTCGTTGCGTTTGACGCCGCGCCCATCGGCGTAAAGGAGACCCAGCATGGTCTGTGCCTTGACGTGCCCATGCGCGGCCGCGGAGCGATAGAGGGCGGTGGCCTTCGCTAAATCGCGCGGTCCGCCGAGGCCGCGCATGTAGAGCATGCCGAGGGCGTATTGAGCCTCCGCGTCACCCTTTCCCGCCACGGGTCCGAGCAATCGCCGCGCCAGTGCAAAATCGCCGCGCAACAGCGCCGCTTGACCCGCATCGAGGTTGGCGAGCGCCGGATCCGCCGCGAAAAGCGCCAGCAGCAGCGCAAGGGTGCGGATCGCGCGTCTCATGGCCGATTGCGGGCGTCGGCAAGCGACTGGCGCGCCGCGCCGGCATTGACGACGCGGAAGACGATCGGGGCGACGATCACCACGAAGATGATGCGGACGACGTGATGGGTGGAGACGAATGCGGCGTCGGTGGCGAGCGCCAGCGCCACGAGACTCATCTCCGCAAGTCCGCCGGGCGCGAAGGCGAGCACGAGCGCCGGAATTTCGATGCCCGTGAGGTGGTGAAGGCTCAAGGCGAAAATGACGGTTCCCGTCAGCATGATGAGCGTGATGGCAACGGCATGGAAAAGCGTGCGCAGAACTTTGCGGACGTCGATGCCGGTGAATCTGCAGCCGATGGCGGAGCCGACGACGACCTGCGCGACGGCGACCAGCTCGTGCGGCGGGCGAAACGCGCTGATCCGCACGAGATGGGCGAGGGCGCTGACGATCATCGGCCCGATCAGATAGGAAGCCGGGATGCGGCAGAGCCGCGCGGCCAGGGCGCCGGCCAAGCCGATGGCCACGAGGACCAAAAGCTCTGACGACGGAATATCCGTAAACGACAGATCGGCCGCGGCGCGCCGGGATGCGTCGTACCCGTCGAGAAAGCGGAACCAGAACGGCACCGTGAGGACGATCAACAGGACGCGGGCGGTATGGACGAGCGAAATGACGCGGTCATCGCCGCCGAGCGCGGCACCCGTCACGGTCATTTCGGCGAGACCGCCGGGAGCGGCCGAGAAGAATGCCGTGACCGGGTCGTATTGCCCGACGCGCCGGAAGAACACATAGGACAGAACCCCGACAATCGTCGCGTACGCGAAGAGAGCGGACAGGGTGACCAGCCAATCGCCGGCGCGCGCAAGCAGATCGGGCGTGAACGCGCTCCCCAGCATGACTCCGAGCACGGCCACCATGAGTGCACGCAGTTGCGGCGGCATCGATAGGCGCGCTCCGCCCACGGTCGCGACCGTCGTGAACACGGCGGCCCCGATCATCCAGGCCAGCGGCATGTCGAGCACACGGAAGATCGCGCCGCCGACGGCCCCGATGGCGAGCGCACGCACGATCGGGACAACCATCGATATCAGGCGCATTCGATCGCGCGGCACGCCAGCCGACATGTCTCAGGTCACGAAACGGCCCAGGCGGACCGCCGTCAGTCCCCTGCTGAGCCGTTGTGACGGCATGACCAGCACGCAACGGTCATAGGGGGTTCGCACCTCGCGCTGGCCGTCATGGGCGATCACGGTTCCGGCCTTTTCGATCACCTCGAGACCGTCAAACGCCGTGGTGAAGACGAACGGTTCGTCCTTGATCGTGACGGCATGCGTCACTTCGATGAATCGCTGGGGCGGGGGCGGATTCGGCCGGAGATGCGGCGCCGCGAACGCCCGATCGACGACATCGAGGCAGAGAAGGAAGCGGAGCACGCTTTCGACGGCGATCGCCGCGGTCTCGCGCTTCCAGTGTTGACCGCATTCGACGAGGGCGGCGCATTTGGGGCTCGCCGGGTCGCCAAACGCCGCATAGTCGCGCAGGCGGATGCCGGCGGCGTGTCCTTCGTCGCTGACGACGGTGGCGGGCACTTCCATCTTCGCGGCGAGCGTGCGGCCTTTGGCCGTCGGACCCGCGAGGCTCAAGGGGGCGGAGAGGCGCTGCATCGAGTGGACGTCGAGCAGGATGTCGACATCGTCGACGACGGGGCGAAGCACGCGGGCGCGGCGCAACTCGATGCTGTCACGCGGGCCTTCGAGGACGACGGCGGACCAGACGCGGTTGAGATCCTCGTCGACGAAGCGCGAGGCGGTCGGATTGTTCGGGTCGAAGGTCTCGTAGGCCGCGACGTTCGCGAAGGACAGCGTCAAGGCGCCCCGATTCGGCTTCACGTCGTGCCGCAAGAGCAGATCGAGCGCGATCGCCCCGCACAGCTCGTTGCCATGGGTCAACGCGTTGACCATGACGTGAGGTCCGGGCGAACGGGCACGATAGGTCGTGACGTAGTCGATTCCCGTGTTGCCCTTGCGATAGGGCGTGATGTCGGGAGCGTTCAGTTCGACGACTTGGGACATCGGCGGCGCTCGGCGATCGTGCGTCAACTTCGCGCGGGACGGCAGAGCTTATCGATCAGCCGCTCCATCAACGCCTCGCAAGCGGCGACTTGCTCGATGGCAATGAATTCATTCGGCTTGTGCGCCTGTTCGATGCTTCCGGGCCCGCAGATGATGGTTGGGATTCCGCTCTTCTGGAAAAGTCCCGCTTCCGTGCCGAATGCGACCTTCGCCGTGCTGTTCGCGCCCGTCAATCCTTTGGTGAAGGTCGTGACGGGTTCTTCTTCTGCCGTGTCGAGGCCGGGGATGACGGTCATGCGTTCCCAACCGAATCCGGCCTCGGGTGAGACCGTGCGCATCTCCGGTTCCAGCTCCGTCTCGGCATAGGACTTGATCTCAGCGAACAGCGCGTCCGGATCGTCCTGCGGGAGATGCCGGAACTCGAAGACGAACTCGCAGTCCTTGGGCACGATGTTCAGCTGCGTTCCGCCGCGGATCACGCCGGTGTGGACCGTGGTGTAGGGCACGTCGAACGCCCGATCGAAAGGGCCGCCGTCGCGCTTGCGGTTCGCCATCGCGCGCAGCCTCACGATGACCGCGGCGGCGTACTCGATCGCGTTGACGCCCCGCGGGGTGAGAGCGGAGTGCGACTCGAAGCCTCGAACGCGGCACCGGTAGCTGTGCTTGCCCTTGTGGGCGCGCACGACCTTCATTTCCGTCGGCTCGCCGACGATGCACATGAGGGGGCGCAGCGGCCGGTCTTTGAGCGTCGCGATGAGGCGGCGGACCCCGATGCAACCGACTTCCTCATCGTAGGAGAAGGCCAGGTGGATGGGCGTCTCGGGCCCGCGTTCGAGGAATGCGGGCGCATAGGCGAGGGCGACGGCCAGCCACGTCTTCATGTCGGACGTGCCGCGGCCGTAAAGGCGGCCGTTCTTTTCCGTCAGCTCGAATGGATTCGTATGCCACTCCTGGCCATCGACCGGCACGACATCGGTGTGCCCGGAGAGACAGACGCCGGCGCGATCCGAAGGGCCGAGCGTTGCGTACAAATTGGCCTTCTTGCCGGTCTCGTCGTGAACCAGCTCGCTCGGGACGCCGAGATCACCGAGATAGCCGCGCACGTAGTCGATCAGCGCCAGGTTCGAATCCCGGCTGGTCGTGTCGTACCCGATCAGCCGGCGGAGCATCTCGAGACTCCTAAGGGTCGTGTTCGCCATGCGTGCGACCTATGTCAGGAACTGTTCTTTGAGAATACGTTCTTCAAAATTGTGTTCGGCATCGAACAGGATCGTCAATTCGACGCTGCGGTCCTCGCACACCTCGACATGGGTCACGTCGCGCACCTCGGTATAGTCGGCAACGGCGCTGACCGTGCGGTGCGACGGCTCGAGCACGTCGAACTCGATGGTCGCGGTATGCGGCAGGATGGCGCCGCGCCACCGTCGCGGACGAAAGGCGCTGATGGGCGTCAGGGCGAGCACGCCCGAGCCGACCGGGAGGATGGGGCCGTGGGCCGAGAGGTTGTAGGCCGTGCTGCCCACGGGCGTCGCTATGAGCACGCCGTCACAGATGAGCTCGTTCATCCGCATCACGCCGTCCACGGTGATTCTGAGCTTCGCGGCAAGGCGGGTTTCGCGCAGCAGGGACACTTCATTGATGGCGATGGCTTCGGCCACCTCGCCGTTCAGCGTCCGGGCGTTCATGCGCAGGGGATAGAGCTTGGCGGGTGCGGCGTGCGTCAGCCGCTCGACCAGCTCGTCCTCCCGGTACTCGTTCATCAGAAAGCCGACCGAGCCGCGATGCATGCCGTAAATGGGGACGCCGCGCGCGCGGAACCGGTGGAGGGACTCGAGCATGAAACCGTCGCCCCCCAGCGCCACGATGATATCGGCCAGCTCGGGCCCGACGCTGGGGTAGCGGGCCTCGAGGCGCAGGCGCGCCTCCTGGGCCGGCGGCGTGTCGGCCGCGACAAAAGCGATGGTCGTGTTGGGCATCAGCCGGCCAGCGCCTGCGCTTGTGGGACCTCGGGACCCCGATGTCGGGGGTGGCGGCGAGTATAACCGAGTGCGGTGCGACCGCCAGGGGCGGGGACGACGGAGGCCGATTCTTGTCAAAGGGGTGCGGCCGCGCCATCGTGCGGGACAGGGAATGTCCCAGAGGAGGGTCTCGATGCCGGTACGCGCTATGGGCTTGATCGCCGCCGCTGCGTTATCCCTCACCCTCTGGTCGGCGGCCGAGGCCAAAGATCGCCACATCGGCTACTACTACCCCCCGCCGCACAGCGAAGAGACCTATACCGCCCGCGCGCAGGTCCTGCCGGACAGCGACCGCAAACGGCGCCTCGCCTTCGTGACGGGTCTCACGATTCAGATGCTGGCCCAACCCTATCCGCCGCAATTCGTCGTCTTTGCCAAGGGCGACGAAGCGGAGAAGCTGATCATCGTCGCGACGCAGGACAATGCCTACGATACGATCTACCGGGCCCGCGCCCTGTTCGCGCTGCTGACCGCGATCGCGCGGCAGAGCGCGTTCTTCCAGGATTACGGGGTCGAGGACCTCTTCACGTTTTTCGACCTCGCCCGGCTGCTCGGCTTCGAGTACATCACGATCAGCGACGGCAAACGGTTCGCTCATCGCGTCGTTTTGCGCTAGGGAAGGGGGCCGTCTCGGGGCTCGCGCGGCCTCCCCGGCCTTCGCCGCGAATTCATCCTCCGTTCACGCTTTCTCCATAGGTCTCGGGCTAGGAGGAGGTGTCGAAAACGCCAGACGCCGACATCTCGGCGTCGCCGTTCGAGAGGTGTGCCGATGCGCGCATGTCTTGTTTTGCTCTTCGCGGTTCTCATGAGCGGCGCTGCCGTCGCCCAGACGGCCATACCCACCGCCGCACCCTTCACGATCCGCTGCTATCAGGCGGGATCCCTCATCATCACGGAGCCGCTGCGCGCGATGCCGCGCAAGGCGGACGGCCTTTGGCGCGGCGAGCGATGGAGCGTCAATCCCGCCGAAAGCGGGCTCGCGATCGTGATCGATCCCGGTGGGCTCGGCACATGCGAGGTCACGGAAAACCCGAAGCGGCCGTGACGGCCGGCTCAGCCGCCCGTGACGCTCATATGTCGCGCGACGGATTTGGGCGCGACCCGGCGGTCGATGATGAAATCATGTCCCTTGGGCTTGCGCGCGATCGCTTCGCGAATCGCCCGGTCGAGGTGGAAATCATCGGGATCGGCGCGAAGGGGCGCGCGCAAATCCGCGGCATCCTCCTGGCCCAGGCACATGAACAGCGTTCCCGTGCAGGTCAGGCGCACCCGGTTGCAGGATTCGCAGAAATTGTGCGTCATCGGCGTGATGAAGCCGAGCCGGCGCCCCGTTTCCTTCACATGGACGTAACGCGCCGGGCCCCCCGTTCGGTAGTCGGTGTCCTCGAGCGTCCAGCGCCGGGCCAGCTGCGCGCGCACCATTGAGAGGGGATAGTACTGGTCGACGCGCTGGGGCCCGATGTCGCCCATCGGCATGACCTCGATGATGGTGAGGTCGTAGCCGCGCTCCCCGCACCAGGCCAGCAAGCGGTCGAGCTCGTCGATGTTCACGTCCTTGAGTGCCACGGCATTGATCTTGATCGCGAGGCCCGCGGCCTCGGCGGCCTCGATGCCGGCGATCACGCGATCGAGCTTGCCCCACCGCGTCACGGCCGCGAATCGATCGGGGTCGAGCGTGTCGAGAGAGACATTGATGCGGCGAACGCCGGCCTCGGCAAGCTCGCCCGCGTGTTTGATGAGCTGGCTGCCATTGGTCGTGAGCGTGAGCTCATCGAGCGCCCCCGTGCCGAGGTGGCGGCCGAGCGCGCGAATGAGGCCCATCACGTTGCGCCGGACCAATGGCTCGCCCCCGGTCAGACGCAGCTTGCGGACACCCAGGCGAATGAACGCGCTGCACAGCCGGTCGAGCTCCTCGAGCGAGAGGATTTCGGCTTTCGGCAGGAACGTCATGTCTTCCGCCATGCAATAGACGCAGCGGAAGTCGCAGCGGTCCGTGACGGACACCCTGAGATAGGTGATCGACCGCAGGAACGGGTCGATGAGAGGCTCGGTCGGGCGGCCGTCGGTTCCGGCCCCGTGTCGGACGGGGTTGTCGCGCATTCGTCCCCTCGGTTCGGCTTCGAGCAATAACATACGTCCGATCGGCCGCCGATCAATGGGCGCGGACGGCGCCGCCCCCCGAAACCACGACACGGGGCAAGAAACATGCGGTATCGGTGGTCGGCGAGGACCGCCCTCATTCCCTTCGATCGGGAGGGGTTTGGGGATGGGGCGGCTCTGTGGCAAGTTTCGTTCCATCGATTCATCAACGATAGACGGTTGCCGGGGCGATGGATCACCGTTCTTCAGTC
>JBGPGW010000080.1:0-12503 GCA_041484095.1 Alphaproteobacteria bacterium | reverse complement strand
CTATGCCGGCGACCGAAAAGACAAATCGATGGCGCTCAAGCTTGCGTCTGAATTTATGGCCGCGGCGAATAACGAGGGGAACGCTGTAAAGAAGAAAGAAGACACTCACAAAATGGCAGAAGCAAACAAGGCGTTCGCCCACTTCAAGTGGTAGTCCTCCGATTCTCACACTGTAAGACTGAAACACACGAATAGACTTCGACACCTATGGCAAGAGTATATCAATTAGACCGAACCCGTAACATCGGTATCATGGCCCATATCGATGCGGGCAAGACGACGACGACCGAGCGTGTGCTGTTCTATACCGGCCGTTCCTACAAGATCGGCGAGGTGCACGAGGGCACCGCGACGATGGACTGGATGGAACAGGAGCAAGAGCGCGGCATCACGATCACGTCGGCCGCGACCACGTGTTTCTGGCGCGATCACCGAATCAACATCATCGACACGCCGGGGCACGTCGATTTCACGATCGAGGTCGAGCGGTCATTGCGCGTGCTTGACGGCGCCGTGACGGTGTTCGATGGCGTCGCGGGCGTGGAGCCGCAGTCGGAGACGGTGTGGCGGCAGGCCGATAAATACGGCGTCCCGCGCATCTGCTTCGTCAACAAGATGGACCGGATCGGCGCCAACTTCTTCCGCTGCGTCGACATGATCGTCGACCGGCTGGGCGCCAAGCCGCTGATCCTTCAGCTCCCGATCGGCGTCGAATCGAGCTATGTCGGGCTGGTCGACCTCATTCTCATGAAGGCGATCAAGTGGAATGACGAGAGTCTCGGCGCCGAATTCGTGGTCGAGGAGATTCCGGCCGAGCTCGCTGAGCAGGCGAAGGAATATCGCACGAAACTCATCGAGACCGCCGTCGAGATGGACGATGTTGTCATCGAGGCCTATCTCGCCGGCGAGGAACCCGACGCCGCGACGCTCCACCGGTGCATCCGGAAGGGCACGATCAGCGGTGCCTTCGTTCCCGTTCTCAACGGCGCGGCCTTCAAGAACAAGGGCGTGCAGACTCTGCTCGATGCCGTCGTCGAATACCTGCCGTCGCCGGCCGACGTTGCGTCGGTGACGGGTCTGGCCGAGGACGGCAAGACACCCATGGAGCGCAAGAGCTCCGACGATGAGCCCTTCGCCGCGCTCGCCTTCAAGATCATGTCGGATCCGTTCGTGGGCTCGCTCACCTTCCTCAGGGTCTATTCCGGCGTGCTCGAGGCCGGGAGCCAGGTCTTCAACTCGACCAAGGACGAGCGCGAGCGCGTCGGGCGCATGCTTCTCATGCATGCCAACCACCGCGAGGACATCAAGGAAGCGCGCGCGGGCGACATCATCGCGATCGCCGGCATGCGCTCGACCACCACCGGCGATACGCTGTGCGATCCGCAGAAGCCGGTGATTCTGGAGCGCATGGAGTTCCCCGACCCGGTCATCGAGGTCGCGGTCGAGCCCAAGAGCAAGGCGGACCAGGAGAAGATGGGCGTCGCGCTGCAGCGCCTCGCCAAGGAAGATCCGTCCTTCCGCGTGTCATCGGATTCGGAGAGCGGGCAGACGGTCATCGCCGGCATGGGCGAGCTCCATCTCGAGATCATCGTCGACCGCATGAAGCGCGAGTTCAAGGTCGAGGCCAATGTCGGCGCGCCGCAGGTCGCCTATCGCGAGACGATCGGCAAGGCCGGCGAGATCGACTACACCCACAAGAAGCAGTCCGGCGGTTCCGGCCAGTTTGCGCGCATCAAGCTGCGGTTCGAGCCGCTCAAGGCGGGCTCGGGGTTCGTGTTCGAGAACGGCATTCACGGCGGTTCCGTGCCGAAGGAATACATCCCCGGCGTGGAAAAGGGACTCAAGTCGGCGGTCAACAGCGGCGTGATCGCGGGTTATCCGATGATCGACTTCCAGGCGACGCTGATCGACGGCGCTTATCACGATGTCGATTCGAGCGCGCTCGCCTTCGAGATCGCCGCGCGGGCGGCATACCGGGAGGGCCTGCCGAAATGCGCGCCCAAGCTGCTCGAGCCGATCATGCGGGTCGAGGTGGTGACGCCGGACGAGTATATGGGCGACGTGATCGGCGACCTCAACAGCCGCCGCGGGCACGTCTCCGGGATGGACACGCGCGGCAATGCGCGGGTGATCACGGCGATGGTGCCGTTGGCCAACATGTTCGGGTATGTGAACACGCTGAGATCGATGAGTCAGGGACGAGCGACCTACAGCATGCACTTCGACAACTACGCGCCTGTGCCACAGGCCGTCGCGGACGAAGTCAAGGCGAAGATGGCATGAGCACGACAGCAATCGCTCGGGCAGACATCCAGGAACAGGGGTGAACGATGTCGAAGGCGAAGTTTGAGCGGACGAAGCCGCATTGCAATGTGGGGACGATTGGTCACGTGGACCATGGGAAGACGACGCTGACGGCGGCGATCACGAAGGTGCTGGCGGAGAGCGGTGGTGCGCAGTTCATGGCGTACGACCAGATCGACAAGGCGCCGGAGGAGCGCGAGCGGGGGATCACGATCGCGACGGCGCATGTGGAATACGAGACGGCGAAGCGTCACTACGCGCATGTGGATTGCCCGGGGCACGCGGACTACGTGAAGAACATGATCACGGGTGCGGCGCAGATGGACGGGGGGATCCTGGTGGTGTCGGCGGCGGACGGCCCGATGCCGCAGACGCGGGAGCACATCCTTCTGGCGCGCCAGGTGGGTGTTCCGGCGCTCGTTGTGTACATGAACAAAGTGGACATGGTGGACGACCCGGAACTTTTGGACCTGGTGGAGCTGGAGGTGCGGGAGCTGTTGTCGAAGTACAACTTTCCGGGCGACGACATCCCGATCGTGAAGGGATCGGCGCTGGCGGCGCTGGAGGGGAAGGACGAGAAGCTGGGGAAGGCCTCGATCCTGGAGCTGATGAAGGCGGTGGACGAGTATATCCCGCAGCCCGAGCGCCCGAAGGACCGGCCGTTCCTGATGCCGATCGAGGACGTGTTCTCGATCTCGGGGCGGGGCACGGTGGTGACGGGGCGGGTGGAGCGGGGGATCGTGAAGGTCGGGGACGAGATCGCGATCATCGGGTTGAAGGACACGGTGAAGACGGTGGTGACGGGGGTCGAGATGTTCCGGAAGCTGCTGGATCAGGGCGAGGCCGGGGACAACATCGGGGTGCTGCTGCGGGGCGTGGGGCGGGAGGATGTGGAGCGGGGCCAGGTTCTGGCGGCCCCCGGCTCGATCACGCCGCACACGAACTTCAAGGCGGAGACCTACGTGCTGACGAAGGAAGAGGGGGGCCGGCATACGCCGTTCTTCTCGAACTACCGGCCGCAGTTTTACTTCCGGACGACGGACGTGACGGGGACGATCAAGCTGCCGGAGGGGGTGGAGATGGTGATGCCGGGCGACAACATCGCGATGGAGGTGGAGTTGATCGCGCCGATCGCGATGGACGAGGGGCTGCGCTTCGCCATCCGCGAGGGCGGCCGGACCGTCGGCGCCGGCGTCGTCGCTTCCATCATTAAATAAGGTGGCTTTGATCACGCGGGATGCGAGGACGGAACATGGCGCTGCACGCTCGTGCCGGGTCGGGAGAGCGGCGGCGTCCGATCGCTTCGTGACCGGAGGAGTGTAGCTCAATTGGTAGAGCGCCGGTCTCCAAAACCGGAGGTTGGGGGTTCGAGACCCTCCACTCCTGCCACGCAAGGCGGCGCGGCATCGGGTGGTTCGGAGACGTCGCGTGCATGGTTGATCTGAGGGCTTCACGGATATGGCGAAGATAAATCCCGGTCAGTTCATCCGCGAAGTTCGCCAGGAGGCCAGCAAGGTCACCTGGCCGACGCGCAAGGAGACTCTGCTGACGACGGCGATGATCTTCATGATGGCGTTCTTCGCGGCGTTGTTTCTGTTTTTGGTCGATCAGGTCCTTGGAGTGGGTATGCGCTTGATCATCGGTCTTGGAAGCTGACGGGCATGGTCGCGCGCTGGTATGTCGTGCACGTCTACTCGGGCTTCGAGAAGAAGGTCGCGAGTGCGATCCGCGAGCAGGCGGTGCAGAAGGGACTCGATTCGATGATCGAAGACGTCCTCGTGCCGATCGAGGAAGTGGTCGAGGTGCGCAAGGGCAGCAAGGTGAGCGCTGAGCGCAAGTTCTTTCCGGGCTACGTGCTGGTGAAGATGGACCTGACCGACGAGTCGTGGCACCTCGTGAAGAATACGCCCAAGGTCACGGGCTTTCTTGGCGGGCGGGGCAAGCCGTCTCCGATCAGCGACGGCGAGGCGATGCGCATCCTTCGCCAGATCAAGGAAGGGGTCGAGCGGCCGAAGCCCGCAGTCACCTTCGAGATCGGCGAACAGGTGCGCGTGTGCGATGGGCCGTTCACGTCGTTCAACGGCCTCGTCGAGGAAGTGGATGAAGAGAAGGCACGGATCAAGGTTGCTGTTTCGATTTTCGGCCGCGCAACGCCGGTCGAACTCGAATACAGCCAAGTCGAAAAGCTCTAGTCGAGCGCGGGAAACATGAAAAAGATCGAAGGCTACGTCAAACTACAGGTGCCGGCAGGACAAGCGAACCCCTCGCCACCGATCGGGCCCGCGCTCGGTCAGCGCGGCGTCAATATCATGGAGTTCTGCAAGTCCTTCAACGCGGCGACGAAGGAAATGACGCCGGGCATGCCCGTGCCGACGACGATCACGGTGTATTCGGACCGGTCGTTCACCTTCATCACGAAATCGCCGCCCGCGAGCTTTCTGCTGAAGAAGGCGGCGGGAATCGAGAAGGGCAGCAAGACGACGGGGCTCGAGCCGTCCGGGTCCGTCACGCAAGCGCAGGTGCGCGAGATCGCCCAGCTCAAGATGAAGGATCTCAACGCCCACGATGTCGAGGCGGCGATGCGCATGGTCGCCGGGACTGCCCGTTCGATGGGCCTTCAGGTGACGGAGTAGAGCGATGAGCGGACAAGGAAAACGCCTGGTTTCGGCTTACGGCGCGATCGACCGCGAGCATCATTACCCCTTGGCCGAGGCGGTGAAGATCGTCAAGGGCAGCGCCAAGGCCAAGTTCGACGAAACCATCGAGGTCTCGATGAATCTGGGGATCGATGCCAAGCACACGGATCAGACCGTGCGCGGCGTCGTCAACCTGCCGAACGGAACCGGCAAGAAGGTTCGCGTCGCCGTGTTTGCCAAGGGTGCCAAGGCCGAGGAAGCGAAGAAGGCGGGCGCCGATCTCGTGGGTGCGGAGGATCTGGCGGAACAGATTCAAAAGGGTGAGATGAATTTCGATCGCTGCATCGCGACGCCGGACATGATGGCGATCGTCGGACGGCTCGGCAAAGTGCTCGGTCCGCGCGGCTTGATGCCCAATCCCAAGGTCGGCACCGTGACGAACGACGTGGCGCAGGCCATCGGCGCGGTCAAGGGCGGGCAAGTCCAGTACCGGGCCGAGAAGGCCGGCCTCATCCATGCCGGCGTCGGTAAAGCCAGCTTCTCCGAGCAGCAATTGGTCGAGAACATCAACGCCTTCGTCGGCGCGGTCGCCCGCGCCAAGCCCACGGGCATCAAGGGCGTCTTCGTCAAGAAGGTGTCGATCAGTTCGACCATGGGGCCCGGATTGAAGCTCGACCTCGCGACCCTCGAAATGGGGCGTTCCGCGGGGACTTGATAACAGTTTTGCCGCTGCAGCCGATCGTTGATCGGCCGCGGCGGCGAATACGGAGGATCGGCCTTCGGGCCGGTCGTCCGCCTGTCCGAGAATGCGGGTGCCGAGGGGCTTGCCCCGAGGCTTAAGGGTTCGCCGCCCGCATGAGACAGATGTGGAGCTGTCCGTTCCAAGGCCGAGACGGTCGAGGATCGGATGACTTGAACTTCTGGGGCAGGGAACCAGAACCTCCGGCGTCGTCGGAGGATGTTCTAAGCCGGTCGGTCGGTCCCGCAAGGGCCCGGTCGATTTCTAGAAAGGAAACGGCACGTGCAACGCGCACAAAAAGAACAGCTGGTGACCGATCTGCACCGTACGTTTGCGGACGCCACGTTGATGGTGGTGACCCATTACACGGGCCTGACGGTGACGGAGTCGACAGACTTGCGTCGTCGTATGCGGCAGGCAGGTGCCGGCTACAAAGTGACGAAGAACCGGCTCGCCAAGCGAGCGCTGGCGGGGACGCGGTTCGAGTCGCTGACGTCGCTCTTCGTCGGTCCGACTGCCATCGCATTCTCGAGGGATCCGGTGGCGGCCGCCAAAGTGGCTGTTCAATACGCCAAGGAGAACGAGAAGCTGAGCATCGTCGGTGGCGCCTTCGGCGACCAGATTCTGGATGCCGCCGCCGTCAAGATGCTGGCCGCGCTGCCGTCGCTCGACGCGCTGCGGGCCAAGCTTCTGGGTCTGTTGCAGACCCCGGCGACGCGGGTCGCGACGGTTCTCCAGGCCCCGGCGGGTCAGCTCGCCCGGGTGATGGCCGCCTATGGCAAGTCGGAAGCCGCCGCGTAGGACGCAACACAACACAGACGTTCAAGTTGAGGAGACAAGGACCATGGCTAATCTCGAGAAAATCGTTGAAGACCTTTCGGCGCTGACCGTCATCGAGGCGGCTCAGCTGAGCAAGTTGCTCGAAGAGAAGTGGGGCGTGTCGGCAGCGGCTCCGGTCGCGGCCGCAGCCGCCGCGGGTGCACCGGCAGCGGCAGTGGTCGAGGAGCAAGACAGCTTCACCGTCGTGCTGACGGTCGCCGGCGAAAAGAAGATCAACGTGATCAAGGAAGTGCGCGCGATCACGGGTCTTGGCCTCAAGGAGGCGAAGGACTTGGTCGAGGGCGCACCGAAGCCCGTCAAGGAAGGCGTGTCGAAGGACGAGGCCGCAAAGCTCAAGGCGCAGCTCGAAAGCGCCGGCGCGAAGGTCGAGCTGAAGTAGGCGCGGTGCTCCCGCTGTTCAGGGACAGAGTTTCCGGTTGCGGCAATCGCCGCCGCGGCCGGTCGCATATTCGTGGCTTGGCATGCGATGGCGTCGGTGGCGCCGCGCGTGCCCCGTGCCGTTCGATCCCGTAGGGGTCGCGCGGGCAAGACGATCAGCGCGGGATATGGCTCCCGCGCGACTGTCGAAAAGGAGAAGGGATGACGAGTTCGTTCACCGGTCGCAAGCGCATCCGTCGGTCATTCGGTCGCATCGCGGAGGTGGCTCCCATGCCGAACCTCATCGAGGTGCAGAAGAACTCCTACAGCGCGTTCCTTCAGATGGACGTGCTGGCGGATCGGCGCGCCGAGGTGGGGTTGCAGGAAGTGTTCCGGTCGGTTTTCCCGATTCGGGATTTCTCGGAGCGCGCCCAACTCGAGTTCGTTCGCTACGAATTTGAAGAACCCAAATACGACGTCGAAGAGTGCCAGCAGCGCGGCATGACGTTTGCGGCGCCGCTCAAGGTCACGTTGCGTCTCGTGGTTTGGGACGTCGACGAAGAGACCGGCGCGCGCTCCGTGCGCGATATCAAGGAACAGGACGTCTACATGGGCGATCTTCCGCTCATGACGGTGAACGGCACGTTCGTCGTGAACGGCACCGAACGCGTCATCGTGTCCCAGATGCATCGCTCGCCGGGCGTGTTCTTCGATCACGACCGCGGCAAGACCCACTCATCGGGCAAGTTCCTCCACGCGGCGCGGGTCATCCCCTACCGCGGCTCGTGGCTCGACTTCGAGTTCGACGCGAAGGACTTGGTCTATGTCCGCATCGATCGCCGCCGCAAGCTGCCGGTGACGACGCTTCTGATGGCGCTGGACAGCGCGGACGGCGCGCGCCGCCGCGCCGAGCTGACGGCGAATCTCCAGCCCGTCAACGAGGACGAAATCACGGGCATGGCGCCCGAAGAGATCCTTGGCTACTTCTACGGAGCCGTCGTCTACGCGCGCACGAAGAAGGGCTGGACGACCGATTTCATGCCGGAGCGCATGCGAGGGGTCAAGCTCGTCCGCGACCTCATCGACGCGCGCACGGGCAAGGTGGTGGCCGAGGCCGGAACCAAGCTCACCGTCTCGCTCAACACGCGCTTCCGGGAACGGGGCCTCAAGGAGTTCCTCGTGGCCGAGGACGAGTTGATCGGCCGTTACGCCGCCTTCGACGTGATCAACGAGAAGACAGGCGAAATCTTCATCGAGGCCGGCCAGGAAATCGCGGAGACGCATCTCCGGGCCTTCGAGGCGGCCGGCGTCAACGAGGTTGCGACACTCGCGATCGACCACGTCAACGTGGGTCCCTACATCCGCAACACCCTGGCCGCGGACAAGAACACGTCCCGCCAGGACGCGCTCATGGAAATCTACCGGGTGATGCGTCCGGGCGAGCCGCCGACGACCGACACGGCGGCGGCGCTGTTCTTCGGTCTCTTCTTCGACCGGGAGCGTTACGACCTCTCCGCGGTCGGGCGCGTCAAGATGAACTCCCGTCTCAACTTCCCGGCTGCCGACACGCCGCGCGTGCTCCGCAAAGAGGACGTCCTCGCGATCATCAAGATGCTCGTCGAATTGAAGGACGGGCGCGGCGAGATCGACGACATCGACCATCTCGGCAACCGGCGCGTCCGCTCCGTGGGCGAGCTCATGGAGAACCAGTATCGCGTCGGTCTTCTCCGGATGGAGCGCGCGATTCGCGAGCGCATGAGCACGGTCGAAATCGACACGGTGATGCCGCACGATCTCATCAACGCGAAGCCGGTCGCCGGCGCGGTGCGGGAGTTCTTCGGCTCCTCGCAGCTCTCGCAGTTCATGGACCAGACCAATCCGTTGTCGGAGATCACGCACAAGCGCCGCCTCTCCGCCCTCGGGCCTGGCGGCCTCACGCGCGAGCGCGCCGGATTCGAAGTGCGCGACGTGCATCCGACCCATTACGGCCGGATCTGCCCGATCGAGACGCCGGAAGGGCCGAACATCGGCCTCATCAACAGCCTCGCGACCTATGCGCGCGTCAACAAGTACGGGTTCATCGAGAGCCCGTACCGCCGCGTCACGCAGGGCAAGGTCACGGACGAGGTCGTCTACCTCTCGGCGATGGAGGAGGGCCGCTACACGATCGCGCAGGCGAACGCCCAGATCGACGCGCGCGGGCGGTTCACGGCGGAGATCACGAGCTGCCGGAAGGGCGGCGACTTCATCATGGCGCGTCCGGAGCAGATCGACTTCATCGACGTGTCGCCGAAGCAATTGGTCTCCGTGGCCGCCGCGTTGATCCCGTTCCTCGAGAACGACGATGCCAACCGCGCCCTCATGGGCTCGAACATGCAGCGTCAGGCGGTTCCGCTGATCCGCACCGAGACGCCGTTGGTCGGCACGGGCGCGGAGGAGCGCGTGGCGCGCGATTCAGGCGTCGTCGCGATCGCGCGGCGGAGCGGAATCGTCGATCAAGTGGACGCGACGCGCATCGTCGTCCGCGCGACCGAGGACAAGTCGACGCAGAGCCCGGGCGTGGACATCTACAATCTCCTCAAGTTCCAGCGCTCGAACCAGAACACGTCGATCACGCAGCGCCCGCTCGTCAAGGTCGGCGACCTCGTCCAGAAGGGCGACATCATCGCCGACGGCCCGTCCACGGATCTCGGGGAGCTGGCGCTCGGCCGCAACGTCCTCGTCGCGTTCATGCCATGGCACGGCTACAACTTCGAGGACTCGATCCTGATTTCGGAACGGATCGTGAAGGACGACGTCTTCACCTCGATCCACATCGAAGAATTCGAGGTGATGGCGCGTGACACGAAGCTCGGCCAGGAAGAGATCACGCGGGACATCCCGAACGTCGGCGAAGAGGCGCTGAAGAATCTCGACGAGGCCGGCATCGTCTACATCGGCGCCGAAGTGAAGGCCGCCGACATCCTGGTCGGCAAAGTCACGCCCAAGGGCGAATCACCGATGACGCCGGAGGAGAAGCTCCTCCGCGCGATCTTCGGCGAAAAAGCATCCGACGTGCGCGACACGTCGCTCCGCGTTCCGCCGGGCGTCTCCGGCACGGTCGTCGAGGTCCGCGTGTTCTCGCGGCGCGGCGTGGAAAAGGACGAGCGCGCGCTGGCCATCGAACGGGCCGAGATCGAGCGTCTCGCCAAGGACCGCGACGACGAGCGCGGCATCCTCGAACGCAGCTTCCAGAGCCGGCTGAGGGAATTGTTGCTTCACAAGGTCTCCGCCACGGGACCGAAGGCGGTGAAGCCGGGGACGAAGCTCATCGAAGAGGTGCTCGATGAGTTGACCCTCGGTCAGCTTCGCCAGATCACCGTCAAGAACGACAAGCTGATGTCGGACATCGAGGAGCTCAAGAAGCAATACGATGAAGTCATCGGACGCATCGTCAAGCGCTTCGAGAGCAAGGTGGAGAAGTTGCAGCGCGGCGACGAATTGCCGCCCGGCGTCATGAAGATGGTCAAGGTCTTCGTGGCGGTGAAGCGCAAGCTTCAGCCCGGCGACAAGATGGCCGGCCGGCACGGCAACAAGGGTGTCATTTCCCGGATCATGCCGATCGAGGACATGCCATGCCTCGAGGACGGGACGCCCGTCGACATCGTCCTCAATCCGCTGGGCGTGCCGTCGCGCATGAATGTGGGCCAGATTCTGGAGACGCATCTCGGTTGGGCCGCGAACTGGCTCGGCCGCGAGGTGGCCCAGACGCTCGACCGCATCCGGCGCGGGGGCGGCCGGTTGGATGAACTCAAACGCGTCCTCAAGACGATGTACGGCGACGCGGCCTACAAGGAGCGGATCGCTGATCTGACGGACGATCAGGTCCAGGAGCTCGCGGGCAACGTGCGCGGCGGAATCCCGATGGCGACGCCGGTTTTCGACGGGGCGACCGAGCAAGACATCGTCGAGATGCTGACGCGTGCGGGTCTCGACACCTCGGGCCAGGTCAAGTTGACCGACGGGCGGACCGGCGAGTCGTTCGATCGCAAGGTCACGGTGGGCTACATCTACATGCTGAAGCTCCACCATCTCGTGGACGACAAGATCCACGCGCGCTCGATCGGCCCCTACAGCCTCGTGACCCAGCAGCCGCTGGGCGGCAAGGCGCAATTCGGCGGTCAGCGATTCGGGGAAATGGAGGTCTGGGCCCTCCAGGCTTACGGGGCGGCCTACACGCTGCAGGAGATGCTCACCGTCAAGTCGGACGACGTGTCGGGACGCACCAAGGTCTACGAGGCGATCGTCAAGGGCGACGACAACTTCGAGGCGGGCATCCCTGAATCGTTCAATGTCTTGGTCAAGGAGCTTCGCTCCCTTGGCCTCAACGTGGAACTCCAGGAGCGCGGCTTTTAGGCGAGGCATCGCGGGGCACCGCACGGTGCCCCCGGTGACGCCTCAACGGCTGCGAACAATCAGGAGAGAGTACTGATGAACGAGTTGATGAACATTTTCGGTCAGGTCGCCGGGCCGCAGAGCTTCGACGAGATCCGGATCTCCATCGCGAGCCCGGAGCGCATCCGGTCTTGGTCCTTCGGCGAGATCAAGAAGCCGGAAACCATCAACTACCGAACGTTCAAGCCGGAGCGTGACGGCCTCTTCTGCGCGCGCATCTTCGGGCCGATCAAGGACTACGAGTGCCTGTGCGGCAAGTACAAGCGCATGAAGTACCGCGGCATCATCTGCGAGAAGTGCGGCGTCGAGGTGACGTTGTCCAAGGTGCGCCGCGAGCGCATGGGGCATATCGAGCTGGCCTCCCCGGTCGCGCACATCTGGTTCCTGAAGTCGCTGCCGAGCCGCATCGGCCTGCTCCTCGACGTGACTCTCCGCGAACTCGAGCGGGTCCTTTACTTCGAGAACTACGTCGTGATCGAGCCGGGCCTGACGCCGCTCAAGCTCAATCAGCTCCTGAGCGAAGACCAGTATCAGAAGGCGGTCGACGACTTCGGCGAGGAATCGTTCAAGGCGTCGATCGGCGCCGAGGCGATCAAGGCCATCCTGTCCGCGATCAACCTGGAGAAGGAGCGCGAATACATCCGCGTCGAGCTCAAGGACACGAATTCCGAGACGAAGCGGAAGAAGCTGGTCAAGAAGCTCAAGCTGGTCGAGGCGTTCCTCGAGTCCAAGAGCAAGCCGGAATGGATGGTGCTCGACGTCATCCCGGTCATTCCGCCCGAACTCCGGCCGCTCGTTCCGCTCGACGGCGGACGTTTCGCGACCTCGGACTTGAACGATCTCTATCGCCGCGTCATCAACCGCAACAACCGTCTGAAGCGGCTCATCGAGCTCAAGGCGCCCGAGATCATCGTGCGCAACGAGAAGCGCATGCTGCAGGAAGCGGTCGATGCGCTCTTCGACAACGGCCGGCGCGGCCGCGTCATCACGGGCGCGAACAAGCGTCCGCTCAAATCGCTGGCCGATATGCTCAAGGGCAAGCAGGGCCGGTTCCGCCAGAACCTGCTGGGCAAGCGCGTGGATTACTCCGGCCGCTCGGTCATCGTGGTGGGCCCCGAACTCAAGCTGCACCAGTGCGGCCTGCCCAAGAAGATGGCGCTCGAGCTCTTCAAGCCCTTCATCTATCACCGCCT
>JBGPGW010000079.1:0-12508 GCA_041484095.1 Alphaproteobacteria bacterium | reverse complement strand
GTCCTCAACACGCGCGCGGACCGCCGCCAGTTGCGCCGGCGTGAGCGCCTCCACCAACACGCAATAACCATAGGTATCGAGGTCGGCCTTGAGACGCTCGGGGTCGCGCGTGGGTCGCGGCAGGTCGGCACGATTCCAGGACGGCATGGCCTATCTCCTCGCGCGGGGCTTCGATGATATCGGATGCAGCGATGCTCACGCGCCGTCATTAGACAATGATCCGCCGTCGATATCCACACCACTCCCGCGCCTGACCCCGCGTGATGGCTGGAAGCCGATCGTCCGTCCGTTCTGCGATTTAGTTTCGTTCGCCGGCCGCTCGGCGAGGATTGCGCGCAGCCATGCCGCCCCCATGCCCCGGGCCAATCGGCGGAACGGGCGGCCGGGATGAGCCGGGTGGCGGGCGTCGCGCGCGGCAACGCCCGCTCAGGGCTTGATGGCTTAGTTCTTCGCCTTGTCCACGAGCTTGTTCTTGGCGATCCAAGGCATCATCGCGCGAAGCTTTTCGCCGACCTGCTCGATCGGATGCTCGGCCGCGCGCCGGCGCATGGCTTTGAAGCTTGTCTGGCCGACCTCGTTCTCGAGCATCCAATCGCGCGCGAAGCGACCGGATTGGATGTCGTCGAGGATCTTCTTCATTTCCTTCTTCGTCTCGGCCGTGATGACGCGCGACCCCCTTGTGTACTCGCCATACTCGGCCGTATTGGAGATCGAATAGTTCATATTGGCGATGCCGCCTTCGTAGATCAGATCGACGATCAGCTTCACCTCGTGCAGGCATTCGAAATACGCCATCTCCGGCGCGTAGCCCGCCTCGACCAGCGTCTCGTAGCCCGCGCGGATGAGTTCCACGAGCCCGCCGCAGAGCACCACCTGCTCGCCGAACAGATCCGTCTCGCATTCCTCGCGGAAGTTTGTCTCGATCACGCCGGCGCGCCCGCCGCCGATCGCCGCGGCGTAGGAGAGACCGATCTCCTGCGCGTTGCCCGACGCGTTCTGCGCGACCGCGAGGAGACACGGCACCCCGCCGCCCCGCACATACTCCGAACGCACGGTGTGGCCGGGCCCCTTGGGCGCCACCATGAACACGTCGAGATCGGCGCGCGGCTCGATCAGGCTGAAGTGGATGTTCAGGCCGTGCGCGAAGGCGATCGCCGTGCCCTGGCGCAAATTCGGGTGCATGTGGTCGCGGTAGAGCGCGCCCTGCCCTTCGTCCGGCGTCACGATCATCGAGACGTCGGCCCATTTGGCCGCAGCCGAAGGATCGAGCACTTTGAATTGCGCGCCCTCGGCCTTCTTCGCCGAGGGCGAGCCCGGGCGAAGCGCGATGACGATGTCCTTCACGCCGCTGTCGCGCATGTTGAGCGCGTGCGCGTGCCCCTGGCTGCCATAGCCGAAGACCGCAACCTTCTTGTTCTTGATCAGATTGACGTCCGCATCACGGTCGTAATACACGCGCATTGTTACCTCCCTCGTCTTTCGGCCGAGTCTAGCGCTCGGAGAGCATAATTCGAAGGCCCAGCGCGGCGATCATGCCGCCGGCCGACCGGCCGATCCAAATGTTGAAGCATTCATCGGCGCGCCGGGCGGCCCCAGTCGAGAAGGCTCGCACCGCCCCCATCAGAACCCCTTCGCCCCGCGTGAGATCGCGACGACGCCCGTTCGCGACACGTCGACGAGACCCAAGGGCCTCATCAGATTGATGAACGCATTGAGCTTTTCCTGGACCCCCGTCACTTCGAAGACGAACGACTCGTTGGTGCTGTCCACCGCTCGGGCGCGGAACACGTCGGCGATGCGCAAGGCTTCGACACGCTTCTCGCCGGCGCTTGCCACCTTGACCAGGACCAGCTCGCGTTCGACATGCGGCCCCTCTGCCGTCAGATCATGGACCTTGTGCACGGGAACCAGGCGCGAGAGCTGCGCTTTGATCTGCTCGATCACCATGGGGGTCCCGGACGTGACGACGGTAATGCGCGAGAGACGCTCGTCCGGGTTCACCTCCGCGACGGTCAGGCTTTCGATGTTGTAGCCGCGCCCCGAAAACAGACCGATGACGCGCGCGAGCACACCTGGCTCGTTGTCCACGAGTACCGCGATCGTGTGCCGTTCGACCGTCCGTTCCACCACACTCCCCCATTCACCCGCACGCCACGCTCTTCGGCGCAACGCGGACGTAGCGCCGAGCCCACTTTAGACCAGAACCATCCCGTCTTCAGATACCGGCTTCTTGGCCTCGTCTTCAGGCCCGAGAAGAATCTCGTTGTGCGCCGCCCCCGACGGAATCATGGGGAAGCAGTTCTCTGTCTTGTCCACCACGATGTCGGCGATAACCGCACGATCGGTGTCGATCATCTCCTTGATCACGTGATCGACCTCGTCCGGCTTGGTCGCGCGAAGGCCCACCGCGCCGAACGCGTCCGCCAGTTTGACGAAGTCGGGCAGCGAGTCCATGTAGCTTTCCGAATAGCGCCCGCCGTGCAGAAGCTCTTGCCACTGGCGCACCATGCCCATGTATTCGTTGTTGAGGATGAACACCTTCACGGGCAGGCGGTACTGCGCGATCGTCGACATTTCCTGGATGTTCATGAGGATGGACGCCTCGCCGGCGACATCGATGACGAGCGCCTTCGGATGCGCGACCTGCACGCCCATCGCCGCCGGCAAGCCATAGCCCATCGTGCCCAGCCCGCCCGAGGTCATCCAGCGATTCGGCTCTTCGAATTTCAGGAACTGCGCGGCCCACATCTGGTGCTGGCCGACTTCGGTCGTGATGTAATGGTCGCGATCCTTGATGTGCGCGTAAAGGCGCTGAAGCGCGTATTGCGGCTTGATGACCTCTGTGCTCGTGCGGTAGCGCAGGCAATCCCGCTTGCGCCAGCCTTCGATATCCGCCCACCACGCCTTGATCGCCTTCTGATCGGTGCGGGCCTGGCGCGCCTTCCAGATCTTGATCATGTCCTCGAGCACGTGCCCGGCATCACCGACGATGGCGACGTCGACCGGCACGTTCTTGTTGATCGAGGACGGGTCGATGTCGACATGGATTTTCTTGGAATTCGGCGAGAATGCCGTGATCCGCCCGGTCACGCGATCATCGAACCGCGCACCGATGTTGATCAAGAGGTCGCAGCCATGCATGGCCAGATTCGCTTCCAGCGTGCCATGCATGCCCAACATGCCGAGGAATTGCGGATCGGCCGCCGGGAACGCGCCAAGCCCCATGAGAGTCAAGGTGCAGGGGAAGCCCGTCAGGCGCACGAGCTGCGTCAGAAGCTTGGATGCCGCCGGGCCCGAATTGATGACGCCGCCGCCGCAATAGAAGATCGGCCGCTTGGCTTTCGCCATCATCTCGACCGCCTGCTCGATGCGCTTGGTGTCGCCCTTGATCTGCGGGCGGTAGCTGCGATGCTTGACGCGCTCAGGCGCGACATAGGGCGCGGGCCCGACGAGAATGTCCTTCGGCAGATCGATGACGACGGGGCCGGGTCGGCCGGTGCGCGCGACGTAGAATGCTTCGTGCATCACGCGCGCCAGGTCCGCCGGATCCTTCACGAGATAGTTGTGCTTCGTGCAAGGCCGCGTGATGCCGGTCGTGTCGGCTTCCTGGAAGGCGTCGTTGCCGATCAAATGCGTCGGCACCTGGCCGGTCAGGCACACCACCGGAATGCTGTCCATGAGCGCGTCGGTCAGGCCGGTCACCGCGTTCGTCGCACCCGGGCCCGATGTCACGAGCACGACGCCGACCTTGCCGGTCGAGCGGGCATAGCCTTCGGCCGCGTGCACCGCCCCGCCCTCCTGGCGCACCAGGATGTGGCGAAGCGAGTTCTGCTTGAAAAGCGCATCGTAGATCGGGAGCACGGCCCCGCCGGGATAGCCGAAAATGACCTCAACGCCTTGATCGACGAGGGCTTTGAGGACGACTTCGGATCCTGACAACGCCTGGTCCGCCACGATACGCACTCCCCTTTCACAAAGGCGCCTGCGCCCGCTCCCGACGATCCCTTCGGGCCGTCGGGACGGTCGAAATGCGCGGTAATCCGCGGTGTTTCCGGAAAGCTAGACGTTCACCGGTGCCCGGTCAACCGCCCGCGCCAGGCATGAAAAGCATTAACCATTGCTGCCGCATCCGGCCGCTCAAGCACGAGGTCGAACGACATCTGGTGGCGGAACCAGGTCGACTGGCGCTTGGCATATTGGCGCGTCGCCTGCTGGGCTTCCGCGACCGCCTGTTCGAGCGTGATGAGGCCGTCCAGGTGGCGGCCAAGCTCGCGCACGCCCAACGCCTTCATGGCGGGTAGGCTGGGATCGAGGCCGAGCGTGCGGAGGGCGCTCACCTCCCGGAGCGCGCCGGCGGCGACCATCCCCCGAAATCGCTCGTCGCATGCGGCATAAAGCGCCACCCGGGGCGGAGCCAGGAGAACGGCGAAGCAGTCGAGCGCCTCGCGGTGCCCGTCTTGCGCGCGTGCCTGCCAATCGGAGAGCGCTCGACCGGTCGCTTCATAGACCTCCCACGCGCGAAGCGAGCGCTGCGTGTCGCCGGGCGCGATGCGAGAGGCGCCCGCCGGATCGCGCAGTGCGAGCTCGGCATGAAAGGCCTCGGCGCCGATCGCCGATCGCCGTTCGCGTGCGCGGTCTCGCACCTCGGCCGGAATCGGCGGAATCGATGCCAGCCCATCGGTGAGCGCCTTGAAATAAAGACCCGTCCCGCCGACGAGGATCGGCAGACGCGCCGCGGCCCGGCAGGCGGCGATCTCGGTGAGCGCAAGCGCCCGCCACCGCGCGGCCGAACATCGCTCGCCGGCAGGCAGCACGCCGAACAGACGGTGCGGCACGATTCCCGCGGCTTCGGCATCGGGCCGTGCCGTCAGGACCGGCAACTCGCGATAGACCTGCATGCTGTCGGCATTGATGATCGTGCCGCCGAGCGTCTCGGCCACGGCAAGGGCCAGATGCGACTTCCCGCCGCCCGTCGGCCCCGCGATAATGACCACGTCTCCGCCCGTCATGCCTCGACCGATCTTGTCAGGGCGCTGGACGCGCTCCACTGTGCGAAGACCCGCTGCTGAGAACCCGGACGCCGAAATCCCGCATGGATCACGTCGCGACGCTCATCGCCAACCCGCGCCTGGCGCCACTCGGCGCGGCACTTGCCGCAACCGCCAGCGCAGCACTCCGCCATGCGGGCGCCGTGGTCGCCCCGGCCGAATGGCTCGCAGAGGCCGAAGCATGCGACGTACCGTTCGGCCGGCTTCCTGCCGATGCGGCACTGACGGCGCTCCGCGCGGCCCTGGGTCACGCGCCCGTCGACATCGCCACACAACCGGCCCCGGGACGTCGCAAGGCACTCCTCGTCGCCGACATGGATTCGACGATGATCACCAGCGAGTCGCTCGACGAGCTGGCTGTCCGCGCCGGCGTGGGCGACGCGGTCAAGGCGATCACCGCGCGCTCGATGAACGGAGAGATCGACTTTCGCGAATCCCTCAAGATCCGCGTCGCGATGCTTGAAGGCCTTCCGGTCGCGGCGCTCGAGGAGGTCGCCCGTCACATCACGCCGACGCCGGGTGCGGCGACGCTCATCGCCACCATGCGCGCATCCGGCGCCTATACCGTGCTGGTCACGGGCGGCTTCACGTTCTTCAGTGCCCGCGTCTGCCGGCGGCTCGGGATCGACCGCGACGTCGCGAACGTCCTGGACATCGCCGATGGCAAACTCACGGGCCGCCTTGTCGAGCCGATTCTCACCCGCGACGGCAAACGGACGACGCTGCTCGGCATCGCCGCGGAGCGCCGTGTGCCGCTCGACGCGACACTCGCGGTCGGCGACGGCGCGAATGATCTCGAAATGATTGCGGCCGCGGGCCTTGGCGTCGCGTTCCGCGCGCGGCCCATCGTGGCCTCGTCCGCGCGTACGCGGGTTGATCACGGCGACCTCACCGCGCTCCTGTTTCTCCAGGGATACAGTCGCCGCGACTTCCGCGACGCGGCCTGAGACCGTGTTGCTCAGCTCTTGTCGACGCGGAGCACGATGAAGGCCTGTTGGCCGCCGCGGCCCGAACGATCGACCAGGATCAGCACGTTCTTCCGCCCTTCCCTGCGCACTTCGGCGAGCTTCGCCTGGACCTGCGATGGCGCCGTCACTTTGTCTTGTTCGACCTGCAGAATGACGTCGCCCGGGTTGACGCCCTTCTCCGCCGCGTTGCTGCCGGCGGCGACGGCGGTGATGAGCACGCCGTTCACCTCTTTCGCGATCTCGTAGCGCTCCCGGATCTCGGCGGTGAGCGACTGCATGGTCATGCCCAATTCCAACACGCCGCCGCGCTCCTCGGCCGGCTCCTTCTTGGTCGGCGCGGACGCAATCTGCTCAGTTTCAGTGAGCTCGCCGAGCTCGACCGAAACGGTCGATTCCTTGCCTTTGCGCCAGATCGTGACGGGCACCTTCTTGCCGATCGGTGTTTCCGCAACGACCTGGGGCAGCTGGCGCATACGCTTGATCTCTTTTCCGTCGAACGAGATGATCACGTCACCCGCCTGGATGCCGGACTTCTTTGCAGGACTGCCATCGCTCACGCTCGCGACAAGCGCGCCGCGCGTGCCGCCGATACCGAGATTTTCGGCGATCTCGTCGTTGACGGTCTGAATATGAACGCCCAGCCAGCCGCGCCGGGTCCGCCCGAACTCGCGCAGCTGCTGAATGACGGCGCGCGCCTGCGCGGAGGGACTCGCGAATCCGATACCGATGCTGCCGCCGGAGGGTGAATAGATCGCGGTGTTCACGCCGATCACTTCCCCTTTCATGTTGAACATCGGGCCGCCGGAATTGCCCTTGTTGATCGACGCATCGGTCTGGATGAAATCGTCATAGGGTCCGGCGTGGATGTCGCGCCCACGGGCCGAGACGATGCCGGCCGTGACGCTGCCGCCGAGGCCGAATGGATTGCCGATGGCAATCACCCAGTCGCCCACCCTGAGCACGCCCGAATCGCCCCACCGCGTCGCTGGCAGCGGCTTTGTCGTTTCGACCTTGAGCAGCGCCAGATCCGTCTTGGAATCACGTCCGATCACCTTGGCCGGAAGCGATTTGTCGTCATTGAGGATGACGTTGATCTCATCCGCGCCTTCGATGACGTGATTGTTCGTGACGACGAAGCCGGAGGAATCGACGATGAAACCCGAGCCGAGCGATGTCGCACGCCGAGGCTGGCTGTCTTGCTGGCCGCGGCGCTCGAAGAAGTCCTTGAAGAACTCCTCGAAGGGGGAGCCCGGCGGGAATTGGGGCATGTCGGGCCCACGCTGCGGGCCGCGGACGGTCTGTGTCGTCGAAATGTTGACGACCGAGGGCAAAAGCTTCTCCGCGAGGTCGGCGAAGCTTTCCGGCGCGGTCCGGGCCGGGGCCGTGCCCGCGAGGAGGACGCTAGCCGCCAGGCCGCCGATCATAGCCAGCCAAATCGAACGCCGACGCGCGAGCGGCACCGCCCGTCGTCCTTCAGAAATTTCCTGCACGATCATGCTCCAGAGCGATCTCGGACGACTATTCTCCCACGCCCGTATCGTCCATGTAAGGCGCGGCGCGGCGGCCATCAAGATATCGTGAATGGTCTCAATGGCATCGGTCAATTTTTGTCCGGCTCACGACCGCACCAGCCAAACGACGACGACACCGAGCATGGCGGCGCCAAGACCGCCCATCCGCAGCGCGCCCGCCGGCAGGGCCTGGGACGCGGCCATGAGCCGCTTCATGCCATCGGGCGCCGCGGCATAGAGCACCCCCTCGATCACAAAAACAAGCCCGAGCGCAGCGAGAAAATCGCTCATGCCGGACGAATTGCCCCTCGTCGTCCTGCTCAGCGCCGATTGCGACCTTCGAGGTCGCCGAAAAAGCGGAAGAACTCGCTATTCGGCGTCAGGACAAGCGTCGTGTCGTCGTTTCGGATCGCCTCGCGGTAGGCTTGCATGGAGCGGAAGAAATCGAAGAACTGCGGATCCGCCCCATAGGCCCGGTTATAGGTTTTCGTCGCCTCCCCATCGCCTTGGCCGCGGAGCGTTTCCGACTCCTTGAAAGCCTCGGCGCGGATGACGGTCGATTCGCGTTCAGCCGACGAGCGGATCTGCTGGGCCCGCTCAAAGCCTTGGGCTCGGAACTCCGCCGCTTCGCGCTCGCGCTCGGTCCGCATGCGGGCGTAGACCGCCTGCTGGGTCTGATCCGGCAGATCGGCCCGCCGGATGCGCACATCGATCAGCTCGATGCCGTAGATCCGCGCTCTCGCCGCGACCTCTTGAAGCATGTCGCCTTGAATTCTGGTTCGCTCGACCGAAAGCACTTGTGACAGCGTGACATTGCCGAGGATGTCGCGCACGACACCCTTGACGACCGGGCTTAGGCGAAGCTTCAAGGTCTCCTCATTCCGCACGGTCTGGAAGAACCGGAGCGGATCGACGATCCGATAACGTGCATAGGCGTTGACGTCGAGCGGCTTCTGGTCCGCAAGGATGAGGGATTCGAGCGGCGGATCGAAGGAGAGAATGCGCTTGTCGAAAAATTCGACGTTCTGAACGAATGGAAGCTTCGCCTTGAGCCCCGGCTCGGAAATAACGCGGACCGGCGCTCCGAACTGCAGCACGATCGCTTGTTCGGCCTGCTGAACGGTGAACAGCACGCTCGAGATGAGAATGAGGGCGGCGACGGCCGCGATCGCCGCGAGGGTGAGTACGCGCCTGTTCATGGCGTGCCTCCCGGCTTCTTAGGCTCCGTCGGGCGCGCCGAGGATTGCGGCAGCGGCAGCGGGAGAAATGGTGCAACACCGTCCTTCCCGCCGCTCACGATGTATTTGGGCGTGCCGCGCAGAATCGCCTCCATGGTCTCGAGATAGATGCGCTTCGTCGTCACGTCCTTGGCGTTCTTGTATTCGTTGTAGACCGAGAGAAAGTGCTGCGCGCGGCCTTGGGACTCCAGGACGACCTTTTCCTTGTAGGCGCTCGCGTCCTGCACCTGCTGCACCGCCTCGCCCCGGGCACGGGGAATAATGTCATTGCGATAGGCTTCGGCCTCGTTTTGCATGCGGTCACGGTCCTGCAGCGCACGCTGCACGTCGTTGAAGGCATCGACGACTGGCTGCGGCGGATGCACCTCCTGGAGCTGCACCTGCGTGATCGCGATGCCAGAGCCGTAATCGTCGAGGATTTTCTGCATCAGGCCGACGGCCTCGGCCTCGATCGTCCGGCGCCCTTCCGTCAGCGCCGGCTGAATGCCCGTATGGCCGATAATCTCGCGCATGGCCGATTCGGCGACGACCCGTACCGTCTGTTCGGGATCGCGAATATTGAAGAGGTACTGCTCCGCGTCCTTGATCCGCCACTGCACGTTGAAGTCGATGTCGATGATGTTCTGGTCACCCGTGAGCATCAGGCTTTCCTCGGGGACTTCGCGTTTGGGCCCGCGGCCCTCGGCCAGATTGCGGAATCCGAGATCAAGGCTGTTGATTTGCTTCACGCGCGGCTTCACCACCGACTCGATGGGGCTCGGGAGATGGTAGTGCAGGCCGAATTCGGTGATGTCGACCAGCTTCCCGAACCGCAGAACCACGCCTTGCTCGTCGGATTGCACGCGATAGATGCCCGAGGCAATCCACAAGGTGACGATGGCGATACCGATATAGAAGACGAGGTTCGAATTGCCGGCGCCTTTCGGCATCATGCGCTTGAAGCGATCCTGGCCCTGGCGCAGCAGATCTTCGAGGTTGGGCGGCTGGGGCGGGCCGCCGCGGCCCCATGGGCTGCCGCCGCCGCTACCCCACGGACCACCACCGCCGCCACTACCGCCACCCTGATTCCACGACATGATCACCTTCCCCGGCCTGGGCCGGACCTACGCGAGCTTTTCAATCGGTCAATGCTGCCTTATATGACACACAGGCACCTCGACAAAGCCAGGAATTGAACTGCTCGCGGATTCATCCGGTCCACGATATCCCTGTTTTCAGCCCCTTTCGTCCCCGACGGGACGTTTTCAAGCATGAATAGAGTGACCGAACAGGACGTCCTGGATGCGCTTCGCACCGTGCGCGAGCCGAAGCGCGGCAGCGACGTCGTCAGTCTCGGCATGATCAGCGGCCTCAGCATTGCGGATGGCACCGTCCGCTTCGCGATCGAAGTGAACCCGGATGAAGGCCCCGGCCTTGAGCCGTTGCGGAAAGCCGCCGAGGATGCGGTGTCCGGCCTTCACGGTGTCAGGCGGGTGGCGGCGGTCCTGACCGCCCATCGGGGGCAGGCGGCAGCGCCTTCGCGCGGCCAGGCCCAGCCGCATCATGGCGAGAAGCTCGCGCTTCCCGGCGTGCATGCGATCGTCGCCGTGGCAAGCGGCAAGGGCGGGGTCGGCAAATCGACCGTCGCCGCGAATCTGGCCGTGGGCCTCACGGCACTCGGACTCAAGGTCGGCCTGCTCGATTGTGACATCTATGGCCCGTCCATGCCGCTCATGATGGGCGTCAAGGCGCGCCCCAGCATGAGCGGGGACGGCAAACGCCTGACGCCGCCGGAGAGCTTCGGCGTCAAGGTGATGTCCATGGGGTTCCTCGCCGCCGAGCGCACGCCGTTGATCTGGCGTGGACCCATGGTGAGCCAGGCCGTCGATCAGATGTTGCGGGGGGTCGTGTGGGAACCGCTCGACATCCTCGTCGTCGACATGCCGCCGGGAACAGGCGACGCGCAGCTCACCCTGACCCAGCGCGTACCGCTGTCCGGGGCCGTTATCGTCTCCACCCCTCAGGACATCGCACTTCTCGATGCGCGCCGCGGGCTCGCCATGTTCCGTCAGGTCGAAGTCCCCGTGCTCGGTATCGTCGAGAACATGAGCTATTTCCTCTGCCCGCATTGCGGCGAACGAAGCGATATTTTCAGCCATGGCGGCGCCGAGCGCGAAGCCGCGGACTCGAATGTCGCTTTCCTCGGCGCGATCCCGCTCGACATCGCGATCCGCGACACATCCGACTCCGGCCGGCCCATTACCGCAACCGCGCCCGAGAGCGCCCATGCGAAGGCCTTTCGCGGAATCGCGGAAAAGGTTTGGCACGCCGTCACCAGCGGCACGAGCGCGCGGAAAGCCCCGAGAATCGTCATTCAATAGGTGCTGGCAATAGGTGCTGGCAATAGGCGCTGGTTCCGCGCCCGCGCCCATCACAAGATCTTCAGCACGTGATCGCCGACGCCGATGGTCTCGCCGCGCTGATTGAGCGCCGTGACCCGTGCGGTCGCGCGATTCCGCGCCCGGTCGTGGCTGACGATTTCATAGGTCACGCTGAGCGTATCGCCGAAGAACACGGGTCCTGTGTGTCGGATGCGGTCGAAGCCGAGCGAAGCCACGCCCACGCTGAACCCGCGCGTCGCCATCGACGACGCCGTGCTCATGAGGCCGATGACGAGCGCCCCGTGTGCGACGCGCGTGCCGTAGGGCGTCGTCTTCGCGAATTCCTCGTCGACGTGGATGGGGTCGAAGTCGCCTGTTACGCCGGCAAAGAGGTACACGTCGCTTTCCGAGATGGTCTTCCGGAATGTCACGCTGTATCCGACGGGGATGTCGTCGAGCGATGTTTTGCCGGCCATGTCCGTGCCCCCTCTCTGATCCGCCGTCAGCCGAAGAATGACAGGCCGTGCGCACCCGCAACCGCGCCGAGAATGGTCAGAACGCTGAGACCCAGCAAGACCCGATGCAGGCGCGCGATCAGCGCGAAGGTGGCCTCGGGCGCGCGCGCCGCCCGCGCTCGAAACAGCCGATGAAGGAAGAGCGGCTCGGCCACGAACAGCATGAGCGTGAACAGCGCCCATACCCCGAGCATGGCATGCATCCACCAATAGGACGCGTGGGCAAATCGGCCCCACAGGTTCAACCGGTCGACGAGATAGAAGCCGCTCAAGCCCGCCAGCAGCGTCGTCGCGCGCGACTGGCGCGCAAATCGGCCTTCGACGGCTTCGAAGAAGGCGATGCGCTCGCCCGCGGATTTGAAGCGCCGAACCGCCGGCAGCAGGACGAGCGTCACCATGGCCACCCCGCCGATCCAGATCACGACGGCAAGGACGTGAATCGCGCGGGCAATCGCCGCATCGTCCATGCTAGGACCTCACCTTTGCCATCCTCGCCTCCTTGCTTGCGTTCTGCACCGCCTCCCGCACCGGCCATCGGTTCGGCGGCCGCGACGCACCGGCAAGGTCCCAGCTATCGACGCCGGCCGATCCCTCAGTCCCGCGAGATATGCACGTATTCGAGGCTGGCTTCCTCGAACATCTGGATCGCGATATGGCCGGGCTTGAACCATTTGGATGCGGGGTCGGCCGGCCATTCGCCGACCACGCGCTTGATGCCGGCCTGGATGATGACGCCCGCGCAGCGTGAACACACGGGCTTGCCCGCGACATAGATCGTGCCCTGCTCCGCGTTCCGTCCTGCGATCAGCATGGCGTTCTGTTCCGCGTGCACCATGAGGTCGAGCTTCTGATCCCGATCGTAGAGCCG
>JBGPGW010000078.1:0-12673 GCA_041484095.1 Alphaproteobacteria bacterium | reverse complement strand
GGTCCCTCGAACTCGTCGGGCTCCCGGACGTCGATGATCAGGAGATCGCGGCGATGGTCCTGGACCCAGTGCGGCTCGACCTCCCAGATCCCGGCGAAGGTCAGCGTCAGCGGTCCCCATGTCGGCAACTCGATCGGGGCGCTCCCTTCACGCCGGCCGCATTTGAGATTGGCCGGCACGGCGATGTCCATCTGCTTCGGATGGGGCAGGCCGAGATTTTGCATGTATCCCACGAAGTCGTTTTCGCTCAACTGCCCGCCGAGGCGGGGATTGAACCGCCGTTCCTCGCCGACGCTCGTCACGGTGAGCCCGCGATAGTCGTGGCCGGGATAGAGAAGGCAGTCTTCGGGAAGCGAGAAGATCTGCGCGTGCACGGCGCGGTACATGGTCCGCGCGCTGCCCTGCTGGAAATCCGTGCGGCCGCAGCCGCGGATCAGAAGGCAGTCGCCCGTGAACGCCTTGCTTTCGTCGTCCAGGACATAGGTGAGGCAGCCATTCGTGTGGCCGGGCGTCGAACGGACCTCGAGATAGCGCTGTCCGAACGCGATGCGATCGCGGTCCTTCAAATACTGGTCGGCGCCCTCGGCACCGCTGTCGGCCGAAAGCGCGATCCGGCTGGCCCATTGCTCTTTCAGGACCCAGGCGCCGGTCACGTGGTCCGCATGCACATGCGTCTCCAGCGTGAAGACGAGCCTCAGCCCGAGCTCACGGATGAGCGCGCTGTCCCGCGGCATCTGGCCGAAGACGGGATCGATGAGGATGGCATCGCCGGACTGGCCGTCGGCGAGCAGATAGGTGTAGGTCGAGGAGTCCGGGTCGAAAAGCTGTCGGAAAATCAGCATGGATGGAACGTGCCCCCGTGGTGCGGACCCGTACGTCACGTTAGTCGATCGCGGCGCCTGGGGCTAGGGCGCCGCCGCCTTATGCGGCGATGATCCGCGCCGCGACCCGCCTCACTTGGTCCCCGTCACCGCGTTCGACGGCTTGCCCGCGAAGTAGTCGGTCAAATTCTTGATGGCGATGTCGAGGAGGGCATGCGCCGCATCCGTCGTGTTGTAGGCGACATGCGGCGTCAGCACCACGGTCTCGATCCCGGCGTAAAGATGCTCCTTCGGCAGGGGCTCGGCCGTGAAAACATCGATCCCGGCGCCCGCGATGCGCCCGGAATTGAGACGCTCGATGAGCGCCGCTTCGTCGACGAGCTCGGCGCGCGCCGTGTTGACGATGACGGCGCCGGGTTTGAGGAGGTCGAGCCGCCGGGCGTCGAGAAGCTGCCGGGTCTCCGGCGTGAGCGCCAAGTGAAGGGAGACGATTTCGCTCTCGCGGAGGAGCGCGTCGAGTTCGACAAATCGCACGCCATGCGCCGCTTCCCGCGCGGGGCTGGGCTTTCGCGTCCATGACAGGACCCGCATCCCCAAGCCGTTCGCGATCACGGCCATGCGCGCGCCGATCCCGCCGAGACCGATGATCCCGATCGTCCGTCCGCGAAGCTCGATCGCGGGCAAGGGTTCCTTCCAGTGGCCGTCATGCATTTGCCGGTCGAGAAGCGCGACCTTGCGCACGACGGCAAGAAGGAGCGCCAGCGTGTGCTCCGCCACCGCGTTGTCGCCGTAGCCCGGCACGTTGCAGACGGTGATCCCGAGCTCACGCGCGAGACCGAGATCGACGAACTTCGCGACCCCCGTGCCGAGATAGGAGACGACCTTGAGCCCGGCGGCCTCGCGCATCACGTCGGGTGCCAAATCCCATCCCAGGATCACGCCGGCGGCGCCCCGGATGCGGTCGAGAAGCTCGACCGCGTCGCGCGGACGCCCCTCGCGGATCTCGACCGTGCCGAGCGCCTTGAGGCGATCGAGGCGCTCGCCCGTGATGAGCGCCGCGAGATGCGCATCGGCATCCGGGAAGGCGATCCGAATCTGTGCAGCCATGAACGATCTCCTCGCTTTTGCCGGTTTCCGATTCCGCGGGATATGGCGGGGCGATCGGCCTGCTCGATGACAACGACACGCGCGCGGGCGACTGCGCTCAAGCGCCCTCGAGGCTGTGCCGGCGCTGATAGGCCGCATCCTCGGCGGCCACGAGCTCGAGCTCTGTCTGCCGCGACAGCGCCCGGATGAGCGCGATCGTGCCGCCGAGATAGGTCACGACCGGAAGAGGATGGGGATAGCGGGCCTCGACCTCGCGGTGGAGTTCGGCCAAGCGGAAGAACGGCACGCTGGGGTAGGTGTGGTGCACGGTGTGGTAGGTCATGTTCCAGTGCATCCAGCGCATGAAGGCGTTGGTCCTGAAGCTGCGCGTGTTCTCGAGCGTGTTCTGATGCTGGGTGAGGCCGGTGTGCTCGGCCAGGCCTTGGAAGTAATAGGTCCACTTGGCCGCCGCCATCGGGGCGATCCAGTAGGTGAGCGGCCACCAGGAGCCGAACGCGATTGCGCTGGCCGCGATCGCGCCATAGCCAATGAGGTGGATTCGCGATGCCTGGACGAGCGCCTCACGCTGGCTCGCCGTGAATGCCTTCTCCGGGATGTGGCGGCACGCGTAGCCGATGATCGACACGATGTGGTGGACGTAATAGGTGAGGGCCGAGAACATCCAGAGGAACGGCCAAGCATTCGCGAAGGGCTTGCGCGGCAGAAGCTCGGTGTCGCGCTCGAAATCCTGGGTGTGGCGGTGATGCGTGAAGTGCAGTCCTTTGTGCGCATCGCTCGGGAACAGAATGACGAAGCCGAAGAGCCGCCCGAGCCAAAGGTTCAAGCGCCGGCTCCGGAACGCGGTGTTGTGGTCGCATTCGTGGAGTGCGGCATAGAGATGGCCGAGCAGCATGCCCTGCAGCATGAACAGCGGAACCGCCCACCACGTGCCCCAGCTCAGGGAGAGCAAATAAGTGCTCGCTCCGATGGCGCCCGCATGGCTCGCGGCCTGGAGAGCGCCCCGAAGATCGGAGCGTTCGGAAAGTTCCCTGAGGCGGCGCGGCTCGATCACGCCGCGGACGCCGATGAAATCGTCCAAATGCGCCTCCCGCGACCAAGCGCGAATTGTAGCAGGGGCGCGCCGTCGGCCGGAAGCCTTGCCAAGGTGTGGTGTCCTGGGTCTCGTCCGGTCCGGAACGCTCGGTCGCTCCGCTTGCTTCGCTCTGGCTATGTCTGCCGCGCCGCGATGGCGAGGGCGTGGGCCACGAGGCGGCTCGCGGTCACGGCACCCAATCCGTCGATGTCCATCCCGGGCACGAATTCGACGAAGGCAGCACCCGCAAGCCGTCCCTTGCGGGCGGCACCGTGCATGAGCTCGACCGCCTGCCAATAGCTGAGCCCGCCGGGTGCTCGCCCGATGACGGCGGGCATGATTGTCGGGTCGAGGCCGTCCAAATCGAAGGAAAGGATGACGTTCGAGCCCGAGGGGATCGCCGCCAGAACGGGTCCGATGCCCCTGGCTGCGACGTCGCGGCCCGAGAAGAATTTGACGCCCCAGCGCTTGGCGTCCGCCACGTCCTTCGGGCGGGCCGAGCCGATGGCGCGCTGGCCCACCTGCACGATGCGTTCGATCTGACCCATCTCGGAGGCGCGCCGCATGGTCGAGGACAGGCCCCACTTCTCCCCCCGGACCTCTTCGCGCCAATCGATATGCGCGTCGAACTGGAGGATCGTGAAGCGGCCGCGGCCCTCATAGGCCTGGAACAAGGGGATCGGCACGGAATCATCGCCGCCGAGGACGATGGGCACGGCACCGGCGTCCAGCACGCGCGCGGCCACCTCGCGCACGCGCCTGCGATTGCGCACGAAGTCGCGGGCATCGAAGGGAAGGTTGCCGAAATCGACCCCGGTGACCGTGCCGTCCGGGAAGATGGATTCGCCGAGGTCGAAATCCATGTGCAAGAGGTTGGCGGCGTAGCCGGCGATGCCGGCGCGAATGGCCTTGGGCGCGTCCTTGCAGTAGGGCCCGACATGTTTATAGGGCGTCGCCGAGGCGATGCCGAAGATGGCGGCCTTGGCGCGGATGGGCTTGCCTGGCTTGGCTGCGGGCAGGCCGAGGAAGGTCTTGACCTTGGCAGCGCCGAACATGGCACCGATGTCTGTCTTCGATTTCGCCACGATTGCTGCTCCGGATTGTTGCGGTGGTTGGTTGGGACAACAGGTCTCGCATTTTGGGCGGCAGATGCCGCGTCGGCAGAACCTATCCGACTCCGATGGCTTGATCGACTGGCATTCCGTTCACTTTGCTCGGATCTCCATCCTAATACGGCGCGGCTACATCCAGAAGAACGTGTGTCCGTCGCATCGCTCAAGACCGAACGTATGGATCACACGACGTCTCGAACGCGGCACCGGCGATGGGCAGTCTCGGTCTCATGGCGCTCGCCCACGGGCACATGATCGAACGTCGAACGGCTGATCGACGCCAGCCGGCACTGCCGGACGATCGACAGGGTGGAATGGCCGGGCTGGATCATGGCTTTGCGCTCCCGCCGGAGAGCAGACGCGGTCCTCGGTCCAAAAAATCACGTTCCGCCGTCAGCTCGCCGATCTCGGCCCGCAGCTTTTTGACCTGAGCGGCATCCGCCTCCGGTTCCGCGGGCCTGCGGCCACGCTTGAAGATATCCGCCGCCCCTTCGTGCGACGGCTTCTTCCATTGATCGATCATCGTCGGGTGTTCATCGAAACGGCTCGCCAGCTCGGCAACCGTCTGCTCGCCCTTCCGGACCTCGAGCACAACCCGCGCGAAGTCCGCGCGCATCACTCAGTGCATGGATATTGGTCGTCAGTCCGCCTTGCCTGCGGCCCATACGACAATCTCGATCGCTTTTTTCGAGTTCACGGCGTGCTGGCGAACACGCGCGACGGAGCTGTCAATCATCCGGATGTCGCTGTGCTGCTCCCATCGAAGTGTTTCTCGGCGAAGTATGGTTCTGACAATCGATATCCTCCTCCACCATCAAAACCATATTTCAGGGAGGACCATTTTTCGGGAGGCTGCGCGTGCGCTCGTGAGCCTACATCCAAGTTCGCTTGCCTCAGAAAGTCGTGAATCGGTCAATGATTCATGTCAATGCGACATCCATGACATTGGGGAGAAATTAATCCTCGGAGCTAAAGGCCGCAGTGCCGGATGCCACGGGGGAGTTCTCATGTCGCAACAAAATAAATTCTGGAAGTCCACATATATCGTCACTCTCGCTCTGGCAGTGCTGACGATAGCGGCCCGACCCGCGTATGCAGTGGCGAGCTACGCGCGTCAGACGGGACTGGCCTGCGAAGGCTGCCACACCGTCTTCCCCGAGCTGACCCCTTTCGGTCGACTGTTCAAGATGAATGCCTACACGCTGCAGAATGTTAAACCGTTGGAAGATATCAACGAGAAAAAGCAATCGACCCTCTCCATCGGTGAACTGCCGCCGATCTCCGCAATGTTTGTTGGCTCGTCGTCATGGACGGCGCACGGTCAGCCGGACAGCGTGAACAACGGCAAGGCTCAGAACGGCACAGTCGGCATGCCGCAGCAGCTCAGTTTGTTCTACGCTGGCCGAATTACCGATAATGTCGGTGCGTTCTTACAACTTACTTACGATCCCTCCGCCAATAGCATTGGTATGGACAACACTGATATCCGCTACGCTAATCGCGGCATGATAAACGATCGCGAGCTGATCTACGGTGTCACGGTCAATAACAATCCGACAGTCCAAGACGTTTGGAACACCGCCCCAGCCTGGACATTCCCATTCCTAAGCCCAATGGCCGTACCAACACCAACGGCCCAGGGATCACTACTAACGTCCCTTCTCGCCCAGCAGACAGCCGGCGTCGGCCCGTACGTCTATATCGATAAGTCGATCTATGCGGAGGTCAGTGCCTACCGCAGCGCGCAGATCGGCGTCGCAACTACGCCGCTGGATAGCACGACAGCCGACGTCATTGACACGGCGGCGCCTTACTGGCGTCTCGCTTGGAACCACGAATGGGGCAAAAACTCGATTATGATCGGGCACTGGGGCATTTATTCGGCACTTCAGCCAGGGAACGGGATGCCGATCGTGGGATCAGCAACCAACAAATACACGGACCTCAACTTCGACGCGCAATATCAGTATATAGGCGAGGATCATCTCGTCACCTTGACCACTAATTTTCTGCACGAGAGACAGAGACTCGATGGCAGCTTTCAGGCGGGGACCAGCAACAATCTCAATCATCTGAACAGAGAAAGTCTCGTCGCCGCTTACTATTATCTACGGAAAATCGGGGGCAGCATCGGTCTATTCAACCTCTCCGGCAATTCCGATCCGTTGAAGTACCCAAGCGTCGGCGGCAGCGGCAACATTCAGGGAAGCGCGAACGGCAGCCCCAATAGCAATTGGGCCACACTGGAACTCGACTATCTGCCCTGGTTGAACACGAAGCTGTTCATCCAATACACGGCTTACAACAAATTCAACGGCAGCACTGGCAAGTACAATCTTCCTATGACGACCCGGAGCGCTTCGGACAACAATACGATCTACGCTGGCTTCTGGTTTGCGTTCTAGGCGCGAAATCAGGGAAAGAACGTCGAATGGAAATCCCCATGATGAAAAAATTCATGATAGTGGCCGTGGTTGCGCTCACCGCCTTCGTGGCCTCGGCGCAGGAAAGCCGTGAAGGCGAGCGCGTCGCGACGGATGTGTGCTCGAACTGCCACGGCAAAGACGGAAACAGTATTTCACCTTTGTTCCCACGTCTTGCCGCGCAACGCGAGGAATATCTGGTCGCACAGCTGAATGCGTTTCGTGATCGCTCGCGCTCCGATCCGCATGCCCGCGCCTTCATGTGGGGCATGGCCCAATCGCTCAGCGAGAGCACGATCAAAGCGTTGGCGGCCTACTACGCGAAGCAGAAGCCAACGCCACTACCCGCAGTCAATTCACCGTTAGCTGCGCAGGGTAAACATATCTACGAGAACGGTGTCGACGCGCAAAGTGTCCCGGCTTGTACAACCTGTCATGGCAATAAAGGTGAAGGCACTGAAATTGCACCGCGGCTTGCTGGTCAGCACACCACCTATCTCGTGAAGCAAATGGAGGCGTTTCGCTCGATGCTTCGCGAAAACGACGTCATGCATGAGAACATAAAGAACATCGATAATGACCAGATCTCGGCAGTGGGGGCATATCTAGGTAGCAAATGAGGTTAATCAAACGGTGCAACGGCCGTGATAAGCGCGATCGCACGAGCAAGGGGTCGCGTCGATCTTGCTGTCGTGAGTGCGACACGGTGCGGCCGCTCGGTTGGTCCATGTTGAAAATGCGCACGCAGGTGTTTCTTCTGGCAAGCATTCTTGTCTCGACGGGTGCGTGGGCGCAGCAGGCGCCACCATCGCCAAAAGACACAACTGCCGAGTTCGAACAGCTGAAAAAACGCGTGGAGGCGTTGGAGAAAGCGCTGAGTGACAAGGCTCAGAGCGGAATTACATCTGCCCCGATGGCCCAGCCTGCGGCGACCTTGCCGGTGGCGGCAGTGCCCGGCGGCATCATGCCGGTGCCACCATCGCCACCTTCCGCCTTGCCGGCGGTGGAGACGCCCGGAACCGCACTTCCCAATCAGCTTGATGCGGCCCTACAGCGCGTTCCCTCTACGAACGAGCCTTTATTCCCAGGCTGGGTGGTGCATGTGCTTGCGCAGCCGCCGCGTCCGAGCGAAGTGCCGAAGCGCGAGGTTGGAATATTTGTCTGGACGTCGCAAGAGCCTATTACCTTGGCTGCGTTCCGTAAGGAAGGCATCGGATTCGAAGGCGGCGCGGCCTACATGCTGACCGGCTGGCTGCGCATTGAGCAGCCCGGTCCTTACCAGATCGGCATTACGATCAGGAACCCGGTTGAGAAGCTGCTGACCGAAGACATGCGATGCTCGGTCGCTATGCAGGTTGGCCGCACGCCTCTCGGGGAAGAGTCGACCCAGCTGATCTTGCGCAAGACAGCGGTGTGGATTGGCGATGTCGAACTCAAGACCGGTCTTTATCCGATCTCAGCCATGATCCGATGCCCCGGGGTTGTAGGCAAATTTGCCGCCGATCGAGCAGTCATCGAATCGTACCAAATTTCCAATATCTTCAAACGTCCAGGAGAGCAGCAGTCTCATACGATGCCACCCGACATGATCGTGCATCCCAGATCGCCATAAGCTGTTCTCGGCGGATTACGTACGGAGTAGAAACTTGCCGGTATGGTCATGGGACCACGTCTCAGGCCCTCACGTAACACCGTCGTCTGAACGCCGCACCAATTTGACGGGGGTCAAGGGTAATTGCACCTGAGAGTTGTAAAATTCCAAATTCTTTAGAGGATAGGGCGTTGAGCATGCCCAAATCCCGACAGCCGTCCCTGAAGGAGGCTTGCAATGGGAACTCCCAGGACTGCTCTGCTAGCCGGTCCGGTCGTCCTATTTTGCGCAGCACTGACGTGGGTTGCTCCCGGCTTGGCCCAGACTCCGTCGGATAGTGAAACTCGAGAGGTGACGCGCATTCTTGCGTCCACGGTCTGTGCCCACTGCCACGGCCCGGAAGGGCGCAGTACTGATTCGGCTGTGCCGCGCCTTGCTGGCCAGCAGCGTCTCTACATCCAGGCGCAAATCAAAGCGTTTCGAGCTCAGAAACGTCGCGACCCGGAAGCGCAGCACTACATGTGGGGAATTAGTTCTGCATGGTTGGAGGACGACCATGTTGTGGCGGAGATTGCGAACTATTTCTCGTCCCAGTCGCCCGAATCGGGAAAGCCAGGAGATCCAACGATAGTTGCTCTCGGCAAACAGCTTTACGAGAAGACCGCCCTAGAGGGGCGCATTGCGAATTGCGCCGTGTGTCATGGTTCCAATGCCGAAGGAAAGGCCTTCTTCCCACGGCTTGCGGGCCAGCACGCGCAGTACCTCGTCAAGGAAATGCAGATGCAACGCGTCGGGTTGCGCGACTCTCCGCCAACGCATAGCGCCGTTCGAGGCCTCAATGACAACGAAATTGCGGCAATAGCCGCCTACTTGCAATCGAAGTAGGTCAGTCCAGCCGTGAGCGGCGTCGAGCCGCGATGTTAAGCGCGATCGTTGCCTAACTCTGAACGGCGCCAGCAGGGCGGGACGATGATCGAACGATGTTGGAAAGCCTGATTTCATCGGTATCTCGTCCGGGCGATATTTTCCAGCGCTCGAGACTTGCGGTACCGGAGTCGGCCGGAACCCGACGGCCCCGACGGCTCGATCGATCCGCGTTCCTCTCCGTCTGTGGTCTCCGCTCCCTATAATCCGCGCGGATGCGCGTCCGCGCCCAAATCCTTGCCTCGACCGCCGGCCGGGAGGGGCTAATCTCGCGCGGCACCATCGGAGGGACGGCGTGGCGGACGAACGCATGAAGGGCCGGGCGATACCGGCATGCATCGCATCGGGTGTCAGGATCCTCGTCAAGACCCTCGCCTTCTGACAGCCTGCGAGCCGTCGCGCGCACCCGGCGCAACCCGGTGAGGGAGCCCCCATGGACAGGTCTAGAATTCCCGTTCTTCCCCTGAGCCGCGCCGCCTTTCGCGCATTCGGCGATGTCGTCGAGACCGAGGGGGCCGAGCATTTCGAATACAATGACGGCTACGCCGAGCGCTTCCACGATCTCGCCCGCATCGAATGCGCGGCGGAAGGCGGCCGGACGCTGCTCAGCATTTTTCGGGCCAAGCCGTTTCCGATGCCGCTGCGCATAGCTCTCATGGAACGCCACCCCATCTCGAGCCAGGCCTTCGTGCCCATGGGCGAGGCCGCCTTCCTCGTCGTCGTCGCGGAGCGCGCGACGCGGCCGGCACCGACCGATCTCCGTGCCTTCGTGACCAATGGCCGGCAGGGCGTCAACTACTGGCCCGGCACCTGGCATCATCCTCTCATCGCCCTCGCGCCCGGGGATTTCCTGGTGATCGACCGCAAGGGGCCCGGCCAAGGCTTCGATCAGGATTACGACGAGGTGCGTTTTGGGGACCGCGAGATCGTCGTCGCGGTCTGAGGTGCGTTGTGCGCCTGAACGGGCCTAGCGGCTCTGCCAGCGGTCGATCAGTCCGTACCAGCGCATCACGGCCGGCATGAACCAGGGGTTCCCGGTGTGGCCGGGAATCATCGGGAAGGAACGGTCGGCGAAGACCGTCTGCGCCTCGCGCTGTCCGAGGATGCGCGAAGCGGCCTTCCGTCCGAGATAGGTGCCCATCGGCAGGCCGGCAAAGCAGTAGCCGCCGGCGAAATGGATGCCCTTGCGGGTGACGAGGTGCGGCCACAGGTTGAACGTGCCCGCGCAGCGCCCGGTCCAGGAATGGGTCAGCTTGAGCGAGGCGACCTCCGGCACGATGCGCGCCAAATCCGCATGCAGCTCGGCGCCCTTGGCGCGCGCGGTACTGGGGCGGGTGCCGGTGCGCCACAGGAACAGGATGCGCGTGCCGTCGGGCGAGCGGCGAATCGTGATGATGTCGTGGACATGGTCGAGATAGGTGCGGTCGGTCGGCAAGAGGCGCGCCATCCGCGCGGGGTCGAGCGGCTCGGTCGCGATCATGTAGGCATCGAACGGGATGAGGCGCCGCTGCAGCCAGGGCAGGAGGTTGCCGGTGTAGCCGTTGGTGGCGACGAGCACGTCTCGCGCGCGCGTCGGACCTTCAGTGGTCGAGACGTCGAAGCCGGCGCCATCGCCGGCGATGCCCAGGACCGGCGTGCCGCCGATCAGCGTGACGCCCGCCGCGCGCGCCCGGTCCAGAAGGCCGCGATGGTAGAGACCGGGATGGATCGAGCCGAGATCGGGGATGATCGCGCCGCCGCAATAGCGATCGCTCGCGATCTCGTCCTGCACCGACGATTTCGGAATCATCGAGAATTCCGTGCCGAGATGCTTCCGGCGCTGCTCGAACTCGTCCGCGAGGTCGTCGTATTGGCGCGGCGCCTTGGTCAGGATCAGACGGCCGCAGATCTTGAAGCCGCAGTCGATCTGCTCGGTCTTGACCCGCTCCGCCACCGAATCGAACGCGGCCTTCATCTCGCGATAGACCGTGATCGCGTAGTCGTTGCCGCGGCTCTTCTGGAGGTCGCGAAAGCCGTGCTTCAAGGTCTGGCCGACGCAGCCCGCATTGCGCGTGCTGGCACCCTGGCCGAGATCCTCGGAATCGAGCACCACGACGCTGCGCCCCGCGCGGGCGAGATCGATCGCGGCGTTGAGGCCGGTCAGGCCCGAGCCCACGATGGCGACATCGACCGTCTTGGGCGGCGCCTGCGGTACCGCGGGCACGCGGGGTGCCGCCTCCCACCAATAGGGTGTTTCCTTGAAACCGGCCGCGAAGATAGCGCCGGTCGGTTTCCTGCGTTCAGCGTTGCCGCTCGATCCCTCTGGCATCACCGCTTCTCCTTGCGCGATCCGCCCCAGGCAGGGGAATGTGTCCAGAACCCGCTGGGTTGTCCATAATCATACCATCAAGACGATAGGCCGGAGGGTGCATGAAAAGACTCGATCGCCGACCGCCACGTCATCATTACGTCCGGTCATTTCTCATTGCCGGCGGTCTTATCGTGTTCGCGCTGGGTTTGGGCGTCGCCGGCTATCACTATCTCGACCATCTTCCCTGGATCGACGCGCTGGTCGATGCCTCCATGATTCTCGGCGGGATGGGGCCGGTGAATCCGCTGACGAACGACGCGGCCAAACTTTTCGCGTCGGTCTATGCCCTCCTCTGCGGCCTCATTTTCATCGCGAGCACGGCCGTGCTGCTCGCACCCTGGATTCACTTGCTGTTTCATTGGCTCCATGCGGATGAAGAATGACGTCGCGCGATCGCGCATGACGTCGACGAAGCGCGCGGGAGCCGGGCGCTCCGCCGGATGGCTCGCCTCGTCGGTCTTCACAGGTGGAGAAGGGTCGGTGCGAGCCAGCCCAAGAGGGCGAATCCGATGCCGATGACGCCGAGGCCGCACGCCCCATAGACGAGCAAGACGACGCCCGTCACGACCGAAACCGAAGCGAGCACGATCGCGATCTGCAGTAGGCCCGATGACAGTTCATAGGCGTGATAGGCGGCCTCGGCCCGGTCGCGTTTCGCTTCCGCCGCATGCGCGCGCACCGTGAGCTCCTTGCGGCCCTCCTGCGTATCGGCCTCTGAATCCCAGCGCGCGATATTCTCGCGCCACGCCGCGAGCTGCTTGTCCATTCGCTCCTTTTGCCCGCCGGCGGGTGCCGCGCCGAACGTGCTCTCCAGGAGCTCGCCTGCCGTGCGGGCCACGGTGATGCGGACCGTCTTCGCCTGATAGAAGCTCCAGAGGTCGGAGGCCTCGATATTGTGCGCAAGGGCCGCGTGCAACGCGCTCTTCCCGCCTGTCTCCGCCAGGGCCAGCAGCGCGGCCAGAATGGCGACGAGAGCCGCGATCCGTTTGCTCGAGTGAGGGACGTGAAGGCCTTCCGTCATTGTCGTTCTCTCCATGTTCCGGGCATTGCGAAGGTGGCGCCGTGGCCGGTGCGCATAAGACGTGGCGCGGCGGCAAACCGCAAGCGCGCGGGCCCGCGGTTCCGCCGCACAGTAACCCTCGCTTGTCCGTGCGGTCCCTGGAGCCCGGCTCTCCCTGAGGCAGGGTGTCTTTAGAGAGGACGGAACGCATCAATAGCAAGGCGGCGACACGCGGCCGGGTCATTTCCGTTGGGGCCGATCAGTCTCATCTGT
>JBGPGW010000077.1:0-12799 GCA_041484095.1 Alphaproteobacteria bacterium | reverse complement strand
GCCGTGGGCGACGACGACATAGCGCGTCGGAATGCATGATTTCGGCGGCTTCCACGCCTTCTTCGAGAAGTCGCGGAAGGTCATGCCGGCTTTCAAGACCGAAATATTGTGGTGCACTTCCTCGTAGGCGAGCGTGTAGAGCTCACGCTGCTGCTTCGTCGGCCGTCCCGGTCCGCAGTGCCAGGTGCGCGAGATGTCCGCGCAATAGCCGAAGGGCCCGACCATGTCGCAGTCGAAGGCGACGAGCTCGCTCGCGCGGATGACCCGGTCACTGGCCTCCTGGCCCCAGGGGTTGAGCCGGTCGCCCGAAGCCATGAGGCGCGCGTCGATCCATTCGCCGCCCATGGCGATGTTGGCCTGATGGAGAAGCGACCATAGCTGGTTCTCCGTGACGCCGGGGCGAAGCGCCTCGTGCATGCGCGCCATGCCGACCTCCGCCGCCGTAATCGCGTAGTTCATGCACAGGATCTCTTCGGCGGATTTGATCGCGCGGGCACGCTCGGCCAGCTCCTGCCCGTCGAACAGCTTGATCCCCTGGGCCTCGAGTGCCGCGGCGATATAGAGATCGCCGCGGTCGATGGCGAGCTTCCTGTTGCCGCGACAATGCTTCTTCACCAGTGCCGCGATTTCCTTGGCGTACCAGGCGGCATTGTCCTTCGCGCGCGGCCCGCCGAAGAAGAAGCTCATGGGCCGTCCGGGCCGGACATCGTCGATGGTCTCGAGCGGCTCGGCGAGATACGCGTAGGACTCCGCGTCGAAGAGGATGACGGGGCCATTCGCGGGGATGAAGACGGACCGCCCGAGGATGTGGAGGCCGAAGGCCGAATGGCTGCGCCGGCCCGTGGCATAGCGGATGTTGATGGGGTCGAACAGCACCGCGGCGCCGTAGCCCTCTCTTGCAAGCTGCTTGCGGATGCGCCCGAGCCGGTATTGCCGGAGCTTCGGCATGTCGATGCGGGCTTCGGTGTCACTCAGGGTCGCGACCGGCGTGGTCGCGGCGGCGCGGACCATGTCGAGTGTCGTCATTCGGGGCTCCTCCCAACGGATCGATTGAGGCGTCCAGGCATGCCGATCCTATCGCCCTCTCCGGCGAACGGCGAGTCGGGGGCGGCATTGACCACGCCTTACCGCGGCTTCATGCTTATGCAAACGCGCGGAGGCGAGGAAACCATGGCCATTCTCAGCCCGAAGCAGGTCGAGCAGTTTTGGCGTGACGGCTACCTCGTCGCCGAGGGCGGGGCGACGCCGGCGCAGCTCGCCTCTCTCAATGCCGAGCTCGACCGCTGGGTCGACGAAAGCCGCGTCCAGCAGGCCAATTACGGACGGCTCGTGGACGGCAAGGCGCGCTTCGATCTCGGGCCCGGCCATTCGGCCTCGACACCGCGTCTCCGGCGCATCGCCAATCCCGCCGAAATCTCCGAGATCTACCGCGACGCGATCTTCAACGCGCCGATGGTCGACATGGTGGCCGACCTCATCGGCCCGAACGTCAAGTTTCATAACTGCAAGCTCAACATCAAGCTGCCGCGGAGCGACCAGAAAGTCGGCTATCACCAGGACCATCCCTACGATCCCCACACGAACGACGACGTGATCGTCTGTCTCCTGATGCTGACCGACATGACGCCCGAGAATGGCTGTCTCATGGTCGTGCCGGGCTCGCATGTGTCGGAACGCCACAGCCTCTACCAGGACGGGCGCTACACCGGCGTGATCGCCGAGGACGCGATGCCCGACATCCTGCGCCGGCAGGTGCCGGTCACGGGCAAGGCCGGCAGCGTGTGTCTTCAGCACACCTGGCTTGTCCACGGCTCCGGCGGGAACCGGAGCCAGCAGGCGCGCAACCTGTTCATCGCCTCCTTCACCGCGGCCGACGCGTTTCCGCTTACGCCGCCTGCGGTTGCGAGTGCGATGTGCGGCACGATCGTGCGCGGCGCCGCGACGCGCGTGGCACGCCTCAAGGCGACGACGCTCGAGCTTCCGACGCCCTACACGGAAGACTCGTTCCTGGGTCTGCAGGAAAAGGCCGGCTGAGCGGGACGTCGCGGCGCGCCGTCAGGCCGCCCCGCCGGCGAGGATCGCGTCGGCGGCCTTCTCCGCGATCATGATCGTCGGGATGTTGGTATTCGCGGTCGGGATCGTCGGCATGATGGAGGCGTCGACCACCCGCAACCCGTCGATTCCGCGCACCCGGCAAAGGGGATCGAGGACCGCCATCGGATCGTCCTTGGCACCCATGCGGCAGGTGCCGCTCGCATGCCATCCGCCATAGACCTTCTCGCGCACCCAGGCCTCGATCGCGCGGTCGTCCGTCATCATCGCGTGGATGTCGAGCCCGGGGCTGATGCGCTTCTCCATCATCCAGCGCCGGGAGGCGGCACTGGCATCCATGAGGGCCGCGCCCGCCGCGGTCTTGATCCAGTTGGCGGGGGAGACGATCGCGATGTCGCGCGCGCGTTCAGAATAGGCCGTGGGAAACAGCGCGTTCGTCACGGCGCGGACCGGAGCCGTCGTCATCAGGCCGTAGAGCGCGCGCATGGCTCCGACGAGCCGCGTGCCGTCGCGCGAATCCGCGAGGAAATTGAAATGCACGACGGGCTCGTGCTCCGGATCGGGCGAGCGCAGCTCGACGAAGCCGCGCGAATACGATTTGTTGCAGGCGCAGATGACCGAGCCCAGGGTCCGGCCGAGCGGGTGCCAGCCGGCGCGGTTGATGGCGAGAACGTGCATGTCGCCCGGCATGCAGCCGGGCTGGCCCGAGGAATAGCGCCACGCGATCAGGATGTGCCGCCCCATGTCGCGCGGCTGGCGCGCAGGGCGCGCGAGATGGGCGCCGAGCGCCACCGTCGGATGCTCCATGAGATTGCGCCCCACCCCCGGCAGATCGAGCGCGACCGCGAGGCCCAGCGATTTGAGGTGGGTGCCAGGGCCGATGCCGGCGCGCATGAGTATGGCGGGCGAGTGGAGCGCGCCCGCGGCGACGATGATTTGGCCCGCGGCGAATTCCGAATCCGCGCCGTCGCGTCGCACCCTGACGCCGGTCGCGCGCCGCCCCTCGAGGATCAGCGAGCGGACGGCGGTGCCGGCAAGGATGCGCAAATTCGGCCGGGCCCGCGTCGTCGCGTCGAGATAGGCGATCGCGGTCGACACGCGGCGGTCGTTCTCGTTCGAGATGGGCATGGGAAACCAGCCGTCGGCGAAGACGGCGTTGTGGTCGTCGAAATAGGGCACGCCTTGGGCGCGGAGGCCTTGGGCGACGGCGCGCGTGAAGCCCGGCCAGTTCGCCTCGAACACGCGCCGGATCGGGATGCGCCCCTCGCGCCCGTGGAGCGGGCCGCCGAAATCGAGATCGCGCTCGAGCTTGATGAAGTACGGCAGACAATCCGCGAAGGTCCAGCCCGCGGCGCCGTGTGCCGCCCATTCGTCGTAATCCTCCGGCAGGCCGCGGATCGCGAACATGCCGTTGATGGACGAGCCGCCGCCCATGATCTTGGCCTGCTCGTAGCGGCGCGGGGTGAACGCCGCGTTGCGGTCGAGACGCTCGTGGAAGACCCGGAGATGCCGCCAGTGAAACCGCGGATCGAAATAGGCGATTCCGGGATAGCTGTCGAGCACGCTCTCGGGAACCTGTCCCGGCGGCGTGTCGGGGCCGGCCTCGATCAGCAGGACCGAGTGCCGACCTGATTCCGACAGTCGGTGCGCGAGCACGGCGCCGGCCGAGCCCCCGCCCACGACGATGTAATCGGACCGCTCCATCGCGCCATCATGCAGGACGGCATGCGCCGGCGCCACCCGCCGGCACTCACGATATCTCGCGATAGGTGAGAAGCAGCAAGCCGATCAGAATGAAGCAGATCGGCCACACCATCGCCGGGATCGCACGCGCCGGGGGCGGAAGGCGCAATTCGAGCCAGCGCGCGATCGCCGCCGCAAGGCTGAGCAGCGCCAAGGGCACGTGAGTCCATTCGATCAGGAGCTCCGCCTTCGGATTGCCGACGGAATGCGTATGCAGAAGAAGGAGCGCCGCCCCGAGGCCGGTCGCGACGGGAAAGACGAGGGCAAGGCGCGCCGAAGCGATCCGCCCGGTGCGGACGGCCCATTCGAACATGCCGAAGACCGCGACCAGCGGCACGATGAGACGGTGCTGCGTGATCTCGCTGTTCTTGAATCCCTCGGCGAACGGAATGGGGCCGATCGGCCAATTCTCGGGATCCGCGAAGATGAAGATCGCCGCCGCCAGCGGCAGGAAGATCAGCGGCCAATGCCGTCCCCACGGCGCGAGCCCCGCGCGTTCGAGAAGCGCGAGAAGCCCGAGTGCCAGAACGAAGACGCCGGCCCAGTTGTGGTTGAACTCCGACCACAGCACATCGATCACGGCATCGGCACGGCCGGAATCGATCACGTCGCCCGCGGCGATGAGCCGCGCCGCCTCGCTGACGCCGACGATCGAGCGCGCGCCGGTCGGCAGGTCGACGAGCACCGGGCCCGAAAGGCTCGGCAATCGGGGTGTCAGGCGCTCGATCACTTCGGCGCCGGTCGGCCGGTCCGAGCGAAGATCGGTCGCCGGCGGAAGCGAGGTCAGCGAGGCCGCCGTGAACAAGACCGCAAGACCGATCGCGACTTCCGCCTCGGCGAAACGCCGGAAGCGCAGGCTCGGCACCGTGGGATCGGCGCGGAGGCGCTCGACGAGCCGAAAATTGGCGGCACCGAACGCCAAGAGAACGCCGAAGAGAAACACCTTGGTCGAGACCATGAGGCCGTAGGCCGTGCCATAGAGCGCCGCGAGGGAATCGATATAGGCGAGTCCCATCACGAGACCCGCTCCGGCGAGCGCGGCGACCGCCGCCATCGCCATGAGCGAGAAGCGCCGCCCGACGAGCCGCGTCGGGATCCCGTCGGGGTAGCGCGCGAGCGCGAAAAGAAGATAAGGAATGCCGCCGATCCAGGCCCCGGCGGCGGATTGATGGATTGCGTCCGCGGCAAGCAGAAGCCCGCGCTCGTGAAGCTGGGCGGCGGCATGGCTCGTCGCCGTCGATCCCGCGACGATCACGACGGCAAGAGCGAGAAGCAGCAGAGAACGTGCCGGACGGCCGAACGCCGCCAGGGCGAGATAGCCGAAGACCGCGGCCAGGCCGGCCTGCACGTAATTCGCATCGATCAGACGGGAGGGATCGACCTCCGCCGATTCGATCAGCAGCCGCGACGTCAAGCACATGCTCGCGAACACCGCGCCCGCGGCGACGACCGCCGCCGCCCGCATCACGCGATTGACACGCCGGAGAAGGCGCGGTCCGTCCGCGCCGAGATGCGGCGCGCTCGGAGCGGCGACGAAGATGTGGAACGCAATGCCGCCGAGGACGAGGGCCTGCGCGCTCAGGATGAGCCCGCGCAGGACGACGGACAGAAACCCGGCGACGTCGAAATAGGCGGTCAGCATGCGCTGATCAGGGTGCCGAGACGCGGAACGGAACCTCTCCGCGCGTGATGTGCCCGTCGACCGAGAGCACCTGCCAGTGCAGACGGTAGGTGCCGGGTGCCAAGCCGGTGAGCGATGCGACGAGGCTGTCGGGCGGCGTGTCCGTCGCGATCGATAGTCGCTTGGACGCCCCGTCGGGGCTGACCAGCGTCAGGCGCGAGCGCGCATGGTCGAGCCGGCCGTTGTAGCGGAGCGTGACGGTGAGATCGGGGCCGGCGACGGTCTCCCCCGGCGCGGGCTTGGCCTCGATGACGATCGCATGCGCGAGGGCCGGCGTCGCCGCAAGCGCGAGCATGGCTGCCAGCGCGAGCGTGCGCGCCATTCGACGTCTCATGGTTGCCTGTCCTGTCCCGCCAGCGTCCAAAAGCGGCGCATCATGCCAAAGCCGGTCGCGATCCGTAAGAGGCCATCGTGCAATTCGGCCGCGGCCCCTAAGTCGTCCGGATCACGCGTTTCGTCTTGCCCTCCGTCCGCGGCAGGCTCTTCGGCGCGAGAAGCCTGACTTCGGCCGTCGCGCCGACATGGGTCTTGATCGCGCGGGCGAGCCGATCGGCGATCAGGGGATCGTCCGCGACACCTTCGGCCAATTCGACCTCGAGCGGCAGCGCGTCGTAAGGCCCGGAGCCGCGGAGCATGATGCGGTATTCGCCGGACAGCGCGGCCTCCGCGTTCACCAGCGCCGCGACCATGACGGGAAAGACGTTGAGCCCGCGCACCACCACCATGTCGTCGGTGCGGCCGACGACCCTGAAGCGCGGCGCCCAGCGTCCGCATCGGCACCGGTCCGTTCCCGTGATCGTCACGACGTCACCCGTGCGAAAGCGCACGAGCGGCTGGCAGTCCTTGGCGAGATGGGTGAGCACGAGCTCGCCCGTCCCGCCGTCCCTGAAGGGCAGGACCTTGTCCTGATCGGGCATGACGAGCTCGGCGTGGAACGCATCGCCCCCCATGAAGTGGAGATCGTTGGTGGCCTCGCACTGGCCCGCGAAGAGACACATCGCGTCGGTCACGCCGTAATTGGCGTTCCGCACCTTGAAGCCCCATGTCTCTTCGAGGCGCGCGCGGAACGATGAATTGTCGAGCCCGGCCTCGCCGCCGAAAAGACCCAATCTAAGCCCGAGATCGCGCGGATTGAGTTGGGGAATATGTTCCCTGAGCGCCTGTTCGAGGACCGCGGGATAGGAGGGCGTGCAGGAGATCGCCGTGACATCGAGGTCGAGGATCGTGCGGATGAGCCTGTCGGTCGAGCCCACGCCGAACGGCACGACTGCGGCGCCGCTCGCTTCGAGGTTCATGTGATCGGAGAGGCCGCCCATCCAAAGCTGGTAGTTGAGCGTATGGATGACGCGGTGGCCCGGCCCGAGGCCCGAGGCGCGGAACGCCCGCCCGCCGACGGCGGCCGTCAGCGCCGCATCCGCCCGCGACAGCGCCACGTTCATGGCGAGGCCGGTCGTCCCCGATGTCCGGTGAATCCGCATGATCGTCTCGGGCTTCGCCGCGAGGTAGGTGCCGAAGGGCGGGGTCTCGCGCTGGTCGATGCGCAGCATTTCCTTGTCGGTGAACGGCAGATCGACGATGCCGTCGAGCGCCGCCGGCGGCCGTTTGCCCTTCCACATGGCCCGGTAGAACGTCGAGGCCGCCGCGACGTATTCGGCCTGATGCGCCCAGCGTTGTTGCTGCGGGGCGTGCAAGTCCCCGGGCGCTAAGAAATCCGTGCCGTCGATCGGGCCGAACGTCAAGTGTGGCTCCCTCGTCGCCGGACGATCGATCCGGGATGGCGTGATCGCGACTTATTATGAGTGGCCGTCCGCACTTGTCGAGCGCGGGTGTTGCCTGGGGCGCCGAGAGGACTGGCAGGCCACACCTGCCTCCTCTAGACTTCGCCGGGCACGCGGAGGGGCAGGGGATGGCACGCACGGCGAAGGGGAATGCACGACGCGTCCATGACGGCGCGATTCTGATCGACGGCATGGGCGTCGCGGTCCTCCTGCCGACCGCGCTCATCTCGCAACCGGACTACAAGGGGAAGCCCTTCCTCGATCGCGCGATCGCCTCGGGCGTGACCGCGATGAACGTGACCATGGGCATCCTCGGCATCGGCATGGGACAGGACAATTTCCGCTCCATGGTCAACACGATCTACGGCCATTACTGCTATTTCGAGCGCGAGCCGCGCCTCATCCACGTCGAGACGGGTGATGACATCCGGCGCGCGAAACGCGAAGGCAAGCTCGGCGTCATCTTCGGCTGCCAGGGCATGGCCGGGAAGATCGAGGACGATCCAGGCCTCATCACGATTCTCCACCGTCTGGGCCTGCGCTTCGGGCAGATCGCCTACAACTCGCGGGACTCGCTCGCGACGGGGGCCTTGGAGCTGCCGGATACAGGGCTGACCGAGCTCGGCCGCATCTGCATCCGCGAGATGAACCATGTGGGCGTGCTCGTCGATTTGGCGCACGCCTCCGACCGCACGCTGTTCGAGACGATCGAGATCTCATCGAGCCCCGTGGTAGTGAGCCACGCCAATGTCCGGGCGCTCGCCAACCATCCGCGCAACCTGTCGGATGACGGGCTTCGCGCGCTCGCGGATTGCGGCGGGGTCGTCGGCATCACGGCCTACTCGCCCTTCGCCGAGACGAAGCCCGGTATCAGGCCGAAGCTCGACGACTACATCGATCACGTCGCCTATGTCGCGGATCTCGTGGGCATCGATCACGTCGGCATCGGCTCGGATTTCTTCGAGGCGGAATCGCCGATCCGCTTCGAGCGTTTCTTCCGCACGCGCTATCCCGATCTCATCCGCCACTACACGCTCGAGACGGTCTATGTCGAGGGGTTCAAGCGCGTCGACGATCTGCCGAAGCTCACGACGGGGTTGCTGCGGCGCGGATTCTCGCCGGTGGACGTGAAAAAGGTTCTCGGCGGCAATTTCCTCCGCGTCTTCGACCAGGTGTGGAAGGCCTGAAGGCCAATAGAAGGATCGCATCATGACGATGAACTGGCGCGGCGCGCTCGGCGCCATTCTGCTCCTTGCGCTCGCCGCCTGCGGGGAGCCGACGCAGCACGACATCATCGAGAAGGCGAGGGGCGTCGACACCAGGCAGCAGCTCGAGAAGAAGCTCGGCAAGCCGAGCGACGTGTCCAAGCTCGGCCCCATCGAGAAATGGACGTACAAGGCCAAGGACGGCACCGTCGTGTTCATCATCACGGGCGACCGCGTGGCACTCGAAGCGGCGGAATAGCGGACCGCGTCAATGCGCCGGCCGATGATTTGATCTGGACCACATAGAGTAAGGAGAATCGGCATGCCCCGCGACCCCCGCCACGACATCCTCTTCGAACCCGTCCATATCGGCCCGGTCGTGGCGAAGAACCGGTTCTACCAGCCGCCGCATTGCAACGGCATGGGCGAGCACCGCCCCAACATGCATGCCGGTATGCGCGAGATGAAGGCCGAGGGCGGCTGGGGCGTCATCCATACCGAGCACTGCTCGATCCATCCGCATTCGGATATCTTGGGCGAGGCCGTGCAGACTCTGTGGGACGACGGCGACGTCGCCTGGCTCGCCCTCATGTGCGACAAGGTGCATGCCTACGGGGCTCTCGCCGGCGTGCAGCTCGCCTTCGCCTGCAACTACAACCCCAATCGCCTCTCGCGCGAAGTGCCGATGGGGGCGTCCGACCGCCCCTGCACGCAGTACGATCCGCAATACACGCGCGCCATGGACAAGGGCGACATCAAGCGGATGCTCGGCTGGTGGAAGAAGGCCGCGGAGCGCTCGAAGCGCGCGGGATGCGAAATCGTCCAGGTCGACGTCAACTTCTCGCAAGTGGCCTATCAGTTCCTTTCGCCGCGCAGCGGGCGGACGGATGAATACGGCGGCTCGGTCGAGAATCGCACGCGTCTCCTGCGCGAGATCATCGAGTCCTGCCGGGAAGGCGTGAAGGGCGACTGCGCGGTCACGGTGCGCATCATCATCGACGAGATGATCGGGCCGCGCGGCATCGAGGCCGAGCGCGACGGCCGCGAGATCATCGAGTGCCTCGCCGAGGCGCCGGATCTCTGGGATATCGTGGTCGGCTCCTGGGATTACGATTCGCGGACATCGCGCTTCGCGCCGGAGGCGGCGCATGAGGCCAAGACCGCGCTCGTGAAGAAGGTCACGACCAAGCCCGTCGTCGGCGTCGGACGCTTCACCTCGCCCGACACCATGGTCAGGCAGATCAAGCGCGGCGTCATGGACATGATCGGCGCCACGCGTCCCTCGATCGCCGATCCATTCCTGCCCCGGAAGATCGAGGAGGGCAGGCCAGAGGACATCCGGGAGTGCATCGGCTGCAACATCTGCGTCTCCGGGCACTGGACCGTCTCGCCGATCCGCTGCACGCAGAACCCGACGATGGGCGAGGAGTGGCGCAAGGGCTGGCATCCCGAGAGGATCGCGCCCAAGAAATCCGACGATACGGTGCTGGTGGTGGGCGCGGGTCCTGCGGGGCTCGAATGCGCCCGCGCGCTCGGCGCCCGCGGCTACCAGGTCCATCTGGCCGAGGCGGGGCGTGAGCTGGGCGGGCGGGTCGCGCGCGAGTGCCGCCTGCCGGGACTGGCCGAATGGGGGCGCGTGCGCGACTGGCGCGTCGGGCAGATCGCGAAGCTCACGAATGTCGACGTCTATCGCGAGAGCCGCCTCACGGCTGGGGACGTGCGCGACTTCGGCTTCAACCGCGTCGTGATCGCGACGGGATCGCGCTGGCGCAAGGACGGCTACGGCCGCACGAACTACTACCCGATTCCCGGCACGGACGGCGCCCACGTCTACACGCCCGACGACGTGATGGACGGCAAGCTGCCCGAGGGCCCCGTCATCGTGTTCGACGACGATCAGTACTATATGGGCTCGGTCGTTGCCGAGGTGCTCGCCAAGGCGGGGCGCAAGGTGACCATCGTCTCTCCGGCCGCCGAGGTCGCGGCATGGAGCTACGCGACCATGGAGACCAAATACGTCGCGAAACACCTGTCGGATGCCGGCATCGAGATGCTGACGCACCACAACCTCGCCGAAATCCGCAAGGGCGAGGTGCGCCTCCGGCACATCCACACCGATCGGGAGATGGCGCTGGCCGCGACCTCCGTCGTCATTGTCGTCATGCGCGATCCCGTGGCGCCGCTCTATCACGAGCTGATCGGCGATCCCGATGCGCTCACGGAGGCGGGCATCCGCTCCGTCACGCGAATCGGCGACTGCTTGGCGCCGGGCGCCATCGCGCATGCGGTCTATGCCGGCCACCGCTACGCGCGCGAGCTCGACGAGGAGCCCGCCGAAGAGGTGGCATTCCGGCGCGAACGGCCGATCGTGCTGAGGGCGTGATGGCCGGACGTCTTTCCGGACGGCATGCCGTCGTCACGGGGGCGACGCGCGGCATCGGGCGCGCGATCGCCGAGCGGCTCGTCTCCGAAGGGGCCGAGGTCGTCGGCACCGGAACGAAGCCGTCGGGCGCGCTGCCCGGAGGCTGCCGGTACGAGCGGCTCGTGCTCGACGATCCCCGCTCGGTCGATGCGTTCTGCGAAAATCTCGGGCGCACGGCACCGCATATCCTCATCAACAACGCCGGCGTCTCCAACCCGCAGGCCTATGAGGCGATCGAGGACAGCGAGTTCCGCCGCGTGCAGGAGATCAACCTGATGGCGCCGATGCGCCTCTGCCAGGCGGTCATTCCCGGCATGAAGCGTCACGGCTGGGGGCGCATCGTCAACCTGACCTCGATCTGGGGCCCCATGGCGCGCAGCGCCCGCGCGACCTATGCCGCGAGCAAGTCGGCGCTCGATGGCCTCACGGGCACGCTCGCGGCCGAAGTCGCACCCTTCAACATCCTCGCGAACTGCGTGGCACCCGGCTTCACGGAGACGGAGTTGATCAAGGCGATCTACGACGCGAACCGGCTCGATGCCTTGGCCAAGACCGTGCCGATGAAGCGTCTCGCGCAGCCGCGGGAGATCGCGGCCGTCGTCGCCTGGCTCGCGGGGCCCGAGAACGGCTACGTCACCGGCCAGAATATCGTCGTGGATGGCGGTCTCTCCCGCCTGCGGGAGGTCTAGGCGATGGACTCTCCCCTTCAGGGAAAGCTGGCCGTCGTCACGGGTGCGACGCGCGGCATCGGGCGCGCGATCGCGGCGCGGCTCGCCGCCGACGGCGCCGATGTCATCGGCACCGGCACGAAGCCGTCGGGCGGCCTGCCCGAGGGCTGCCGCTACCAGCAGCTTCGCCTCGATGACGATTCCTCGGTTGAATCGATGTGCCGCGTGATCGAGCGCGAGGCGCCGCACATCCTCGTCAACAACGCGGGCGTCTCGAACCCGCAGAGCTGGGCCGAGATCGACGCGAAGACCTTCCGCGCGACGCACCAGATCGATCTCGTGGCGCCCATGCTTCTTTGCAAGGCGGCCGTCTCCGGCATGCGCCGGCACGGCTGGGGCCGCTTCGTCGGCATCACGGCGCTCTCCGGCACCTTCATCGGCCGGAAGACGCGCGCGGCGATCGCCTCCGCCAAGGCCGGCCTCGACGCATTGCATGCGACGCTCGCGGCCGATCTCGCCGCTGACGGGATCCTCGCCAATTGCGTCGCACCCGGCTTCACCGACACGGATGTGCTGAAGGAGTTGTTCAAGCCCGAAGAGATCGCCGCCATCGCCGAGCGCATTCCGATGAAGCGCCTCGGCACGCCCGAAGAGATCGCGTCCCTCGTCGCGTTTCTCGCGGGCCCCGACAACACCTTCATCACCGGCCGCCAGATCGTCATCGATGGCGGCTATGCGCGGACGCTGTGAGCGAGACGCGGGCCACGCTGTCCTCTGATCGCCGGGAAGACAGAGCGATGACGCCGCCGCTCGCGGGCAAGCGCGCCGTCGTGACGGGCGGCACGCGCGGCATCGGCCGCGCCATCGCGGAGGCGCTTTCCGCACGGGGTGCTTCCGTCATCGGCACCGGCACGAAACCCGAGGGCGAGGTGCCCGCGGGCTGCCGCTATGTCCAGTTGAAGCTCGAGGATCCGCAATCCGTCGAATCGCTGTGCCGGATGATCGAGCGCGAGTCCCCGCACATCCTCGTCAACAACGCCGGGATGAGCAGCCCGGCCGCGATCGAGGATGTGGACATGGACGACATGCTCCGCGTCCACGAGATCAATCTCATGGCACCCATGCGCCTTTCTCAGGCGGCGGTCGCGGGCATGAAGCGTCATCGCTGGGGCCGCATCGTCAACATCACCGCGGTGCCCTCCGCCTATGGGCGCAAGGCGCGGGCGAATTACGGCTCGAGCAAGGGCGCG